>JBCCDN010000052.1:0-19902 GCA_039030755.1 Planctomycetota bacterium | reverse complement strand
CGGGCCCCCCACCGGCCCCCCCCTACACGGGGGCCCCGGCGCTCCCTCCCAATGCCACCCGCGGGTTTTTTTTTTGGGGGGGGTCTTTACGCGCCGCCGCGGTGGGCGATGATGATGGGGAACGCGGTGTCCCCCGACGCTTGGTCTGGCTCTGGTTCAACCGCCAGGGCATCAGTCCCGAACGCGGCGGCGAGTCCCAAAACCGCTAACCATTCAACGTAAAACCGACACAAGGTCGTCATGGATCGAATTTGCGGAAACGATTTGAGATGGCGGTTCATGCTTGGACCCTTCTGCTCTGGATGCGAGCAGTAAAGCAGCGAAGTGTCACGATTCTGCGGCCAAAGCGTTAGCGAGCTCAACCGAGTTGGCGGCTCAAGGTGAAATCAAAACTGAACGCAAACAATTCACTTCTGAACCCAACCATCTTCCAAAATCATCGAGGTGAGCTTGGATTTCACAAGCACACGGTCAGTATTCGATGCACGATTGATGAGGCGTTCAAAGCGTTCTTAGTGTTCGCGCCATGACGTTCAAGTACTTGATCCGACGGACCGGCTTTCGGCACCCCACACGATTCGCAGTCGACTCGCGGCGAGGATTCACCTTGATCGAATTGCTGGTGGTGATCAGCATTATCGCGTTGTTGATCGGGATTCTGTTGCCCGCTCTCGGGGCGGCCCGGGACTCGGCGCGATCGATGATGTGTATGGCCAACATGCGTTCGCTCGCTCAAGCTGCCAACAATTACACGATCGATTACGACGGCTTGTTCTGCATGCCGGACACCGGGTTGCAGCCGACGACGCCCGACGGGAAATTCAATCGCAACACACTTCTCTTTCGATCGGTGCATCGTTTGCGGATGAATCCCGACCCGGATCAGACCGCCAACTGGTTTATCGCGTTGGACTACTACTTAGGTCAGTCAAAAAAGGATGACGCTTCGAGGTCGGGCGTGGCCGAAAACCGAAATTACAACGAATTCAAGCAAGACCCGGTCTGGTGGGATTTCAGCGATCGTGTGCCCGAGGGCGTGGGTAACGCCAACGCGCAGACGCAGCGTGAAGCCAACCGCACCATCAAGATGAACCGCAACTTTCGGCGGGGCGGGGACCCGACATTAAGCACGGAAAACAGCGATTTCCCGGTGCGTTGGAAGGGAGCCAAGCAGGACAACGGTGCTGCGATCTACACCATCCGAGACCAATTTGTGCATCTCGACAAGCACATCCGCAAGCCGTCGGAGACGGTTTTGTTTGTGGACGGTGCGGCCGAGGATACGACGCTTGCGTTTTCTTCGTCGGTGACCCGGTTTAGTGCGAGTAGTGGCGAACGGGTCGGCCTCCGGCACGCGAACGATTCGGCGAACGTTGCCTTCACCGACGGAAGCGCCCGGAACGTGAACCAACCCACACGCACCGCGACGGCCCGCCCGGACCCCAACGCGGACTACGCCACCGATCAGGAAACCGAGACCCTGCAATGGTTTCCTGAGTACGGCTCGGAGGGCGGCGGTGGCCTGGGCGATACCGCGCGGCAAGGCGAGCGCAACCCGAATCAGGAATTGTTGTGGGACATGATCCGCGACATCGATCTGGGGAACTGACCGACGACGATTGACCGACGATCGGCCGTGGGTCGATCGCTTTTATCCCGGCTTGAACTCAAGCCCACCATCCTTACGGAGGATTGATCCATGAGACTCTCGACGGCGCGATTGCTGACCTGTCTTTCGGTTCCGATGCTGACGGTGGCGACCGCCTCCGCGCAGCTTCGTTTTGAGGAGTTGCTTGTTAACGGGACGGGCGACGCGAATGACTTTTTTGAATTCTCAGCCCAGTCCGCAGCCGACCTGGGACCCGGCGCGGCGCTGATCGTGATCAGCGGGAACGAGTCGACCGCCGGCAACATCACGAGCTTCCTCGACCTCAACATCGACTTCACGAACCCGTCTAACACGTTCCCCACCAACAACCTGTTCTTCGCTCAGCCGATCGTGGTCAGCGGCGCTCAGACGGATCCTTCGGGCAACCTGCCGCCCGGAATCGTGGACTACAACCCCGACGCCGACCCGGCGACGTACTTTCTCGGTGGCGGCGACGCGCTGTTCCCGGTGTTTGAGCCTTCGGCGACGTACGCGTTGGTCGGCGGTTTCACCGGCAGCCTTTCGACAGACCTGGATAGCGACAATGATGGCACGGTCGACGGGGTCTTGCCGTTCACCACCGTGTACGACGCGGTCACGTTGCTTGCTTCGGAAAACAACATCCAGCAACTGGCCGACGGCTCCGAGACCACGCCACGATTCACGGGCAAGGGGTACGCCGACGACTTCTCGGCGGCGTTCCCGCAGACGCCGAGCGCGGCCTATCCCCAAGGTAATTTTGCGTTCTTCGATCAGCGTTACGACGAGTTCGTCGGCATCAGCCCCGACGGTCCTGACGGCTTCTTCCGCTTCACCGACGGCACGCCTGCTGCGTATGACTTGGACGTCAACACGGCCGGCATCGACTTTATCCCCGGTAATGAAGACGACAGCGACGGCAGCGTGTTCGGCTTCGACGGCACGACCGCCGGCGGCGTGAACGAAGGCAGTGATGAGGAGATCATCTTTATCCAGCCCAACGGCGATGTGGTCGATTCGATCATCCCCTCGGACCTGGACCCCAGCACGCCCGGCGACCAGAGCCTGTATCTCACGCCCGGCAGCGCGAACAACATCGTTCGGCCGACGGTCGTGGGTGACGTCCTGCCGGCTCCGGTTCCGCAAGGCCTGGAGATCGTGACGGACTTCGTCAAGTTTGCCGAAGAACGCGTGGCGATCGCCGGTGAACGGATCGCGGGCACCAGCTTTGAGAACGAAACCGCCGCCAACTACACGGTGTTCGATGAGTCGGACCCCAACATCGGCGACGTGAACGGCGACGGCGACGAGACCGACCAACTGATTGGCTTCTCGGAAGCCTTCAACGGTGACGACATCAACGGCGACGGCGACTTCACCGACGTGTTGTTTGTCGGCTACAAGGATCAGCGCACCAACTCCGGCGGCAACAGCGCGGGGGGCGATCCCCAGCCGCTCGGCGATACGGGGGCGGCGACGGGCACGCGTGTTCGCTTGCTCAATGATCCCAACTCCGAGACCGGCACCACGGTTAACGGTGTGCTGATCGATAACCGCATCCAGTACGACGGCGACGACGACACGATCGACACCGCCGACGACGTGTTCATCGACAGCGTGATCTCGGCGGTCAACAGCACCGCATCCAGCGCGGCCGCGGGCGACCTGGGTTACGTGTCGGACTTCATCGACACGCGGACCCGCTTCGAAACCGGCTTCGGTGAAAACAGTGGCGACGTGCTCGGGCCGGTCGATTTCGACTTCCTCGCGCTGGACCCAACGGTCGGTGGCGTGAACGACGGCCGAGATGGCTCCAACGCGTTTGTGGTCGATGACCCGGATGGCACGTTACAGATCACGTTCGATACGGTCGATCTCAGCAACTACGAAGACGTGACGTTCCAGGCACTCATCGGCGCGAACGACACGGGTTACGAAGCGGAAGACCTGATTCAGATCGAGCTGCTCCTGACGACCAGCGAAGGCGACGAGACCGTGGAAGTCTTGTACTTCGAAGGCGGAAACGGCCTGGAAGGCATCGGCATCCTGGGCGAGCTGACGGCCGCCGCCGGGGAGATCGGCCAGTTCACGACGCCGATCGCCGACGAGGTGCTCGCCGCCCAAGCGATCATCACGTTCGGCAGCAGCTCGGGTGCCGAGAACTATCTGCTCGACGATGTGGCCTTCTTCGGCACGCTCGTTACTACGACCGGCCTTGTCGGCGACTACGACGATTCGGGTCAGGTGGAACAGGGCGATCTGAACCTCGTCCTGAACAACTGGGGCTTGGACGCGCCGTTTGCTTCCAACGGCGACCCGTTCGCCAGCTCGCAGGTCGATCAGGAAGAACTCAACCGTGTGCTGAACAACTGGGGCGACACGACCGTCAGCCCGGACCTCAGCGGATTCACGGTGCCCGAGCCCGCTTCGGCCGCACTGGTGATGGCGGGGCTGGGCTTGCTGGCTCGGCGTCGCCGCATCGCTTGATGTGAACCTTGCACCCATCCGCCGCGGCGGGGTTTGTCGCCCCGTCGCGGTGTTCTACGCGGTCACATCCTGCCGCGGCAATCAGCGATCATGACCGAACGGCCCGATCATCTTTCGGATTTTGAAATGTTGGCTACTTCGTCACGCCAAGCGCGAAAACTGATGCGTGGTGGCGTCGTAGCGGATCAATCCCATCAGGCGCAGACGCGTGAGACGGCGGGCGGCTTCCGGCCGATCGAGTTCGGCTTGGGATGCAAGACGGTCGAGGTCCAGCGGCGTGTCGGATCGGCGGAGTTCGGAGATGAGTCGGCGGTCTTGTCTTTCGGCGGGGCCCATGGGGTGTTCGGCCGTGAAGTGCGGCTGAAGCCACCGGCGCTGGGCGTGACACTGGGTGACTTCGGCCACGGTTTGGATGGCGGCTTCGAGCGCGTCGTTGGGATTCAGGGCGAGCGTCGCGCGTCCCGAGGCGAGCAGTTGGTGGCAGCCTTGAACATCCTCGGCGTCGGGTTCGCCCGGCACCGCGAGCAGCGGTCGCCCGGCTTCGTGGGCGAGGCGTGCGGCGATGAGCGCTCCACCGTTGCGTCGGCTACGGATCACCACGCAGGCGAGTGCGAGGTGGGCGACCAGGTTGTCGCCGGCCACCTGGTTAACCACGCTGGGCGGCGTGAGGAGCGGGACGGTGGACAGCATCATGCCCACGGGGTCGCGGGTCTGGGTCAGCCGGTCGTAGAGCGATTGAAGTTTCGGCCGATGGTGGGCTTGCAGGCCCGCGCCGAGCGCGACGATGACGCGACCTCCGTGATGGATTGCGGTTTCGGTCACGGTCGCGTCGATGCCGACTTCACCGCCACTCAGTACGGTTACGCCTTGCTCGGCGAGATGTTGGGCGTAACGCGTGGCTTGCGCAGCGGCGGGCGGCGAACATCGAGAAGAACCCAGCAGCGCGATCGCGGCCGCGTCTTGCGGCATCGGGCGTCCGCGTACCCACAGGGCCAGCGGCGGGGCCGGCGCAAACCGCAGCATGGGCGGGTAGTCGCCGTCGAGCAGGCTCAGAACGCGGTCGGGGCCGGCGTCGAGTCGCCGGCATTCCTCGCGGACTTGTTGCTTGAGAGCCGGGTCGTTGATGGCCGTTTCAAAACCCTCCGCGATGTCCAAGGGGCACCCGAGCAGGTCGGAAAGTTCTTCGGGCGAGAGGCGTCGCAGCGCGGTGACGCTGCCCAACGAACGCAAGGCGTGGGTCAGCGCAGCTGTGGGCAGTTTGCCGGCGCCTTGTTGGGCAAACACCAGCGACAGCAGATGTTCGCGTTCCTCATGAGCGTCGATGGTGTGACGGTTCGGATCGAAGCGTACCGGTTCGGGCAGAGGCGGGAGCGACGGCTGGCGTGGTCGCTTGGCCGTAGCGTTGGTGGTGTTCGCGGTCCTTCGAGCCATCGATGATGGCATATTTGCAGTTCCATGTTTGTGTCGCGTGAGTGTCGTTTAACCAGGAGTTTTGGATGCAGATGCTTCGTGTGGGATTGATCCTGTTGATGTTTGGCGTGTCGGTGTCGTCGTTGGCGGACGACGCGGTGGACCACGATGAGCTGCCGGTGAGCCGTGTCGCTTTTGGCAGTTGTGCCAAGGAAAGCGTGCCGCAGCCGATCTGGTCCGCGGTGTCCGAAGCGTGGCGAACCGATGACACCACGCAGGGCCCGGAGGTCTGGGTCTGGGCCGGTGACAACATCTACGGTGACAGCGACGACGTCGAGGTGATCCGGCGCAAGTGGGCGCAGCTGTCGGCCGTCCCGGGCTATGCGGCCGTTCGGGATTCGGTGCGTGCCGTGCTGGGGACTTGGGACGACCACGACTATGGACGCAACGATGCGGGCCGGGAGTATCCGATCCGCGCGCAGAGCCAGCAGTTGTTTTTGGATTTTCTTGGGGTTTCCAGCGACTCGCCGCGTCGCCAGCGCGAGGGCGTGTATCACGCGGCCACATTCGGGCCGCTTGGACAACGCTTGCAGATCATCTTGCTGGATACACGCTATCACCGAAGCGAACTCGAACGTTACGAAGCCGCCGATGGCGAACGTCGTGCTCCCTACAAACCCAGTTCCGACCCTGAGCAGTCCATGCTCGGCGAAGCGCAATGGCAATGGCTCGAACGCCGATTGCAGGAGCCCGCCGACGTTCGCCTGATCGTTAGCAGCATCCAATTTGTCTCCGACGAGCACCGCTTTGAGAAGTGGAGCAATCTGCCGCGTGAACGCTCCCGTATGTTGCGTTTGATCGAAGACACCGGGGCGGGGGGCGTGATCTTTCTTTCGGGCGACCGGCACCACGCTGAACTATCCAAGCTCGTTCGCGTTGGCGATTACCCGCTGTGGGACCTGACCGCCAGCGGGTTGACGCAGTCCCGCCCCCGAAGCGACGCGTCGAGCCGACCGTTGGAAATCAACCGCCACCGCGTCGGCCGACACTTCCGCGGACACCACTTCGGCACCATCTCGATCGATTGGGAGCAGCCCGACCCGACCGTCCGCCTCGCGATCCACGACCAGAACAACGCGAACCCGATCGAACACACGCTCAAGCTCAGCGAACTCCAGCCCAGTCCGCGGACACCGTTTTTCGCCGCAAGCCACGACGACAATGACCGGCTTACGCCGATCTCCAAGGCGACGCTCACCGTGGACGGCGACCACCGCGACTGGCCCAGCGACCAGCCCGCACTTCTCGCCGCCGATGACGACCACCTTTATGTCCGCTTCACCACGCCCGACGAGCGCACGCTCGCACGGCACGGCGAGTCGGTCCTGGTCTTGCTCAACACCGATGGCAACCGGACGACCGGCGTGGATTCGGCGTTGGCCTACGGCACGGACCTCTCGCTGGAGTTCGGTCTCCCGCAGGACGACTCCGTGGACCCGCCTTTGCGCGGCCCGCGTGTCAAGTTTCATCACGCGGGGGCTGAAAGCGACGCGGTGACGACCGGCGACATCGGGTTGCACGTTCAGCCGACGTTTGCTTCTCGCCACTTCGAGCTTCGCTTGGATCGCGACACGGCCGCAGCACAACGCGTCGGGCTGAACCAAGCCGGGTCGGTCGAGCTCACCGTGGCCGGCCGCGACACGATCACCGGCCGACTCCGCCCCTTGATGCGCAGCTCTGCCGTACTGCCCGAGCCGGCGTCCGAGCCTTCCGACCGACAACCTGGCATGATCCCCGACAAGCCCGACGATGCCCTGCGCTTCGTGGTCTGGAACGTGCTTTGGGCCCAGCCGAGGGAAAATCCGCCGCCGTTTTCGCGGATTTTCCGAGCGCTGGACGCCGACGTGGCGCTGCTTCAAGAGTGGGACCGCTCCCGCTACCGCGAGGCGGATATCGAACGCTGGTTCACGGAGCACGTGGACGCTGGCATCACGTGGTCGTCCATGGTCACCGGCTCGGGCGGCCGGGGGTCCGGTACGGCCGTGGTCTCGCGCTACCCGATGCTCGCCAAGCTGCCGCCGCATACTCCGGTGGAAGCCGATCGCTGGGACTTCCCTGCCCGGATCGCCGGCGCGGCCATCGACACGCCGCTCGGACGCGTCGTTGCCACGAGTGTGCACTTCAAGGCCGGTGGATTTCTCGATCACCCCACCGACACGCGGCGGCTCGCCGAAGCCAATGTCGCCAACCGCTTGACGCAAGGATTGGTCGCCGTGACCACGCCGGACGTAACGGTCTTTGCGGGTGATTTCAACATGAACGGCACAACGCGGTTGCTCAACGCGGCGCTCCGCGGACTCGATGAAGATCAAAGCCCGCTGACGCTTGCCCGTCCCGCACAGGTCGGCGATCCGGGATTGGTCTACACCTTCGGGTGGGGCGACAATAAGCGTCGGCTGGACTATCTCGCGTACTCGGACGCAACGGCCGAGGTTGTGAACGGGTTCGTACTCGACACGCAAAGTATGCATCCTGCGGCGCTCGCCGCGGCCGGGCTGGAACCCGACGATGCGCACGCGTCGGATCACTTTCCCGTCGTGGTTGATCTGCGTATCACCCGTCAGCCGCGGCATCGTCTGGCCGCCGAACCTGCCGTCATGAGTGAAGTTGAAAGTGTGTCGCCATGAAAAATGTTTCCCCGAATAAAGCGGCCGTTCGATTCGGTCGGTGGTCTTCATCAGATTGGCTTACCGCGTGCTTGGCGTGGTGGATGGCTGTGACTTGTGTGGGTGTCGTGGACGCGGCGCCGACGGGTACGTTTTTAGATCGCCAGAGCGAGCGTGATGTCCGCGTCGCCGTCTACAACCTCGGCGGATTCATCGATAACGACAGCGGTTTCACCACGGTTGGTCCCGAGGCGCGGATCGTGTTGACGCCCGCCAACGAGCGGGTGGTTCGTGCACTCGATGCGGACGTCTGGGCCTTCCAGGAGATCGACGATTTGTCGGCACCGCAAATCGCGGCGGCGCTCAACGCCGCCGATCCGCAATCCGGTGGGACACCATGGTTCGCCCACCGCAACGCAGGTCAGGTCATCGCCAGTCGGTTCCCGATTCTCGACACCGTGACCGACGTGCCCGGCGACCCGCGTGAGCCGGCCATCGCCACCATCGATCTGCCCGACGCCTGGACCGACGACGACTTGCATGTCATCAATGTCCACCTCAAAGCGCGCTCCGGGAACAGCAACGAGGTACGCCGCCTAGCCAGCGTCGATTCCATCTTGGACTATTTGGCTGACACACGTGATCCAACATCGCTCGATACGTTGTCCGCGGGGACGCCCATTGTCGCCGTCGGCGATTACAACACGGCGTCGGGCTTGGCCCCGGTCAACCATCTCGCCAACGGCAACTTCACCGACAACCTCCGCTACGGCCCCGACGCGCCGCCGGATTGGGACAGTACGCCCATGACCATCGTGGACGCGCGGCATAACCGCGACGCGTTGGACACGTTTACATTCCGCAACGGCTCGTCACGTAGTCGTCTGGACTATCAGGTGTATACCGATAGCGTCATGACTCTCGCTCAGGCGTTCGTACTCAACACGACCGGCATGTCCAGCCCGGACCTGCTTGCCACGGGGTTGGAGCGTCGGGACATCGTGTTTGATCCGAATTCGTCGCGTTGGGATCACCTCCCCGTGGTGGCCGACTACCGCTTTGCCGCGTCGGTGATTCCCGAGCCCGGTGCATGGCTACTGGGATGCGTGGTTCTCAGCGCTTACTCAGGACGTCGGTTTCGTAACGTTTGACTTCGGTGAGCCAGTGGAGGCCTTCGGGCACGTTGCTGCGGCGGTAGGCTTCGTTCCAGACGTCGCCCAACGGCCAGTCGCGCGTGTTCCTGGAGGGCCAGACGTGACGTGAAATCACCTTAATGTTCCGCGGATTGCAGGTGGACGCCGTCGTCGGCTTGGGGGTGGCCGAAGCAGGTGGGGTTGAAGTCCAGGCCATGCAGGCCTCGCGATTTCGCCCATTCGATCCAGGGTTGGAAGTGCTTGGTTTCGATCGCGTCACGTTCGACGCTTTCGTCGGTATCGAGATCGATCGCGTGGAGGTTGAAGCGGTGCTTGCCGGGGAGCAATTTGAGGACTTGCTCGGCGTCGGCGCGGAGTTGCTCGGGCGTGGTGACGGCAAGGCTGGAACCCAGGTCGCCCGCGCCGGCATCGAAGCCGCGGACGTCGTCGCCTTACCCGCGGTGCAGGCTGATCGGCGTGGACAGCAACGCGGCAATGGCGGCTTCGGTATCGACGCCCAGGTCGGCGTATTGCTGCTTGGCGGAGTCGTAGGTTGTGGACATGGCGAGCTTGCGAAGAAGCGAAAAACTAGAGAGCACTCAGCGGGATGGCGACAAAGCGGCATAGCGCTCGGCGGCGTCGTCCCAAAGCGTTTCGGAAGCCGCGTCGGGCTCAAGGCCGGCTTCGACGACATGGGGACCCAGTGGTTGGGGGGTGGCGTTGTTGGCAAGGGTGCCGCAAGCGCGGGCTTGGACGAGGAGACTGCCGGCCGCGCTGGCTTCGTACGGGCCCACCACGACACGCTTGCCGGTGGCGTTCGCGGTGAGGCGGTTCAGGAGTTGGTTCTGCCCACCGCCGCCGACGATGTGCAGGGTGTGGATGGCGGTTTCGGTCAACGCTTCGAGTTGGCCGAGCGTGGCCCGGTACTCCAAGGCCAGGCTCTCGAGGCAAGCGCGGATGATCTGGCCGGGCGTTTGAGGTTCGGGTTCTCCGCATGCCGTGCACAACGCGCGGATGCGGTCGGCCATATTTCCCGGGGCGGCGAGGCTGGGGTGGTTGGCGGGGAAGACGCTGCGGAGCGGCGGCGCCTCGGCGGCGAGTTGGGTCAGGTGTGCGTAGCTGAGGTCTTCGTCGGCGTCGGCTTGCTCTTGGAACTGCGCGCGGGATTGTTGGACGAGCCAGAGCCCGGCGATGTTCTTGAGGAAGCGGACGCGGCCGTTTGTACCGAGCTCGTTGGTGAAGCCGGCGGCGTGGGTGGCGTCGCTGATCAGCGCTTCGTCGAGCTCGACGCCCAGGAGCGACCAGGTGCCCGAGGACAAGTAGGCCGCGCCGTTGCGTTGGGTGTACGGAACGGCGGCGACAGCGCTGGCGGTGTCGTGCGTGGCGGGGGCGATGACTTCAACCGTGGCGGGTAGGCCGGTCGTCTGGGCGAGGGATTCGCGGAGGGTGCCGACGTGGGTCCCCGGGGCGACGGGTTCGGGGAGGATGGCGTCGGGGAGGCCGAGTTGCTCGAGCAGCGTGCGGTTCCACGTGCCGGTGCGGGCGTCGAGCATTTGACTTGTTGAGGCGACCGTACGTTCGACCTTCATGACGCCGCTCAGTAGCCAGTGCAAGAGGTCGGGCATGAATAGCAGCGTGTGGGCGGCGTGGACGGCTTCGGGCCCGGCACGGAGTCGTTCGTCGAGTTGATACACCGAGTTGAACGGCATCGTCTGGATACCGGTGGCGGCGTAGACCTCGGGCTCGGCGACGCGTTGGTGGACACGTGGCATCGCTTTGGGAAACTTGGAATCGCGGTAGCAACTGGGCAGGCCGAGCATCACGCCGCTGCGGCCCATCAGCGCAAAGTCCACACCCCAAGTATCCGCCCCGACGCTGACGGGTGTCCATCCTAGCGACGCACACAGCGCGGCGGCGGCTTTGAGGCCAACGCAGATCTCACGCCACAGCCCGGTGATGTCCCAACAGGAGCCGTTGGGGGTATCGACGGGAACGTGGAGGAACCGGTGGGCCTCGTGAAGCGTGAGGCCGTCCGGGGTGAAGACGCCGACCATCACGCGACCGGATTCGGCGCCGAGGTCGATGGCGAGGTGGGCGGATGCGGGCATGCGTTTCATCGAGAGAAGAGGCGGAACGATCACGGCGTCGCCGACGACACCAACCAATACGTCAACTTACCGCAGGAATGCTTCGTGCAGTCCGCCGTCGACGCTGAAGACCTGCCCGGTGGTTTTGCTCGAAGCATCGGAGATCAGGAAATACGCGGTCTCGGCCTGGTCTTCGGGAGTGATCGGGTTCTTCGTCAGCGTGCGCTGGGCGTAGAACTCTGCGAGCACGTTGCGGAGCTCGTCGTCGGACCAGCTCTCTTCGAATCCGATGTCGTACTTGCTCAGCGAGGAGATCACGCGGTCACGGGGGAACATGGTGGAGCCTTTGACCACGGTCGCGGGGGCCAAGCCGTTGACCCGGACCAGGGGCGACATCTCCACGGCCAACTCGCGAACGAGGTGGTTGGCGGCGGCTTTGGACGTGTCGTAGGCGAGCGTGCCTTTCTTGGCGACGACGGCGTTGACGGACGTGGTCAGCACGACCGAGCCTTGCAGGTTCTGCCGAGCGAATAGTTCCTTGGCTTCGTCGATCATTTGGTACATGCCCAGAACATTGACGTCGAACGACATCCGCCACTGTTGCACGGTGTTTTTACCGTCTTCGCCCGGGGTGGCGAAGACGGCGGCGGTGATGACGATGTGATCGAGCCCGCCGTACGCGAGCGTGGTCTGTTTCAGCAAGTCGGCGATGGACGCGCGGTCGGTGATATTGACCGCCACGCCGATGGCGGGACCGCAGGACGAGATGCCGGTGCCCGCGATGCCGATCCCTTGGCCGTAGACGGCGGTGAGCTCGTCGGCGGTCGCTTGGGCGGCGTCTTGATTCAGGTCCGCGCAAACGATGTGGGCGCCTTCCTTCGCGAGACGGTGTGCGGTCGCCTTGCCGATACCGCTGCCGGCCCCGATCACAGCGACGACTCTGCGGGCCAGCTCCTTTTCTGCGGGCATGCGTTGCAGCTTGGCCTCCTCGAGCAGCCAGTACTCGATGTCGAAGGCTTCTTGCTGCGGCAGCGCGATGTATTCGTCGATCGCCTCGGCACCGCGCATCACTTCGATCGCGCAGTTATAGAACTCGGCCGTGACGCGAGACTCGGATTTGTTTTTGCCCCAGGCGATCATGCCCACGCCGGGGATCAGGATCACGGTGGGGTTGGGGTCGCGCATTGCCGGCGAGTGGTCGTGTTTGCAGGCCTGGTAATACGCGACGTAGTCCTGGCGGTATTGGTCCAGGCCCGACGTGAGTTTGGACTTGAGCGCGGCCAAGTCTTCCTGCTGCGGATTCCAATCGACGTAAAGCGGCTTGATCTTCGTGCGGAGGAAGTGGTCGGGGCAAGACGTCCCAAGCTCGGCGAGCCGGGGGGCGTCGCGACTGCCGACGAAGCGGAGCACGGCCGCGCGGTCGTCGAGCGTGCCGATGAAGCGCTTGTGTTGACTCACCTGTCCGCGGAGCCAAGGCATGATTGCGGCGGCGGTGGCCTGACGCTGGTCTTCGCTCAGCGTGGCAACTTTTTTGCCGCCGAAGGTTTGGTCGCCTTGGTCTTTGGATTCGATGAAGCACGCCGCGTCTTCGATGAGTTGTAGCGTGAGGTCGTAGCACGCCCGGTCATCGTCGTTCCAGTTGATGATGCCGTGTTGACCCATGAGGATGCCAACGGCCTCGGGATTCTTCTGCGCGACATCTCGCATCACCAAACCCAGGTCAAAGCCAGGGCGTTGCCACGGCGTCCACGCGACGCGGCCGCCCCAGATTTCTTGGGTGAGAGCCTCTTGATGCTTGGACGCCGCGACGGAGATCACGGCGTTGGGGTGCATGTGATCGACGTGCGGGGCAGGGAGGTAGCCGTGGAGCGGGGTGTCGATGGACGACGCGCGGGGGTTGAGGTTGAAGGTGCAGTGGCGGTATTTCTCGACCATGCCGTCTTCGACCGGCGTCTTCGCGCCGGCGTTGCCATAGCCATCTTCCAAGTGCAGCAGCTTTTCCATGTACAGCGACGCGAAGTTCTCGGGTTTGCTAGTGCGTAGGTCGCCGCCGGAGCCTTTGACCCAGAGCACGTCGACTTGTTCGCCGGTGAGGGGATCGGTTTCTTTGGCCTTGGCCGAGGTGTTGCCCCCGCCGGTGTTGGTGATGCGTTGGTCGGTACCGAGCAGGTTGGAGCGGTAGACCAGCCGCTCGACCGCGGTCATGCCCTGAACGTCGGCGTCGTTCCAAAGATGATGGACGTGCTTGAAATCGGCGGCGGATTTGGGCATGGCGGTCGGCTCAATAACGGGCAAGCGGGCAAACAGGAGATTCCGTGAGGTTGAGAAGATAGCCGTAAATGTGGTTTATTGGGATTTTTCGGGCATATTTTTCATAATTCGGTTTATTTTCAGGCATCAGACTGATAAATCGGTATGATTCGGGCATGCTTGCCTCGCAGCGTCACCTGGAAATCTTGGAGCGGGTCGCTCAACGTGGAGCCGCTCGGGTGGCGGAGTTGGCCCGTCAGTTGGACGTGGCGGAGGAAACGATCCGGCGAGATTTGAAGCTGTTGGCCAACCGCGGGGCGTTGGTTCGGACGCACGGCGGGGCGTTGCCCAAGACGACGCAGGGCTTGGCGGTGGACCAACCCGCGCACGCGCGGAGCTTTTCGCAACGCAGTGTCGAGCACGCCGGGGCCAAGCAAGCCATCGCAGAGCGGGCGCTCGATTGGATCAGGCCGGGGATGGTGGTCGCCTTGGATGCCAGTTCTACGGCGGTCGAATTGGCGAAGGTGTTGCCGGATCGGCCGTTGACCGTCGTGACCAACGGGTTGCCGGCATGCAACTTATTAGGAGAGCGGTCTCAGATCGAGGTGGTCTGCACTGGCGGGGTTCTGGACGCGGCGGCCCAGGCGTTTACCGGGTTGCCGGCCGAGGACGCGGTGGGGCGGTTCAACATCGAGTTGTGTTTCTGCTCTTGCATGGGCATCGATCCCAAGCGAGGGATGAGCGAAGTCGATGTGCCTCAAGCGTCGATCAAGCTGCGGATGATCGAGTCGGCCTCGCGGACGGTGCTGCTTGCCGACGACAGCAAGTTTGGCGTGAGTTCGCACGTATTCACGGCCTCGGCCGCCGCGGTGGATACGCTCATCACTAATGTCAGCGATCGTCCCGAAGTGACGGCCGTGATTGAATCGCTCTCCCGCGATGGTCTTGAAGTCGTGGAGGTTGGCGGCGCGACGGCGGGATCCGCGTTCGAAGTCGGCTAAGACGCTTGCGCTTCGACCCAATGCCTTGATCAGCATCAGCCGCTAACGGATTCATCTTCACGGGTTCATTGCTAAGGCTTCATCCATGTCCCAAGCCAGCCAGAAATGGGTTCCCCTTCTTTACGGCGAGGGCACACTTGAGTTGGCACTGCCGACAAACGCGGTGCGTCTCGACACGCCCAACGTTCCGGCGCTTGCCGACCCGCGCGATGCGACGCTTGACGCGTTGCGGAATCCCGTGGGTTGTGATCCGCTGGGCGAACTTGCGGCCCGGAAAAGGCCGGCGACGGTGGTGATCACGATTTCCGACATCACCCGACCCGTGCCCAACGAAATTCTGGTGACCGCGATCCTCGAAGAGCTGGCCACGGCCGGCGTGCGCGACGATCAGGTCACCGTGCTGATCGCCACGGGTATGCACCGGCCGAGCACTGCGGGGGAACGCGAGATCATGCTCGGTTCGGCGTTGCTGAAGCGGGTGCGGGTCGTGGATCACGAGGCAGACGACTTGTCCTCGGTCCTGCGGGTCAGCGACGATCCGCCGCTCGGCGTGAACCGCTTGTTTGTCGACGCGGACCTGAAGATTGTCACCGGGTTGATCGAGCCGCACTTCATGGCCGGATTCTCCGGCGGACGCAAAGGCATCTGCCCGGGCCTGGTCGATCTTGACGCGGTGCAACGTTTCCACGGCTTCGGCGTGATGTGCGACCCGAACAGCGTGGAGGGTCGGCTTGACGGCAACCCGTGCCACGAAGAAGCGCTGCGCGTCGCGACACTGGTGGGGTGCGACTTCCTGGTCAATTGCGCGATCACCCACGACCGTCGACCGGCCGGGATCTACGCCGGCGACATGGTCGAAGCGCATCTCGCGGGCTGTCAAGAGGTGGCGACCTGGAACACCGCGGTCGTCGAAGAGCCGTTCGATCTGGTCGTCACCAACGCGGGCGGTTTCCCGCTGGACACGAGTTTTTATCAAACCGTCAAAGGCATGTGCACCGCGTTGCCGGCGATTGCGGAAGGCGGCGAACTGCTGATCGCCACCGCGATGCACGAGGTCGGCTCCCCGGAGTACACCGCGTTGATGCATCGATATGCCGGCGATTGGCGGGCGTTCCTGGCCGACATCGAGGCCAGCGACAGCACCGCTAAAGACCAGTGGGAATTCCAGATGCAGACGCGCGTCTTAGAGCGGGTTGGCATCGAAGGGCTGCATGTGGTTGGCGACGGCATGCCCGCGAAAGATCAGGCGAAGTTGTGCGTGTCGCCGGTGAGCGATGCCGACTACGCGGGGGACGTTCAGGCTCGGCTCCAGGCGTTTGTGAATGATTACGCTGCGGCTAATCCCAACGCCCGGATCGCGGTGATTCCGCAGGGGCCGTACACGATGGTGAAGGCGACGACGCCGGCGTTGGCTTGATTGTTTTAGGCGGAGATCGACCGATGAAGACAGGTTTGGCAATCCTCGGTTCCGGGGGTACAGTTCTCCGCTCGAGCCGCGGGGCGTAGCGCAGCTTGGTAGCGCGCTTCACTGGGGGTGAAGAGGTCGCAGGTTCAAATCCTGTCGCCCCGATTCGCGGAAGCGTCCAACCCTTCGGCCCACGCCGGAGGGTTTTTTATTGCAATCCGCCACCGTTTGGCCAACGTGACTCCGTCGCCTTGACGCACGGACCCCTCGCCGCGACAATCGGACATGGCAGTCATCACTTCCGATTTGGACCGCTCCCCCCAGCCCGACCAAGCCTCCGCGCAGCACGCAGATATGACCTCCGCCGTCGGCAAGATCGTCGCCGACGGCATCACGTTCGACGACGTGCTGCTGTTGCCGTCGCGCAGCGAAGTCGTCCCGCACGAGGCGAACACCGACACCCGCCTCACCGCCAACATCCAACTCCACATCCCGCTGCTCTCGGCCCCGATGGACACCGTCACCGAGGCCGAACTCGCCATCGCGCTCGCGCAACAGGGCGGCCTGGGCGTCATCCACAAGAACCTGTCGCTGGAACAACAAACCCGCGAGGTCCGCACCGTCAAGCGTTCGGCCAACGGCGTCATCAATGATCCCGTCACGCTGCCCCCGGAAGCGCCCGCTTCGGAAGTGCGTCGGCTGATGGAAGAACACCGCATCTCGGGCATCCCCGTCACGCAGACCGGCGACAAAACCGGCAAGGTCCTGGGCATCGTCACGCGGCGCGACATGACCTTCCTCGACGACGATCGCAAGCCGCTCAAGGACGTGATGAGCACGCAGCTCGTCACCGCCGGCCCCGACACCACGCTCGAACAAGCCCGCGCGATCCTGAATCAAAACAAAGTCGAAAAGCTCCTGCTCGTCGATGGCGACGGCAAACTCACCGGGCTCATCACGATGGGCGACATCTTGAAGCAGGGTCAGTTTCCGATGGCGTGCCGGGATGCACGGGGTCGTTTGCGGGTCGGGGCGGCGGTCGGCGTGCATCAGCTCGAACACGTCGAAGCGCTAATCAACGCCGAGGCGGATGTGATCTTTGTGGACTCGGCCCACGGGCATTCACGCAACGTGATCGAGACCGTCCGCGCGATCAAAGCCAAATTTGAGATCGAGGTCGTGGCCGGTAACGTCGCCACCCAAGCGGGGGCGCAAGACTTGATCGACGCCGGCGTGGACGCCGTCAAGGTCGGCATCGGCCCGGGCTCAATCTGCACCACCCGCATCGTCTCGGGCGTCGGCGTCCCGCAAGTCACGGGGATCTTCGAAGCCGCCAAAGCCTGTCACGCCGCGAATATCCCGCTCATCGCCGACGGCGGTATCCGCCACTCCGGCGATATCACCAAGGCCGTTGCCGCCGGCGCCGATGTTGTCATGCTCGGCTCGCTCTTCGCGGGTTTGGACGAATCGCCCGGTGACCTGATCATCCATATGGGCCGGCGTTACAAGCAATACCGCGGCATGGGCAGCCAAGGCGCGATGATGGCCGGCTCCGCCGATCGTTACTCGCAAAAGGGCGTCACGAAACGCGACAAGCTCGTGCCCGAAGGCGTCGAAGGCCGAGTCCCTTACCGCGGCCCGCTCAACGATTTCGTGTATCAGATGGTTGGCGGCCTCCGCGCGGGCATGGGCTATTGCGGCACGCCTGACATCGGAACTCTGAAACGCGACGGCCGCTTCACCCGCGTCAGCGCCGCGAGCATGGCCGAGTCGCACCCCCACGACATCCGCATCACCCGAGAAAGCCCGAACTACACGGCCGACCTCCGGCAAGAAGACTGACCGTCGGCCGAGCGGTTTCCGCGGTTTTCAAACTTAACGACCCGAGTCGGCTCGCTCACTAGCCGTCGGCCGAGAGGTTTTGCCGCGCAAGATGAACGTTTTGGGCGTTTCGAACTCACAGAGCCACCAAGCCCAAGAGATTTTTTTGAATCCCCTTGGGCGGTGCACACGACGAGCACACCAACGACCGATCCCAACGCGAACCCACGCCCGTGTGGTGGGTCCTTCTGTTTCTAACCCCGAGACGACTTATGCGATTGACGATCGGACGCAAACTCACGCTCAGCTTTAGCCTCGTTGTGGCCATCATGGTCGCGGTCTCCGGGCTCACCTTCACGCAGATCGCCACCGTCGTGGAGGACCAGGACGTCGTCCTCGAACACGACGTCCCCATGCAGACTGTTGCCCTGAAGCTGCAAGGCCAGGTTCACGCCGCGCTGTCCGCGCATCGCGGGTACATCATCCTCGGCCTTCCCGAACTCAAGGACGAACGCGCCCGCATCTTCGAAGAAGTCCGGCACGAACTCGACACGCTCGCCGAACTGGCCGTGGGCACGGGCGACGAGCCGCTGCTCACCGAGCTGCGCTCGACGCTCGAAGCATTTGCCCAAGGCCAAGAGCACATCGTCGCCGTCGCGCACACGCCCGAAAACCTGCCGGCCACCGCGATGTTCACCGATCAGGTCCTGCCGCTGGGCAAGACGATGCAGAAACACCTCGAGGCGATCGTGGACACCGAAGCCTCGCTCCCGACCAACCCGGAACGCAAGGCGTTGGTCGTCTCCGTGTCGCAGGCCGAGATGCACCTGTTGAAGGTGACCGCCACGCTCACGCAATACCTCGACCTCGGCACCCCCGACGTCCTGGCCACGCTGAAGCAACAGATCGACGGCTGCTCGCGATCGGTTGCGCACCTCAAGACGCAAGCATCTTTGTTTGACGCGTCGCAGCGCCGCGACTTCGACGCCTACCTTCAGGCCCGCGAAGGCTTTCTCGCCAAGGCAACGCGGGTGATCGAGATGCGTGGCGCCCCGGACTGGAACCTCGCCGAGTTCGTCTGTGCCGGGACCGTGACGCCGCTGTCGATCCGTATCGACGAGTTGCTCGGTGAGATCGTGGCCCACGCCGGCGAGATTACGCGGGAGCACGGCGAGTCCTTGGAAGCGCGGTCCGCGTTCGTGCAATGGATGATGGTCGTGTCGACGGTCGCGGCGGCCACGGCGGCGATCCTGATCGCGGTGTTGCTGCGACGTGCGATCTGCCCGCCGCTGATCCGCGCGGTCGAAGCGGCGCAACGCGTCGCCGACGGCGACCTCACCGTCACCCTCGACGCCAAGAGCAACGACGAGTGCGGCGACCTCGCCCGATCGTTTAACGAGATGACGCAAAAGGTGTCCGGCATCGTCCGACACGTGACCATGGCCACCCAGGAGGTCGCGTCGGCCGCGACCGAGATCGCCTCGACGTCCGAGGAGATGGCCCGCGGCATGGAGGAACAGACCGGCCAGGTCACACAGATCTCCGCCGCCGTCGAGCAGATGTCCGCGTCCGTCATCGAGGTCGCCCGCAAGTCGGCCGACGCGTCGACCAACGCCCAGGAATCCGGCGACGCCGCGCGCCAGGGCGGCCGGGTCGTTGGCGAAACCATCGAGGAGATGCAGGCCATCAGCGCCGCCGTGTCCACCTCCGCCCGCGCCGTCGAGAACCTCGGCAAACGCGGCGAACAGATCGGCGAGATCGTCGCCACCATCAACGACATCGCCGACCAGACCAACCTGCTCGCGCTCAACGCCGCGATCGAGGCCGCCCGCGCGGGCGAGCACGGCCGGGGCTTCGCCGTCGTCGCCGACGAGGTCCGCAAGCTCGCCGACCGTACTACGAAGGCGACTGATGAAATCGCTCAGTCGATCCAGGCCATCCAGGCCGAGACGAGCGAGGCTGTCAGCCGAATGAACGGCGGAACGGAAGAGGTCCGTCAGGGTGTTGATCGTGCG
>JBCCDN010000051.1:0-19916 GCA_039030755.1 Planctomycetota bacterium | reverse complement strand
GATGAAGTCGTTCTGAATGTTCCGGGGTTTGCAAATGGCGTCCGCGACATCCACGCCGACGGCGACCACGCCATGTTCCGCATCAACGGCGGCATCGACGCCAACGGCAACGGCGTCGTCGATGTCGTGAATCCCGGCGACGTGGCCTATGGCTTCGAAAACTTCCTGACGACCTATGACCCCGGCTTCGACACCGCGACGCAGCAAGGCGGAGCCGGGCTCTACGAACAGGATGTGGACGCGACCGCTTTGCCCGAAGGCATGAACTTTCTCACCGTCCGCGCGTTCCGCCACCGCGACGCGGCAAGCGGTGGCGACGGGGGACCGGCGGTGTTCAGCGAGTTCCGCGAGGTGCTGTGGGTGGACCGCGTGGACCCCACCGTGCGGCTCGACGCGGCCACGCCGTACAACGAAACCGGAGGATTCGACTTCGACTTCATCAACGACGACGATACCGCCGACGCCGTCCACGTGTTCCGCAACTTGGGCGGAGCCTTTACCGATCAACAGATTCTGGACCGTGTCAGCGGCAGCAACCAGTCGAATAATTTCGACGGGGGCGTGTTTGGTACGGACTACGACGATGTGATCAACGGCAACCAAGCGTTCACCGTCGTAACCTTCGAACGCACCGGCAGCTACTCGATCCAACGCTTCACGGGGGTCGCCATTGAGGACGGCCTGGGGCTCGGCCTGGGCGACCGAAACGGCGACGGTGTCATTGCCCCCAACGACGTCTCGAACGCGTTCCGTAGCCTGGAACAAATCCTTGGCGCACGGAACCTGGTTTTCGAACCGGCGTTGGACCCCAACGGCGATGGCTTGGTCGACACCCGAGACCTTCTGGCGCTCGGCTCGATCTACGAAGGCGAAGAGGCTCAGGCCGGAACCGCCCAGGCTTACGTCGATCTGCTCCAAGCCCGCGGCGACCAAAATAACGACGGGATCATCACCGGAGCCGATATCGACACGCTCTACGCCAACTTCGGCACCAACGATGACGATGCTTTGTGGCAAGGCGACCTCGATGTAGACGGACAGGTCGACATGACCGACGTCCTGATCCTCGTCCAGGATTTCGCCCGGACGTTTATGGGCGACGCGAACCTTGATGGTTTTGTCGCCCAGGGCGATCTCAATCAGGTGCTGAACAACTGGGGCGACACGAACGTGGGTTGGGCAGACGGCGACTTCAACGGCAACGGCCAAATCGAACAAGGCGACCTCAACGCGGTGCTGAACAATTGGGGCTTGAGCAATGCACCCTCGTTCGCGTTAAATCCGCAACTCGTGCCCGAGCCGGGCCTCGTGGCGTTGGTTGGCGGCGGGTTCGGCTTGCTGATGCGTCGCCGCCTGAAAATCTGAATCGGGTCGGATTAGATATGCAGCGCTCGGCCGTGAACGGCTAGGGATGCTTCTTTGACCGCCTCGGCGAGCGTCGGGTGGGCGTGGCAGGCCCGGGCGATATCTTCGCTGCTTGCACCAAACGCCATGGCCGTGGCACACTCAGCGATCAGGTCGCCCGCGCTATGGCCGACGATATGGACGCCGAGCACACGGTCGGTTTCTTTATCGGCGAGGACTTTCACAAGCCCGCCTGTCTCATCGATCGCTTTCGCTCGGCCGTTCGCGAGGAACGGAAACTTGCCGACGTTGTAAGCGACGCCCGCATCCTTGAGCTCTTCTTCGGTCTTCCCCACCGACGCGACCTCGGGCTCGGTGTAGACGATGTTGGGAATCGTGTCGTAGTCGAGATGGAAGTGCCCCGTGGCGATCGCCTCGGCGCACGCGACGCCTTCTTCTTCAGCCTTGTGGGCGAGCATCGGGCCGACCACCACATCGCCGATCGCGTAGATGCCCACGTCCGCCGTCCAGCCGGTGGTGCGGAATTCTTTGGTGAGCTTGACCCGGCCGCGCTCGTCGAGTTCGACGCCGGCGGCTTCCGCGTTCAAGCCCTCGGTGTGCGGCTTACGCCCGACGCAACAAAGCACCCGGTCGGCCTCGACCGCGTCCTGCCCGTCGATGTGAATCTTGACGCCCTGCTTGGTGTTCTCCACGCCGGTGACTTTGGAGCCCAGGCGAAACTTGATGCCCTGCTTGGTGAAGATTTTCTGGGCTTCTTTGGCCATCCCCGCGTCGAGACCGGGCATGATGCGATCGAGGTACTCGAGCACCGTGACTTCCGCGCCCAGGCGTCGCCAGACACTGCCCAACTCGAGCCCGATCACGCCGGCTCCGATCACGACCAAGTGCTTGGGCACCGGGTCGTAGGTCAGCGCCTCGGTGGACGTGTCGATGCGGTCTTGCGTCAGATCGACGCCGGGGATGGACGACGGCTCGGAGCCGGTGGCGATGACGACGTGCTTCGCCTGAATGGTGTCCTTGCCGACCGTGACGGACCTGTCGCCGTTGAAGCCGGCCGCGCCGTGGAAGACCTGCACCTTGTTTTTCTTCATCAGCGCCGCGACGCCGCCGGTGAGTTGTTTGACGACTTCGTCTTTACGCTTGAGCATCGCGGGCACGTCGAGCTTGACGTTGTCCACCGAGATGCCGTGCCCGGCGAGATCGTGCTGGGTTTGCTCATAGAGATGCGACGATTCGAGCAACGCTTTGGACGGGATGCAGCCGACGCGTAAACACGTTCCGCCCAGCGCTTTTTCCTTATCCACGATGGCCACGGTCAGACCCAGTTGGGCGGCGCGGATGGCGCAGACGTACCCACCGGGGCCGGCCCCAATCACGAGAAGATCGAAAGTGTGTTCAGGCATAGCGTGAGGATACGCGATGCCGCGTCTGAAATTGTCACGGCCAAACCACTTCGAGCGACTCGAGCAACTGCGGAGATCGACCGTTGAGTCGCTCGCGGCCGAGTGCCGGCTGAGCGTCGAGCCATTGCCAGATGGCCGCAACGGCGGCGTCCTGTTGATGGCGATACGGCGTGGCCGAACCTTGGATGTCGTTATGCAGAATCGAAAACACCACAACGCGGCCCGAGTCGTGGAAGACGTAGCCCGACAACGCGCTGACGCCCCGGATCGTGCCGGTTTTCGCGTAGACCCGGCCTTTCATCGTTCCGTCGCCCATACGATTGCGGACCGAGCCACGCACGCCGGAGATCGCCATGGTGCCGACGAAGTGTTCGCCGTGCTCGTGCCGCGTCAGCATTTGCAACAGCAAATCAGAGATCAATGCCGCGCTAACCCGGTTGTCTCGAGAAAGCCCAGAACCATCCGCGGCAACCAACGTCGCGGGATCGATATCGGTTCGCCGCAGGAAATCCACGGCCGCGCGGTGGCCGGCTTCCCACGAACCTCGCGGCTTCTTGACCCCGGTCGCTTCGTCGTAGGCAAGCCCGTTGAGCTTGGAGACGGCCTCGGCCATCATGTTTTGACTATTGGTATTGACCCGACCAAGCACGTCGAGCAGCGGTGTCTTTACGACGTGTGTACATGCCGCGGTGTTCGATATCTCGAACGGTTCGGTGCGGACCGACAAGCCGGGGCCAACCTTGAGGCCACGATCACGCAGCGCAGCAGCGGTGGCCGAAGCGAGGAACGAGCGTGGATCCTGTACCGGCTTGCTGTACGGCCCACCGACACGGCCGACCTTGCCCCCGACTTCGTAGATGTTCTTGTCGGGCACCTTGGCGAGTTCCGGGCCGTGCTCCTCGAGCGTCGCAGTGATCGCTTCTCCACGAATGTCGAAGTTCGCGGCAGGCGGAGTCAGGTCGAGCTCCGCGGGTTCACCCGGCTCGTTGGGTTTGAAGGTTATGTCGATGCAATTGTCGTTGAAGCTCACGCCCGCGACGGGAGCGCCGTACCAGTGCAACAGGTTGGCGGGGTGCCACGAGGGGTGGACGAGCTGCTGATCGAAGAGGGCATCGACCACCATAACTCCGCCGGGTAATGCCGTGATACCGGCCGATGTCAGCGCATCGGCGAGCCGATCGAATTCGCTCATCGGCGTCATCCCGCGGTCTTCGAGCAATGCCGGGTCGCCGAAGGCGGGATCGCCGCCCGCAACAATCACGAGCATCTCGTTGTTCACGGCAAACGTCGTGGAGAGCTGATGAGCGGGGCCGTACAGGTCCAATGCCGTCGCAGACGTGACCAATTTCATGTTGCTCGCGGGGATGAACGCTTTGTCGGCGTTGGGCGTTTCGAGCAGCACCTGCCCCGTGTCCGCGTCGAGTAGGCGTACGGCCACCCGCGCACCGGCGTCCAAGCCGGGCCGGAGTGCTTCGTCGACCGCCGCCGCGAGTTGGCGATCAAACGGCTGAGGATTCGCCCCGCTTGCATTCAGCAAACAGCACAGCAAAACGGCGAGCAAAGAACCGCGTGCGCCGTATTTTCGGAGTCGTTCCGGATTGAGCTTCATGCCTTAATGCTACGACATCGTCGCCGAACAAGGCCGAACGTGAAAACCACGAACAGCCCGGCTGCGGGTTCGGGGATAATGACGCGTCGCAGGTTGTAGTCCACGACCACCGGGAGATGATCAATGAAGCCGCTGTCGTAAAGCACGTCGTTGGTCTGCAAGCCGGTCGCGCTAAGCTCGGCGCTGGTCATCGATTGCGTGTTGAGAATGAAGGTTTGGGCGAGAGACATCACGCTATCGCTGAAAACCTGCCAATCGAGCCGGCTCCGAGTGCTGCCGCCAGCGAACGTCCAGTTCGTTCCGCCGCGACCATTATGCACCGGGATCGCGACGTCCAAGGCGGTCGCGTCCCAATCCAAGAGCGTGTCGGGGCCGTAGGTAGATTCGTTTTGCACGTCGCCATTCAGGAAGTTGACCACGGGATCGAAGCCAACCGCGTTGTTGTAATCACCGAGCATCACAAACGGCGTACCGGATTCCAAGTCGTACTGATCGCCGGGCGTCGTCAGGTCGGCGAAATACTCGATCAGTCGATCGATGTCGGCGATCCGGCGGGTTTCGTCGTTCGACGATCCCCCGGCCTTGAGGTGGATGTTCACCAGATGCAAGTCGGTAAGGGACATCGCGTCGGGGAGGTCCACGGTGGCGACCGTTGGCCGACGCGGCGAGCCGAACACGTTCGAGCCCAAATCGCTGAACGGATGTCGGCTGGCGATGACTTGGTTGGAGAACTTGTAGACATTCCAGCTTGCGCCATTGGGCAAGGGGTCGGCCAAGTTCATGGCGCTGCGGATATCGCTGCTGGAGCGTATCGCGATTTCCTGAAACGCCCAGACATCCGCGTCGAGGGAATCCACAACCCGAGCGTATGGATCGTCGAAACGCCATTGCCCCCCGGTGAAGTTGAACGGTTGGTCGCTGAACCCGTCGTTGAATCCGCCGAGGTTGTAGGAGACGACGCGTACATCGGTCGACCGAAGTTTGTCGAGGAACGTGCCGGTCTGGGCGGCCGCGGACCATGGCAAGGCGTAGATGAGGAAAAAAGTACCGATGAGGCGCACGATCGCGCGGTCATGACAAAACGTTTTGGGCATATGGAAGGTCACTTTCTACCTAGCCTGCGGGGCCACCCCGGGAATGATGTGGAACGTCAAATAATATCGCAACAAGGCAGATTCCCAAACGGTTTTGCCTGAGTTTCGAGCCTTAAGACTTCGGCCCACCTGCTTAGGCGTTCGCCGCGGCGGATTCCATCTGGAGCACTTGATCGTCAGCGTGGTAGCTCGAACGGACCAGCGGGCCAGACTCGCAGTGGCGGAAGCCGATGGATTCAGCGAGCTGCTTGTAGGCGACGAATTGGGCGGGCGTCACCCAATGCGAGATGGGCAGGTGGTTGCGTGTGGGCTGGAGATATTGACCGATGGTCAGGATGTCGCAGGTGTCGTGCGTGCCGGGCCAGGTCGCGTGGGGGAAGCCGAGTTCAACCCGGCGTTGCTCGGCGAGGCCGGCCGGGGCTTTGCACGGATCGTGGTGGAGCCAGTGAGGGTTGGTGTGATCAACGCGGTCGCCGCCGCGGCGGAGTTTGTGATCCGGACCGGGCTTCGCGGTGCCGACGTTGGTGTGGAGCGAGCCGGCCGGGCCCGAGGCTTGACGTTGAGCGTCCGCGCATTCGGGAGCGACGCGGTACGGATCTGGGGCCTCGAAGGCATCGCGGTTGGTCGCGGGTTGGTCGCGGTTCACGCCTTCGATGCGAACGCCCTGGACCACGTCGCGCATGAGTTGTTCGACCTCGTCTTTGCGTTCCCCGATGCCGACCATGATGCCGGTCTTGACGGTCAGGCCTTGTTCTTTCCCGCGGCGAAGCACTTCGATGCTGCGCTCGTAAATCGCTTGCGGCCGAACATGCTTGTAGAGACGTGGCACGCTCTCGAGGTTGTGGTTCAAAATTTCCGGGCGTTCGTCGAGCACCAGTTGCAACGCGTCCCAGTCGCCGCAGAAATCCGGGATCAAGACTTCCACCGACGTCCCGGGCGACTGCCGCCGAATCTCGCGGATCGTCTCCGCCCAGATCTCCGCGCCGCCGTCGGGCAGCTCGTCGCGGTTGACGCTCGTGATGACCAAGTGCTTGAGATTCATCAGCGCCGCCGCCTCACCGACGCGCCTCGGTTCGTCGAGGTCGTACTCGGGGGGTCGGCCGGTGGCAATGTTGCAGAAGCCGCAGGACCGGGTGCAGACGTCGCCGAGGATCATCATCGTCGCGGTGCCGCGTTCCCAACACTCGCCCAGGTTCGGGCACTTTGCGGATTCGCAGACGGTGTGCAGCTGATATTGATCCACCATCTGCCGGGTGTCTTTGAAGCCCGGGCCGGCCGGCAATTTCGCGCGGAGCCATTGCGGCTTTTTGCGGCGGATGAACTCCAACCCACCGGTTTCGCTCGCGGCGGCGTTGTCAAGCACGAGATTGCTGAGGCTGACGTTCTTCACAGAAGACATCGTATCCCTGAAGGCCCGAGGCAGGTCGCCAAAGCCGTTGACTGAAGACGTTTGCGGTTCACCAATCGCTGGAAAAAGCATGAAATTGTAAGCATTTTATGAAATTTTCGTTAGCGACGTTAGAGTTGTTGCTCTTAGCGCGTTGATCCGAACGATCAACCGGAGGCAAAGGAATGCTGATTTTGTTGCAAATCGCGGGCGGGGTGGCGTTGATCCTGTTCGGAATTCGCTTTCTTCGCAAGGGATTGGATCGCCTATTCGGTGACCGGTTGCCGGGGTTGCTTCAACGGTTAGCGCGGAACCGTTGGCGGGCGGCGGGCGCCGGATTGCTCACGTCGCTGGCGGCGCCGTCTTCGACGGCGATGTCGCTGTTGGCGGTGCAATCCGTACGGGCCGGGGATCTGCCGACGCGGCGGGTGGTGCCCATGTTGCTTGGGGCCGATGTCGGGATCACGGTGATGGTGGTGTTGATCTCGCTTCGCTTGGAATCGCTCGCGCCGGTGCTCGCGCTGTTGGGCGTGGCGATGTTTCAGTTCATGCCGCAGCGTCGGGTGCGCGGCGTCGGACAGGTCGCGCTGGCGCTGGCCTTCATTCTTATGGGCGTGGAAACCATCGCGACGTCGGCCAGGCTGTTGCCCGCAGGAGGCGACCTGACCGAGCTCATCAGCATCGGCGTCCGTCACCCGTGGCTGCTGACCGTCTTGGCGGCGGGCTTGGCCGTACTCCTGCAATCCTCAACCGCGGCCATCGCGTTGGCCATCGGCCTGGGGTCGGCCGAGGCCGTGTCGGGGGGCGACGGCGGAGCACGGTCCGCGTTGCAACTCGCCCTGCCGATCGTGTTCGGCGCCAACGTCGGCGTCGCCGTGACGCTCTTGGCCGCGGGCTGGTCGGACCGGGCCAGCCGGCGACTGGGCTTGGCGAACCTCATCGCCAAAGCCAGCACCGCCACGCTGGGCCTGCTCGCGATGCCGGGGTTAATCGCGCTGCTCGCCACGACGAGCCTGACCCTCGACGCCCGCATCGCCGTCACGCACAGCGGCTTCAACCTCGTCATGGCCGCGCTGTTTCTGCCGTGGACCGACACGCTCTACGCGCTGGTGTCGCGGGTGTTCCCCGACCGCCCGGAACTTGCGCCCGATCCCGCCCGTCCGCGCTTCATCCTCAGCGATCACGTCGCGGGCGCTTCCGTTGCGCTGGGCCAATCCCGACAGGAAATTGTGCGTCTGTCCTCGATGGTGCGCACCATGCTCGACGACGCTTGGATCGCGCTGATGCATCGCGACGAAACCGCCGCACGCAAGGTGCAGGCGCGTGACCACGACATCGACCGCCTCCACCACCACATCAAGCGCTACCTCGCCAACCTTTCGCCCGACGACGACACCGGCTTCAGCACCAGCGACGTCATGCAGCAACTCGCCTACTTGAACCAGCTCGAAACCATCGGCGACACGGTCGATCGCGGCCTGGCCGACCTCGCGATCCGACGCACCAAAACCAGCAAGTGGTTTACCGACGAGGGCTGGGAAGAACTCGACGGCTTCTACAAGCACGTCGCGGAAAACCTGCTGATCGCCGAGACCGCGTTCAACGGCCAGGACGCCACCCTCGCCCGCCGCCTCATCGAACACAAGCGCCTCATGAACGAACGTAACCGGCAGCTCCGCCTCCAACACTTCCAACGTCTCCGCGCCGGTGTCCAGCTCTCGCACGAGTCGTCCGCCCTCCACCTCGACCTGCTCACGCATCTCAAAGCCATCAACAGTTGCGTCGCGCACGTGGCCTACGCGATCCTCGATGGTCAGCCCGACCGCAACGAACAAGCGCCCGCAGAGCAACGAACCCATGCAGACGCAGACGATTATGAATCCGACGCCTGGACCGCGCCGGCCACCTGATCCCGTAAGCCCCACGCCGCGTGTCGCACCGCGTCTTGCCACGACTGTCCCGGGCTCGGCGGCGCGTAGATCACGGATCGGCTGGCCGTGATAATCGCGCCCGTCCCCGCTTCGGCGACCCGAGCATGGCCCCTGGCGTGGAAGCACGCCCGAACATCCTCCGCCCCGCCGCCTTGGGCTCCGAAACCGGGCACCAGAAACAACACGTGCGGCATCCGCTGCCGAAGCGCCGCCGCCTCGCGCGGATGCGTCGCGCCCACCACCGCGCCGACCGGGCCGAACATTAACGCGCCCCGCCGGGCGTCGCTTTGTTGCTCCACGAAATCGCCGACGTGATCGACCACCCGCGACGCGTCGGCCGTCTCCAACCCCTGCCACACGCCGCTGCCCGGGTTGCTCGTTCGGACAAGCACGAAGACAGCGCCTTGGTTCCGCTGCGCTGCGTCCATGAACGGCTCCAACGTGTCGGGCCCAAGATACGGCGACACCGTCAAAGCATCCGCCGCGTATTCGCCTTCGAAAAACGCAGCGGCGTAATGCTCTGCCGAGATGCCGATGTCGCCCCGCTTGGCGTCCGCGATCACCAAGAGTCCCGCATCCTTCGCCGCCGACGCCACACGTTCGTACGCCGCAAGCCCCGCCGATCCGTAGCGTTCGAAGCAGGCCAACTGCGGCTTCACGCACGGCACCACGTCCGCCACCGCGTCGATCACGCCCAGGCAAAATCGTTCGATCGCATCCGCCGCCGCCGCCCGTCCCAGATCGGCCGTGCCTTCGAACAACGCCGGCGGCAGTTTCTCCAGCACGGGGTCGAGCCCCACGCAAACCGGCGCCCCTTTCGCTCGTGCTTTTTCGCACCATCGCTCCGTAAACGTCATGAGGGTCACTCCCATGGTTGATTTCAACCCAAGGACTTCAACGCGACTACGCCCGACCCAGCCGCGGCCGGAGCAGCACGATAAACGCCACCCCGCCCACCAGCGCCGTCCACACGCCCACCGGGATCAACCCGATTGGGTGTCCCGCCGACTCGGCCGCCAACTTCACAAGCACGCCCGCCACGTCCGCCGCTACCAAGAGCGCCGCCCCGAGCACGCCCGCCACGATCAACACCCCGCGGTGCGCTGCCCCGCACAACGCCCGGGCCAGGTGCGGCGCGATCAACCCCACAAACGCCACCGGCCCAGCCAACACCACCGCCCCGCCCGCAAGCGCCGCCGCGATCACGAACGCCTCGGTCCTGAGCCGACCGACGTCCACCCCCAACCCCACGGCTTCTTCATCACTCAGCGTGGCCACGTCCAAGGCCGGCCCCCGGAAGATCATGAAGCCCCAGCCAAACAACGCCGCCGCGCCGATCACGCCCGTCGTCCACCAACCCCCCGACACCGACAGCGACCCCATCATCCATCGCATCACGTCGTCGCGAATCCCGCCCGGCCCGCTCAGATACGTCAACAACAACACCACCGCCCCGTTGATCGTCGCCACCACCACGCCCACCAGCAACACCCCCAGCGGGTCAAGCACGCCCCGCCGCCGACCCAGCGCAAACACCACCAACATCGTCAAGCCCGCCCCGACCACCGCCCCGCCGCCAGACGTGATCCCGACGCGATCCACGCCGAACATCGACACGGCCACCATCCCCACCGCCGCGCCCGTGCTTAGCCCCAAGAGATAAGGCTCCGCCAACGGATTCCGCAACAGCGCCTGCAACGACACGCCCGACACCGACAGCGCCAAACCCACCACCGCCGCCACCGCCAACCGCTCGGCCCGCAACCACAAAAACGTCCGACCCACCGCGTCCGCTTGCAAGCCGAACCCGGAACTCCCCGCACCCAACCGCAGCGTCGACACCAGCAGCAACGCCATCGACGCCCAGAACAAACCGCGCCGCCAACTCGGCCGGCGGTCAACGCTCAACGGATTCACCTGTCTCGCCCGTGGCCTGGACCGGCGTTGCTTGCTCTGCGTCATCGTTAGGGGCGACGACACGCGGCGAATCGCCGACGATCACTCCACTGAGTTGCCGGAGCACTTCAGGCAGATTCGTCGCGGGTAGGAGCACCTGCGGATCGGTCAGCGCATACACACGGCCGCGCTTGATCGCGTCGATGGGTAAGCCTTCAAACCACGCGATCGTCTCGAAGGCCTCTTCGGCGGTCCGGCCCGGCAGCAAGAGCACCACCACCGCCGGGTTGAGTCCGATCACCGCTTCGCGATCCAACGTCACCGCGGACGTCGACGCATCGCCCACGACGTTGAGCCCGCCGGCCATGGTCAGCAGTTCGTGGTTGATCGAGCCCGGCCCCGACGCCACCACCGGGTCCACGGCGAACGCCAGCAGCGCTCGAGTACGTATCCCATCACCCGCCGCCGCGTCGAGCCCGAACCGCTCGTCGATCCCGGACGCAAACGCACCAAACATGCCCGCCAGCATCATCCGAGACTCGAAACCGTTGAGCAGGTCCTGGCCGGACTCGGGCTGGCCCAACCCGTCGGCTAACCGGACAATCGCGGCATAAACATCGGCGACCACAGTGGGATACGGCTCGGCCAATAACGCCGCCCCGCGCAAATCCAACTGCGACTCGAGCGGAGCGGGTACGCCACTTGTCGTCTCCGGGAAAATTACATGCGTTGGCCGTAACGACAACAGCCGCTCGATATCCACATCCATGAAATGCCCAACGATTGGCATCGGTTCGCCGTCCGCATTGATCGACGGGGCCGCCGCGTCGTGTTCCGCCACGCCCACGATCCGATCGCCCAATCCGAGGTCCACCACGATCCGCGTCGCGCTGGGCATGAAGCTGATGATGCGGAGTTCATCCGGGTCCGTCGCCGGCGTTTCACGTGAACAGCTTGCAAGCAACGCCACCGCGATCGCCAACATCACCGCGTACCGGCTGGACTTGTCAGTCACGGCGTTACGCACGTGGTTCGTCCGTCTGCGTTTCGGCGGCTTCCGGCGGGGCCAGCACCGCGTGCGTGTTCTTGGCCGCGGTCGGGTCGTAGGCGTCGTCGAGTCCACTGCCGTCGGCGCTCTGCCGCACCAACAAGTACGTCTGCACCGACGCGCAGAAGTAAAAACTCACCGCATAGGCCGCGGGGACCGCCAAAAGAGCCTGTTGCCACAAACCCACGACGGCCACCACCAAGTCGTTGCCATCGCCCGTCGCCTCGCCCAGGATGCCGACCGCGAGGAACCGATCCGTCAGCCAGATCGCCAAACCCACCACGCTCAGCACCACCAAAAACGTCAACGCCCCATACGCCAGCGCCGCCGCCGCGTAACCCAACACCTGCCACGGCCGAGTCGTCACGTACGAAAAGCACCGACTCACCGCGTCGAACGCATCGGTCCCTTCCACCGCCATCGCGGCCACCAACAGATGCAACGCCACCGCGAGCACGATGAGCAAGAGCGCCATGGCCAAACCCACCAATAACAACGGCCCGTACGCCAAGCCGCCGATCCACTCAACGATCGGCAGGTTGAACAACGCAAACCCCACCGCGACGAGGACCACCGCTCCGCTCGCCACCACCAACAACGGCAACGCCGGCGCGAGCAGCGTCCATACGCCTTTGCGGAAGATGAAGCCGATCGCCTCCACCGGCCCGGCCGTCCGGCGTCGCGCCAATTCCAACGCCGCCAACCGCGCGATGCCCAGCCCCAACAGCGTCGCCACCACAAACGCCCAGCCCGCAAACGCCAGCACGAACCCCGGGGCCACCCGCCACAGCGAACGCGGGCCTTCGATCAACAACGCCCCCAACGCTCCGATCACCCCGCCGCCGGACAACCCCACATCCAGCGAAACCACCGCGTCCGCCAGCCGCCAGAGGCTGTCGAATTGCTGCCCAATCCACACCCGCAACACGTCCGAGCCTTCCGCCAGCACGGTCATCCGCTCGGAACTGCGATCCAGAATCTCGGCCTCGCCGGCAACCGCAACGCTCTGCTCCCAATCCCGACCTTCGGTCACCAACTCGAAGCGCGTCGGGTCCAGCGGCCACGCCATCACCATCCCGCCTAGATAAACCGCCGCGACCAGCAGCCACGCCAGCGCGAGCTTCGTCGGCTGCAACGCCGTCCGTGCGAGTTGGAAAATCCGCAGCACCGGCAGCACCGCGCACCAGTCCACCGCTTCGATCTTGACGTGATGGAGGCCCGAGCGATTCAAGGTCACGATCCTACCGAGTTGCTTCCAAGGCCCGGATCGCTTTGCGGTTGGCCATCTTGTCCAGCCGGGTCATGCGATCCAAGATCAGCACGCCGTCGAGGTGATCGAACTCGTGTTGCCACACCCGTGCCGCGAGCCCGCCGTCGTCGGTCATCGTGAATCGCTCGCCGTCCAGATTCGTGGCCGTGACCGAGATACCGAGCGGCCGAGTGATCTCCGCCCGGATGTCCGGCAGCGATAGACAGCCCTCTTCGTGCGGGCCCGTCTCCCGGCTCGGCTCCACCAACTCGGGATTGACGAAAACGTGGTTGCTGTCCGGTTGCCCCGTCCAGTTCGCCACGAACAGCCGCCACGGCAGCCCCACCTGCGGTGCCGCCAGGCCAACCCCTTCCGCCTCGTGCATCAGCGTCACCATCCGTGTCGCCACCGCCCGGACCTCATCGTTCAACTCGACTGCCTCGGCCCGCTGCCGAAGCGCCGGGTGCGGGTGGTGCACGATCTTCAACTTTTCGGAGTCCAGTGACATCGCTTCCCATCGTAAAGCCCGACCGCAACGTTCACAAAACGCCGCATCAATCGCTAATCCGCTTCCATATCAGGATTTGTCGCAATGTGCCTTGACCACCTCCCCGGCGGTCGCCATACTCGCAGACGAAGTCCGATAGCCCGCCTCAACGCGTGCATCGAGCCTCTTCGGCCGATCGGAGCCTCCGTCGGAGCGCCCGGCGGCTGGCCTGCCTGCGGTGTGTGTCTGAAGCCCGATCGATCTTGATCCTCCCCTCTGTACGGGCTGTGGAACCGCTCCGAAAACTCGCCGCCGATCTCGACCCGGGACTCCACACCATGTCCACCGTCACCAAGAAAGAATTAATCGACACCATCGCCGACGCCACCGGCCAAAAACGCGTCGTCGTCAAACAAATCGTTCAAGCGTTCCTCGACAACGTCATCGTCGAACTCGGCCAGGGCAACCGCCTCGAATTCCGCGACTTCGGAGTGTTCGAAGTCAAGCAGCGCCGCGCACGCAAGGCTCAGAACCCCCGCACACTCGAGCCCGTCTGGGTCGATCCCAAACGCACCGTCAAGTTCAAAGTCGGCCGACTCATGAAGCAGACCCTCGACGATGCCGACGCGCAAGACGCCCAGGGCCTGGAGTTCGGAGCCCCCGAGAGCACGAGCGACGACGGCCAAGCGGACCCCCAAGATGGCTCATCGACCTGACACCCGTTGCGCTGACACGAAGCCCGCGGACCTGATCCAACAACTGAAAGCCCACGCCAACGAGCGCCGCACCCACGCCGCGCAGCGATCACTCACGCCGGCCGACAGCGTCGGCAAATTCATCACCCGAACCGTTGACGGCCAGCCCCGGCGTCTACTGAACCTCGCCGGCAACGACTACCTCGCGCTCGCCACCCACCCCCGCCTACGCGACGCCGCCAACGCCGCCAACCACCACTACGGCACCGGCTCGGCCGCCTCCCGCCTCGTCACCGGCACCCTCCCGCCCCACGCCTCGCTCGAACCGCGATTCGCCGCATTCAAACACGCCGAAGCCGCCCTGCTCTTTCCCACCGGCACCATGGCCAACCTCGGCGTTCTCACCGCCCTCGCCCGCCCCGGCGATCTGATCTGTCAGGACAAGCTCAACCACGCCTGCTTGATTGACGGCGCGAAATTCAGCGGCGCGACCGTTCGCACGTTCCCGCACCAGAACTACGACAAGCTCGAACGACTGCTGCATCAAGCGACACCTCCCTCCAAACGACGCGTCTTCGTCACCACCGACGCCGTCTTCTCCATGGACGGCACCGTCGCCGACCTCCCCCGCCTCCTCGAACTCTGCAACGCCCACAACGCCACGCTGATCGTCGACGAAGCCCACGGCACCGGCATCCTCGGTAAACACGGCACCGGGCTCGCCGAGCACCAGGGCGTCGCCAGCCAAATCCCCATCACCGTCAGCACCGCCTCCAAAGCCCTCGGCTGCGTCGGCGGCCTCGTCACCGCGGCCGCGCCCGTGATCGACGAACTCGTCAACCACGCCCGCACGTTCATCTACACCACCGCGCCGCCCGCCAGCGTCCCGGCCAGCATCGATGCCGCCCTCGACGTGATCCGCGACGAACCGCAACGCCGGCAACGCCTCGCCGACATCATTCAGCATGTCCGTGCCGGGCTGCGCGACGCCGGCTGGAACGTCACCGACGACCCCACGCCCATCGTCCCGCTCACCCTCGGCCAAAACGAAGCCGCCCTCGCGTTCGCGGATCAGCTTCAACAAGCCGGCTTCCTCGCCGTCGCCATCCGCCCGCCCACCGTCGCGCCCGGAACTGCGCGAGTCCGTCTGTCGCTGCGCTGTGATCTCACCGACGACGAGTGTGATGCGCTCGTCCGCGCCGCCGCGTGCGCAATCTGACGAATAAAAACTTCCGGCGTGCCAACAATCCCACACGGACGGCGGATCAGAGGCCGATCGCGTGGTGCGGTGCCGGGGGTGAGCGGTTGGGTGGTGCCACCCGTGGCCGGGTCCAGCCCACGTCAGGTTTGAACGTGGGCTTCGGGAACCCGGAGGTCCACTGGAGGGGAGCACGTTTCCGAGAACCCCCGGTGGGCGGAACGCGAGGCCGGGGGCGATGCGACGCGGGATGCGATTCGCGGGCCGCCTCGGTTGGGCCGGGCCCGCCCGCGTTCTTTGGCAAGTGAAGCAGGATGTGGTGAGAAGCGCCATCGCGCTTCTCGAATAGCCGGCTGTTGGCGGCGTCCGGAACCGGGTTTCGTGGTGCCCCCGTATTGGCGGTGTTGTTGGGTTCGTGCCTTCACAAGCCCAGGCACGCGGCGTCCACGCGGGCCTGCAGGTCGAGCAGTTGGCTTTGTAACTCGGTTGTTTCGGCGCCGCCGTCGATCAACATGCACATCGTGTTGCCGATGCTCTGGATCGAGGGGAAGCCGTAAGCGGCGGCGTCGGCACCGATCCGCATGCAGGCGTTGTACGCGGCGAGCTTGCCCGGCTCGGTGTCCAGTGCGGTGAGGTCGGTGTCCAGTTGTCGAACCAACGCTTCGAGGTCGCGGACAAAGCGGATGATGAGCGGCCGCATCGCCGTATCGCCCCACAAGTCGCTGACGATTCGCCGGCGGTTGTCGGATGCCACGGGCTCGGGCGCGGGCAGGTGACGGGCCATCGCCTTATTGAAACCGGCCATCGGGACGGGCTTGACCAGCACTTCGTTGCAGCCGGCGTCGGTGGCTTGCGTATGCGTGGTTTTGCGTTCGTCGCCGGTGATGGCCAGGATCGGGACGTCGTTGCCGGCCGCGGCGCGGAGACGGTCGATGAAGCTGGGCAGCGCGAGTTCGCCGAACCAGATGTCGCAGAGCAGCAGGTCCACGGGCGTCTCTTTGAGCGATCGGCAGGCCTCATCGATGTCGTTGGCCTCGACGACGGAAGCGCCGATCCGGTTCAGCAAGTAGGCGTTGAGCCGGCGCGCTGCGGCGGAGTCGTCGAGTACGAGGACTCGGCCGGTCACGCGAACGTTGTGTTTCGGCGGGGCGGCGGCCCCGTTTTCGTCCGCGACGCCGCCAAGGAAACCGTCGATGTCGAACGGCGTATCGAATGCGACGCCAATGAAGTGGACGCCGTTGGTGACGTACTCGCAGCGTTTGATGAGGCCGTTGATGCTGAAGCGTTCGTTGTCTTCGGTCACCAGGGTGACGACCGCTTTGGATCCGCCGTGCACGTAGCCGCCGTGGATGAAGCCGATGCCGTGTTGGGAGAGGTTGAGTCCGCGGACGAGGTAGTGGCCGCTGGTGCCGCCGGGCTGCGTGATGCGGACGGTGACGCCGACGCCGTCGGGGATGGGCTGCCGGTCGGATTTACGGCGCGACTTGCGTTCGTTGGCGTCCTGCTCGGCGTTGAGCAGCTTGACGATTTTTTCTTGTTCGTGCGGCTTGATGCGCAGCGTCGATACCGGCTGGCGGTTGTTGGTTGAAAATTCCGACATGGCGTGATCTTGGGCTCGAATTGGGAGCATCGCGAAGGATGCTCGGCTCCCCCAACCGGCGTATCCTGTCCCATCGGCCGTCCAACATGGCGGCTGGATATCCGTTGTGTGGTTGCCGCGGTATCGAACTATTCCTCCGTTAAGCCCGCCGTATGACCCTCCCACGCCGCGTAACCCGACAAGTCCAACTCGGCGACGAGCGTACCGGTATCGTCAGAATCGGCGGCAACGCGCCGGTGACCGTGCAGAGCATGACGGCAGGCTACACCTTTGAGATCGACGCCTGCGTCGCCGAAATCAACCGGCTTGCGGCGGCCGGGGCGGACATCGTCCGTGTCGCGGTGCCCAATAAAAAGGACACCGAGGCGCTCAAGGAGATTTTGCCGCAGGTGCAGGTGCCGATCGTTGCGGATGTGCACTTTCATTTTGGGAGAGCGCTTGAGGCGGTCGAGGCCGGCGTTCACAAGATCCGACTCAACCCCGGCAACATCCAGGACCGGGGCCACGTCGAGGAAGTCATCGCGGCGTGCAAGGACAAGCAACTGCCGATCCGCGTTGGCGTCAACGAAGGCTCGATCGTGGAACGCAAGGACAAGCAGAAGCGACTCAAAGAACTGGGCGGCGTGTTCAGCGAACACCGGCACGGGCACTTCATGGCGATCATGCTCGCGAAGCTCGAAGAGTATCTCGACATCTTTTACGAGAACGATTTCTACGACCTCACCATCAGCGCGAAATCGCCCGACCCGACCCTGGTGATTGATGCGTATACCGAAATCTCGAAGCGGTTTGACCACCCATTGCATCTGGGCGTGACGCACGCGGGCCCCAGGGAAACCGGCGCGATTCGCAGCGTCGTACCCCTTGGGAATCTGCTTGCTTCGGGGATCGGCGACACCGTGCGGATCAGTTACGCGAGCGACCCGGTGTACGAGGTCGAAGATGCGCTCGAGATGCTTTACGTGCTCGGGCTCCGGGAACGCAAGGGCGTCGATCTAATCGCGTGTCCAACCTGTGGGCGGATCGAGGTGGACCTGTTCACGTTGGTGCGGGACGTACGCAAGACGCTGGCCAACGAGATCGAATTGCCGATCAAGGTGGCGGTCATGGGCTGCATCGTGAACGGGCCGGGCGAGGCCGAAGGCGCGGACGTCGCCGTCTTTGCCGGTAAGCAGCGGGGCATTCTTTATGTGCAGGGCGAAAAGGTCGCGACCGTGCCCGAGGCCGAGATTCTCTCGGCACTGCTGGTCGAATGCCGAAAGTTCGAGGCGAAGGTGCAAGCCGGTGAGGCCAAATTGGGCGAGAAGGTCGTGGACATCGTGCCGCCGGACCCGATCGGTGAACTGGGCAGCGGGGTCAAAAAAATCGCGGCGGGTGAGGTGAATCAGGTCAGTCAGGCGGCGACGTTGACCGTGAAGGGGAAGTGAGGCGACGCGGTTGGTGGGCGTCGTCGCCGAGTTGGATGAAGCACCTGTGACGCAAGCAAGAAGAACTCTGGCCCAGTGTGCCGATAAAGTGGCCTGCAAAGCGGCAATGCGTTTCGTTGTCATCACAACTCTCCGCCAATTCAATAAAACGTAATTCTGCGTCTTACGTCTATTAGAGAACACTCAAATGTCACGGGAATGAACCAGTGAGCTCAAGTAGGGGTCTTAGCGTTACGTGTCTCCATAGCACGCGGAGGGTTGATTCGCCCCGCGTTGAGCTCGGCAGGCCCAGGCCAAGAAGATTACATACCCTGAAAAAGCAAAGCCGTCATCGACTATTCACGGCAATCGTAGGTTAAGCGCAGGGCTCAGCGATCGAGGAGCCGGACGACTTCGTCGAGGTCTTTGTCGCCGCGGCCGCAGAGGTTGAGGACCAAGACGTGGTCCCCCGGAAGATTCGGCGCGATTGTGAGGACGTGGGCGAGGGCGTGGGAGGGTTCCAACGCCGGGAGGATGCCTTCCAAACGAGAAATCTTTTGGAAGGCGTCGAGGGCTTGTTGATCGTCGGCGACGGCGAAGGTGACCCGGCCGGCGTCGTGCCAGTAGGCGTGTTCGGGGCCGATGCCGGGGTAGTCGAGGCCGGCGGAGATGGAGTGGACGGGCGCCGTTTGGCCGTCGTCGTTCTGGAGGACATAGGAGAGCGAGCCGTGGAGGACGCCGGGGCGGCCGTGGGCGATGGCGGCGGCGTGTTGGCCGAAGGAGGTGCCGGTGCCGCCGGGCTCGACGCCGATGAGTTTGGTGTGGTCGCAGGCGGGGTCGGACGCGAAGGGGTGGAACATGCCCGCGGCGTTGGAGCCGCCGCCGACGACGGCGACGACGGTGTCGGGGAGTTTGCCGATTTGCTCGATGCACTGTCGTTTGGTTTCGCTGCCGATGACGGATTGGAAGTCGCGGACGATGCGGGGGAAGGGGTGGGGGCCGACGGCGGAACCGATGATGTAGTGGGTGTCTTTGCTGGTGGCCATCCAGTCGCGCATGGCGGCGTTGGTGGCGTCCTTGAGGGTACGGCTGCCGTCGGTCACGGCGGTGCATTTCGCGCCCATGAGCTGCATGCGGAGGACGTTGGGGCGTTGGCGGCGCATGTCTTCTTCGCCCATGAAGATCTCGCACTCCAGGCCGAACTTCGCCGCGGCGGTGGCGGTGGCGGTGCCGTGCTGGCCGAAGGAGGTGCCGGTGCCGCCGGGCTCGACGCCGATGAGGGTCGTGTTGTAGCAGGCCGGGTCGCAGGCGAAGGGGTAGAACATGCCGGCGGCGTTGGAGCCGCCGCCCACCACCGCGACCACCGTGTCGGGGAGGCGTCCTATTTGTTCGCGGCACTGCTGCTTGGTCTCGGTGCCGATGACGGACTGGAAGTCGCGGACGATCATGGGGAAGGGGTGGGGGCCGACGGCGGAGCCGATGATGTAGTGGGTGTGGTCGGAGGTGGCCATCCAGTCGCGCATGGCGGCGTTGGTGGCGTCCTTGAGG
>JBCCDN010000050.1:0-20347 GCA_039030755.1 Planctomycetota bacterium | reverse complement strand
GTTGCAGAGGACATCGAAGGCGACGGGCATGCCGGCCTCAAGGGTGTTGGTGCCCTTGACCATGCTTTCGTAAATCTTCGTACGCCCTTCGACGTCGTCGGACTTGACGGTGAGCAATTCCTGCAGGATGTACGCCGCGCCGTAGGCTTCGAGCGCCCAGACCTCCATCTCGCCGAAGCGTTGGCCTCCGGTGCGGGCCTTGCCGCCGAGCGGTTGCTGGGTGATGAGCGAGTACGGGCCGGTCGCGCGGGCGTGGATCTTGTCATCGACCAGGTGGTGCAGCTTGATGATGTACATGAAGCCGACGGTGGTCTTGAGGTCGAACGGGTCGCCGGTCCGGCCGTCGTAAAGCTGGATTTTGCCCGACAACGGCATGTGGGCGAGCAGCTCGTGCGGCTCGTGGGCGCCCTCGGTGTCTTCGAGGCGTTGCGTGACGTGGTCGTTCGCGGCCTCGATGGCTTCGAAGACTTCCGCCTCGGTCGCCCCGTCGAACACGGGCGTGATGGCCTGGAACCCGAGCACGCGGGCGGCCCAACCCAAGTGGGTTTCGAGAATCTGCCCAACGTTCATCCGCTTGCCGATGCCCAGCGGGTTGAGCAGGATGTCGACCGGCGTGCCGTCTTCGAGGAACGGCATGTCCTCGACGGGCACGATGCGGGAGATGACACCCTTGTTGCCGTGCCGACCGGCCATCTTGTCGCCGACCGAAAGCGGACGCTTCGTGGCCAAGTAAACCTTGACCATTTCAAGAACACCGGACTGCAACTCATCGCCTCGCTTCATGTGGCCCAGGCGACGCTGCTTCTCAATTTCGACGCCCTCGATACGCGGCCAGAACTGCTCGTAAAGCTGTTGAGCGAGCTCACGGACATCCTTATTGCCCTTGACCCACTTCATGTCGAAGTCGTTGATCTGTTCCATCGCGACTTCGGTGATGTCAGATTGAGCGACCTTTTGGCGGGTCGACGGGTCGACCATTTCGGAGCCGGTGACTTCGTTGATCTGCTCGACGAATTGGCGAAACAGGTCGACGGCCTTGTCGTCCATCTCCTGCTCGTAGGCCCGCATCTCGGCCTTGAGTTCTTTCTTCTGCTCGTCCTTGAGGTGCATGCGACGCGAGAAACGCTTCGCCCCAATGACGATGCCTTCGGTGCCGGCGGGCACTTCGAGCGAGTCGTTCTTCACGTCTTCGCCGGCCCGGCCGAAGATCGCGTGGAGCAGTTTCTCTTCCGGCGTCAGTTCGGACTTGGACTTGGGCGACACCTTGCCGACGAGGATGTCGCCGGGGCGGACGTAGCTACCGATGTTGATGATGCCCGACTCGTCGAGCATGCTCAGCATCTTCTCGCTGACGTTGGGGATATCGCGGGTGAATTCCTCGCGGCCGAGCTTGGTCTCGCGGATTTCCACGTCGAACTCGTCGATGTGGATCGAGGTGAACACGTCTTCTTTCACCAGCCGTTCGCTGATGACAATCGCATCCTCGAAGTTGTAGCCATCGAAGGTGTTGAACGCGACGAGGCAGTTCTTGCCCAACGCGAGCTCACCCTGTTTGGTCGCGGCACCGTCGGCGATGATCTGGCCTTCCTTGACCTTCTCGCCGAGCGTAACGATCGGCTTTTGGTTCTGGCAGGTCCGCTCGTTGAGGCCGCGGAACTTCTCGAGGATGTACTCGTCGGCGTTGTCCACGACGATGCGTTGGGCATCGACGTAGGTGACCAAGCCGCCGCGCTTGGCCCGGACGACCATGCCGGAGTACTTCGGCACTTCCTTTTCCATGCCCGTGCCGACGCAAGGCGGATCGACCTTGATCAGCGGCACGGCCTGCCGCTGCATGTTGGAGCCCATCAGCGCTCGGTTCGCGTCGTCGTGTTCGAGAAACGGGATCATCGCGGCCGAGACGCCGACGATTTGCTTGGGGCTGATGTCGATGTAGTCGATCTGACCGGAGGGCACGGACGACAGGTCGCCGTCCACGCGGGCCAGCAAGTTGCCGGACTTGAGCTTGCCGTCCGCGTCGATCGAGTCGGTCGGGCCGAGCGTGACCTTCATCTCCTCGTCGGCCCGGAGGTACTCGATGCCCTTCTTGCCGTCGACGACCTGGCCGCCCTCGACTTTGCGGTACGGCGTCTGGAGGAAGCCGTACTCGTCGATGCGGGAAAAGATGCCCAGCGACGCGATCAGCCCGATGTTCGTGCCTTCCGGCGTTTCGATCGGGCAGATCCGGCCGTAGTGCGAGATGTGCACGTCACGGACCTCGAAGCCCGCCCGCTTGCGGTTCAGGCCGCCCGGACCCAAGGCAGAGAGGCGACGCTCGTGCGTGAGCTGCGAGAGCGGGTTGGTCTGGTCGACGACCTGCGACAGTTCGCCGCGGCCGAAGAAGTGATCGATCGCGCTGCTGATCGACTTGCTGTTGACCAAGTCGGCAACCTTGGACAACTCGTCGGGGTCTTTATTCGTCATCCGCTCTTGCACGGTGCGACGCAATTTGAGGAAGCCCTTACGGAGTTCTTCGACGGCGAGCTCGTCGAGCGTGCGGAGACGCCGGTTGCCCAGGTGGTCGATGTCGTCGATGTGGGCCTTGTTGCGGTTGCTCCGCAGGTCCAGCAGGTAGTTGATGACCGCCAGGAAGTCCTCGGCGGTGATCTTCATCACGTCTTCGCCGTGCTGGATTTCCTCGAATTTGCGGTTGATGCGGAACCGGCCGACCTTGCCGAGGCGGTAGCGGTTCTCGTCATAGAACTTTTCCTCGAACAGCGAGCGGGCCTTCTCGACCTGCGGCGGGTTGCCGGGGCGGAGGCGGGCGTACAACGCAAGCAGTGCCGCCTCGTGCTCGGTGACCTGCATGTCCTCGGGCAGGTGTGTCTGCTTCTCGTCGGCGATCGTGTTGAGGATCAGCTCGTCGCCGGCCCCTTCAATCACGTCCACCGTTTTGAGGGCCGAGCCGAGGATGTCGTCGAGCTTGTCGCCAACCATCGCGCCGATGGGGAGCAGTTCTTCGCCCGTGTCCGTGTCGACAATCGGAGCCGCCACGAAATGCTCAGGCGTGAGCTGGTTCACCTTGATGGTCTGCACGTCGTAGAACGTGCGGATGAGCTTCTCGGTCGTCGAGAAGTCTTCGTTGAGCGCCCGCAGGAACGTCGTCGCGGGGATCTTGGTGCTCTGGTCAATCCGCATCTGGAGCACGTCCTTCTTGGACACCTCCAGCTCGATCCACGACCCACGCTCGGGGATGATCCGGGCCGAGTGCAAGGGCCGGTCGCCTTCGCTCGACGCGATCGAGAAGTCCACGCCCGGCGAGCGGTGGAGTTGGTTGACGATGACGCGTTCGGCCCCGTTGATGATGAACTCGCCGCCGCCCATGATGATCGGCAGCTCGCCGAGATAAATTTCTTCTTCGTAGACGTTGGGGTTGTCGGCCCGCTTGAGCTGGACACCCACGCGGAACGGCATTCCGTAGGTCAGACGGAGTTCCTTGCATTCCTGCGGCGTGTACCGCGCTTCGTCGAGCTTGTAGTACAGATACTCAATCGTGATCGTCTCGTCGTACGAGATGATCGGGAAAACTTCACGGAGCAACATCTCCAGACCCAACTCGGGGTTGCGCCCATCAAACGGCTGAGCCTTTTGGAGGAAACGCTCGTATGCGGCCTGCTGCACCTGCGTGAGGTGGGGGATGGGCAAGGCGTCGCCGCGCTTGTTGTAGTTGCGGATTTCGTGGGGTCGGATGGAGGTGGCCGTCATGGTGTCCTCGGGGAGGGGCCGGCGTTGCGTAGCCGGATAGGGTCAATCGTGAAGAGTGGTGTGTAGGTCGTCGGGAGCGATGCCGCCCCGTCGCGAACGGGTCGAAACGGAGGAGCCAACCGGTGTCGCCGAATCGAGCTCTGCATCTCAGCAGGTCGATCGGCCGAGCCCAAACGTCAGGTTGTCGAATCTCTGCTGAGCCCGCGTGGGGTTCGTGCCCTGTCCATAGGTTGTGTAAGAAACCTTGCGCGGGACCAACGCGCAAGCATGTAAAACCCAGCACAACGCAGTGATTCCGCGTGTCTAGGTCGTCGCGTCCGTGTTTTTGTGGTCTGGAGTGCCGTCCGATTCGTGCCCAAAGTGCCGACCGTCCTCACCTGCTGTCCGGAGTCTGCGAAATCCGCGTGGACTTCCGGGGTGTTGGGGTTGCTTGCCGGGTGCCGCTAGGGTCTGTACGTCGTTCTCGCCGCAAGAAAAACGCCTGAATTGTAACGAACTCTCTACTGTATTCGGCCCGGGGAGACTGCCGCCGCAACGATAAAACACCGTCGAAACCGCCGAAAAACCGGGTTTTGTGCCACGAGAGGCCTGATCGCGACGGATTTTCGCCGTCTGCGATTCAGGACTGTAGCAGGCCCGAAATACGTTCACAACCCGTGAGCTTGAGAATTTTTGAAGATTTTCGGCTTGGCCCGAGAATTGCGCTCTTGACAGCCCCCGGAAGTCGATCCCCGAATCGCCCCCCTCATAGCCGGGCGACGGCGTCGCCCGGACCGGCGGTCGCCGACCGCCGGCTCATTCGAGAAGCGCCTCGGCGCTTCTCACCACATCCTGATGCACTTGCCAAAGAACAAACAGCCCGGTCGCGTCGCGGCGGAACGTCTCGGCCCAAAATCCCGGTGCGGTCAAACGCCCGGCGGGTCGAGACGCCGCTCGCGTTGCCGCGTTCGGATCGTCCCCGTCCGTCGGCCGTTCTCCGAGCCGACCCGCCGCTTGTGGCCGCACCTTCGCCCCGGCCTCATCCGCCGTTGCCCTCGCACCTGCTCGATCGCCCGGACCTTGCCTCCGCATCCCGCTTCGGTGGGTTTCCGAATCCCCGAACGCCCGACCGCGACGCCGCCGCACCAACCGCTGGCGACGCCTTCGGAAGATCATTGGCGCGTCGACATTTCCGTCTCGCGCCGCTGCGCACGACCCGAACCAACACACACCTCCAAGTCGCCGCAGCCCTCAACGAATAAACGAAAGCTCCGGCACCGCGCCCGGCGCGTCGACAGAAAATCCCTCGCGCTCGCACAACAACCAATGGTTCTCGCTCACCTCGTGCAGCTTGGCGTTCGGGCCGCCGTAGCCGCCGACCGGGTTGAGCGTCGGATCGTGCGGCTTCACGGAGAAGCCCGCGGGCAGGTCATCGGGGATCGTGGCGCCGTCCATCACGCCCGGGAGCCGGCCCTGCTTCCGGCCGAGAACGGGCATCGACGCGAGCAACCCACGCGTGTACGGATGCAACGGACTTGCGAACAGCGTATGCACATCCGCAACTTCCACCACCCGCCCGGCAAACATCACCGCGACCACGTCGGCGTTCTCGGCGACCACGCCCAGGTCGTGCGTGATGAGCATCACGGCCATGCCCTTCTCACGCTGCAGGTGCCGGAGCAGTTCGAGGATCTGGGCCTGGATCGTCACGTCCAGCGCCGTCGTGGGCTCGTCGGCCAACAGCAGCCGAGGCTCGCACGCCAGCGCCATCGCGATCATGAATCGCTGACGCATGCCGCCCGACGCGTGGTGCGGATAGCTCTTGAGCCGCGCGTGCGGGTCGGCGATGCCGACATCTTTCAGCGCGGCCGCCTCGAGCTCGGTGGCCTGGTCGTGCGTGACGTCGCGGTGCAGCAGGATCGCTTCGCGGATCTGGTCGCCGACGGTGTACACCGGGTTCAGCGAGGTCATCGGCTCCTGGAAGATCATCGCGATCTGGTTGCCGCGGACGCGCCGCATCTGCTTCTCGTTGAACCCGGTGAGATCGACCGGGCTCTCGCCGCCGTCTTCCCGCCAGAGGATCGTGCCGCCGTCGTGCCGCCCGGGAGGCATGGGGATGAGTTGGAGGCAGGACAACGCCGACACCGACTTGCCCGAGCCGGACTCGCCGACGACCGCGAGCGTCTGCTTGGGGAACACGGTCATTGACACGCCGTCCGCCGCCTGGACGCGTCGGCCACCCCCGGAAGTTTTGCCGCCCCCGGAAGACGAGCCGGGGAAGCTGACGCGCAGGTGTTCGATGCGTAGCAGCGGCTGCATCGTGGTCCCGACGGTGCCCCGCTCCGCCGTCGCGGCACCGGCTTCGGCTTGCTCGGGGTGGGTGGGGTTCATGCCTGGCTCGCTTTCTGGGTGTGCGGGTCGATCGCGTCGCGGAGGCTTTCGCCGATCAGGTTGTACGCGAAGACCGTGAGGAAGATGGCCAGCCCGGGGAAGATCGCGATCCACCACACGAACGTGCCGCCGCCGCCGACCGCCTGGCTGAGCAGCTGCCCCCACGACGGCTCGTCCGCCAAGCCCAACCCGATGAAGCTGAGGAACGCTTCCGCGAGGATCGCCGACGCGATACCGAAGCTCGCCGTCACCAGCACCGGCGCAACGCCGTTGGGCAGCATGTGTTTGAACAGCGTCGAACGCAGCGGCAGCCCGAGCGCCTTGGTCGCGACCACGAAATCCTGTTCCCGCAATTTCAAAAACTCCGCCCGCGTGAACCGCGCGTAGCCCGTCCAGCTCACCAGCCCGATGATGACCATGATGAAGTACAGCGTGTACTGGTTCCGCGGGAAAAACGCCACAAACGTCAGCAGCAGATACAGCTGCGGGATCGCCTCAAAAATCTCGACCAGCCGCATGCCCAGCAGGTCGACCGTGCGCGAGAAGTAGCCCATCAGCCCGCCGACCGCGACGCCGATCACCACCGCGATCCCCGTGGCGATGAACCCCACCGCCAACGCGATCCGGCAGGCGTGGATCATTCGGCTCGCCAAATCCGCGTTGTTCCGCGTCGTGCCCAGCCAATGCGTCCCCGACGGCGCGACCGGCTCGGCCTTGGGCTGATCCCGCAAACGATCGCTGGGCGAAAACCGAATCGGCGTGTGCACCGCCCATTCAATCTCGCCGCTTTTCAACCCCCCGCGGTACGTGTCGTACGTCGCCAGCGCGGGCGGCGACACGACGAGATAACTCGCCCCCACCACCGAACCACCCACCACCAAAAACACCAACCACTTCCTGGCCGTCGCCCAACCCCGGAAGCCAAACAGCAGCAGCAACGCCATGGCCGCAAGCAGCGGCAACGCCACATCCATGGGTTTCAAAAACGCGATCCACGGGCTGCTCACCGTGCCGTCCGCCGACTTCATGACGAGCGGAAAACTGCTCGCGATGAGCGGCGCAAAGATCGCCAAGAGCGCGATGAACCCCAACCAAAGCCCCCCCATCGCCGCGCCCCACCGCCCCATCGTCCGCACCGTCACCCTGGCCAAATACGAGCGCGGCCGACGCGGCTGGGCTTCACGCAACGCCAAACGTTCTTCCGCACCGACCAGCGCACCGGCTTCCCCCGCCCCTTCCGTGATCGCTTGCTCGGGGATGGGTGGGGGGTCAGTCATAGCTCACCCGCGGGTCGGCCAACGCATAGCACAGGTCGGCAATCAGGATGCACACCAGCGTGATGATCCCGCTGATGAGTGCGCCCGCCAACACCAGGTCCCGGTCTCGCGCGAAGATCGCGTCCAGCGTCAGCTTGCCCATGCCGTCGATCGAAAAAATCTTCTCCACGATCAGCGAACCGCCCAGCAGACTCGGGATGATCCCCGCCGCCACCGTGATCAACGGCAAGAGCGCGTTCCGAAAGGCGTGACCCCACAGCACCCGCCCACCCGGCAAGCCCTTGGCCCGCGCGGTGCGGACGTATTCCGCCGAGATCGTCTCCAGCACCGACGCCCGCATCAGCTTGCTCAGCACCGCGAACGAGCCGTACACGAGGCAGATCACCGGCAACACCAAGTGCCACAGCCGATCCAACAGCCACCCACGTTCCCAAACACCGGCCAGCGAAAACCCCGGCAAAAACGCCATCTCGGTCGCCCCCGTCGAACTCAAGCCGCCCGTCGGAAACCACCGGAGCCACTGCTCGTTCGCCAAAAAACCAATCAGCAACACACCCGCCCAGATCACCGGGATCGACCACAGCGCCAGCAACGCCGTGCCCGATGTCACGTCGAACCATTTGCCCCGGAACCGCGCGGCGTACACCCCGGAAAAAATCGCGACCACCCACACGATCGGCACCGTGATCCCGTTTAAGAGCAGCGTCACCGGCAACGCCTCGGCATACAGGTCCAGCACCGGCCGGCCCTTCGAAAAGCTCTCGCCCAGGTCCGGCCACTTGAACCCGAACCCCGTGGTCTCGGGCAAGCCTTGGTCGTTCAATGCCGACCCCCAACCGATCGGCGATATCTGATTCAGCCACCGGCCGTACTGCACGACCTTGGGCTGATCCAGCCCGTACCGCGCGTCGTAATACGCCCGCAGCACCGCCGCCTGCCCGCTGTCCATATCGCCCTCGGCCGAGATGATGTTGCCCGCGACGCCGCCCGGCGAAAACGCCATCACGAAAAAAACCACCGCCGTGATGCCCAGCATCGTCGGAACCATCAACAGCAGTCTTCGGATGATGTACGTCAGCATCGCGGGTCCGTCCTTTGGCCTCAGTCTGTCCAGCGTTGCAGCGACATCGGCACGAACCACTCCGTCCGGTCGTTCAAGCCCGACGTCACCAGCCCCACGTTGCGGAACCGGCCATCCAAAAACCGCAGCGTCTGGCGATTGAACAAAAACGTGTACGGCTGCTCGTCGTAAATGATCCGGTGCGCCGCCCGCCAAAGCTCCATCCGCGCGTCACCATCAAGCGTCATCCGCGCTTGATCGATAAGGACATCCAATTCGGGGTTCACATAGGACATGAAGTTGTCGCCGCCCTTCTTGGCCTGCACCGAGTGGAACGTCTGCCGCAGGTCCCGCTCCACCGCCCCGCCGCCCCAGCCCAGCGTGATCGCGTCGAACGCCTGGTCGTCCAGCCGTTCGATCAAAATCGAAAACTCCAGCGGGTCCGGCTCCAACACGATCCCCGCCCGGGCGTACGCATCTTTGAGGTACAGCACGATCTTGTCGCCCAACTCGTTGCCCGAGGGGTACGTCAGCTTGATGCGGAATTCGCCGTGTTCGGGATGATCGAGCACGCCGTTGCCGTCGGGGTCCGACCAGCCGGCTTCCGCGAGCAGCGTTTGGCCTCGCGTGACGTCGAACGGCCGGGCCGACAAGCTCGGATCGAACTGCGGCGACCCCGGCGCGAACGGACCCGCGGCGGGCTTGGCGTAACCGAGATAAAGATCCGCCGCGATCTGCTCGCGCGGGGTCAAGAACGTCATCGCCTGTCGCACCCGCACGTCGGCAAACCGCGTCGGCTGGCCGTCGCGCCGCTGGTTCCACGCGATGAAGTTGTAGCCCGTGGGCACGGTGTCGTAGGCGTAGTGCTGGCTGCGGGCGACGAGTTCTTCGTCCTGCAACAACTGCTCGTACTGCTCGGGCTGGGCGGCAAAGAAGTCGATCTCGCCGTTACGGAACGCGGTCAGCCGGGCGACGTCGTTGCTGATCTCGCGGAACGCGATGCGGTCGAACGCGGGCTTGGTCCCCCAGTACCGCTCGTTGCGCACCAGTTCCAAAGGCTGCCCCGGCCGCCACGCCTCGGGGTCGCGCATCCGGTACGGGCCGGACCCCAGCAGCAGCCCCGTGTCTTGGTTGATCTGCTCGGGCGTGAAGCGTTCGTAAAAATGCTTGGGCAGGACGGCTCGGCCACCGGCGTGGCCCAACGCTTCGTAGTGCGGCCGTTTGATCGCAAAGCGCACGGTACGTTCGTCGAGGATTTCGCAGGCCTTGAGGTTGTCGAAGAACTGCCGCAGGGCCGGGGCGTTGACCGCCGGGTTCTGCAACAGATCAAACGTGAACTTCACGTCCTCGGCCGTGACCGGCTCCCCGTCTGAAAACACCGGGCCCCGCCGAAGCGTAAACGTGATCCACGTCGCCGGCGGCGCATCGGGGTCACTGACGACGTCGCCCTCGCGCCGCCCCTCGGCCAGACGCTCGGCGACATAGGCGGCCTGTTCGTCGGCCGTGCCGTCCATGGGGAACAGCGGCTCGTCGCGGACCTCCGCCTCGGTCAGCGGGCGGGCCATCTCGGCATCGACGTGCCGCCGCCACGCCTCGGTGTTGTCCTCGATCGTCCACGACCGCGCGAGCAGCGGGACCGTTTCGAGTGTCTGCGGGTCGGTCGTCGTGAGGCCTTCGAGCACGTAGATCTGGATCCGTCGGCCGTACGCGTCGGACGTGACCAGCGGCGTGATCCGCCCCACGTTTGTGCCGAACGCATCGATCACGCGGTCGCCCTCGGCGAACTCGGGATCAGCCCGTGCCGCGTCCAGCCGGGCGTGCGGGTCGTAGCTTTCTTCCAAACCGCCGAGCGCGGCGTTCGAAGAGCCGGTGTTTCTGCCGCCGCCTCCACCGCTCAAGTGCAGGCCCCCGGTCTCCAGCTTGTCGAGTAACTCGCTGACGTCGCGCCGCATCGCCGACTGTTCGGACACCAGCTGCTGCGTCTGGGTTTCCAGCGCGGACATGCGGTCCCACTGGCGATCGAACTGCTTCATCGCCAGCCACACACTCACAAGCACCGCCACAAGCAACGCGACGATCAACAGGTCCTTCAGGCCGAAACGGTTGGGCATGGCAAGAGTCTAGAAAAGTGACAACAGGTCCCAGCGAGTCGAACGATTCAGCGCTTGCGCCCTTTTGGATCGAACCGCTCCCGCAACGCATCGCCCACAAAATTCAACCCCAGCAGCGTCAACCCCAGCAGCAGGCACGGCCAAAGCAGCACCCACCAATACAACTCCAGGCCCGGCACCGCGATGCTCGGCAACTCCTGCACCCCCTCGGCCGCGAGGTTGCCCCAGCTCGGCAGCGGCGGCCGAACCCCGATCCCCAGGAAACTCAAAAAGCTCTCCTGCAGAATCGCCTGCGGCACCGCCAACGTCGCGTACACCACGATCGGCCCGACCAGATTCGGTAATAAATGCTTCAGAAACACGCGGTGCGTCCGCATACCCATCGCCGCCGTCGCTTCGATGAACGGCTGACTCCGGAGACTCAGCACCTGCCCGCGGATCACCCGGGCCATCGTCAGCCACGACACCCCGCCGATCGCCACGAGCAGCGTGACCACGTCCGCCGTCTGCGCCGCCGTCGCTTCGGCAAAGAACCACCCGAACACCGTCGCAAACACGGGCGACAACGCCAGGTCCAACAGCACCACCATCAGGATGTACGGCAACCCGTACACCACATCCACGATCCGCATCATGGTCGCGTCGATGCGTCCGCCGAAGTACCCCGCCATCGCGCCCCATGTCACGCCAATACATAGCGCGATCGTCGCCGCCGCCACGCCGATGCAAAGCGACAACGCCCCGCCCATGAGACACCGCGCCAGCAACGAACGACCCAGCGCATCGGTACCCATCGGGTGCGACCAGGACGGCGACGCGTAGGCCCCCGCGCCGTCGGTCAGGTTCTGCGCGTCGTACGCCCCGAGCGACCAAGGCAAACTCAATACGCAAGGCAACACAATGACCGCCAACATCGCCCCGCCCACCCAGCCGGCACTGAGCCGCAAACGGCGATCGTTCGAAACTTCGTCGGCAATGGGCGGCGGCACCGCGGCGGCTTGCGACATGGCCAGAGCTTAATCCCTCTGCGGGGCGACGACGTACCCGATGCCGCCCGTGCCCAACCACGCGCGGGCCAACTCGTCGGCCTTCAGGATCACCCGCTCGCCGCTGCCGTCCGCAAACGCAGGATCGTTGACGATGGCGTCGCCGTTGTCGTCGAGCCCGCGGATCACGATGAGGTGGCCGTTGGTGCGGCGCATACGGTTGGAGGGGAACGTGCCTTCTTCAAAGCGGATCGACGCGATCACGGGCGAACCGGCGTGCAGGGTTTCTTCGAGGTCTTGCCACGAGCGGAATCGTTCGATGGTCGCGCGGTGGCCGTAGGTGCCGGCGTAGGCCGCGGCGCGGGGCCAGTTGCCAAAGAGGCCGTACCGCCGGTCGTAGATCGCTTCGCTGACCAGGCGTGGATCGACGTCGTGGCCGAAGAACTTAAGCACCATGGAGGTGCATGTCGGTGAACACGTCCGAGGCCCCAGCGCCGGGCCGTTGGCGGCTTGGCGGAAGTAAGGCACGGCATGATCGATCGGATCAACCGAGGCCAAATCCATCGCCACGCGAGACGGGTGAGCGGCCAAGGCTTCAGCGGCGATCGGCGACGACGCAACGATCTGCAACCGGCGCACGGCCGGGGACACGGGCGCCGCGTTGGCATGGGTCGTGTCGAAACTCACCAACTCCATGCGGACCTGATACGCGTCCGCCGGCGTTTCCGCGTCGAGCTCGATCCAATCCACCGATACCCGCCCGCCCACGAAACGCGTCACCGACCCACGACCGGTCCGCCGGTTCTCGCCCCAACCGTCCAAGTCCAGCCACGGCGACCAGCCCGACACCCAACGGTCATCCTGTTGCACCAGTTCATCGTCATCAAGGATGGTTTCGGCCTCGCCCCGCCATACCCGTAGCAACACGCGGACCCCCGTGTCCTTCGGCGCGTCCACGTTGAACGACGGCACGAATTGCGTGAACCGCGCGCCCGCCGGCAACCCCACGTGTCCGGCACGAACCACCGGCGAAGTCCACGATCCCGTCGCCGGGTACGCCTCCGCCGGCACGTCTAGCACCAGCCGACCCGAGCCGTCCAACGCCGCCTGCTCGAACGTGCCCGCATCCCAAGTGTGGCGCGTTTCCACTCGAAACGTTGCGTCGCTCATCCCCAGCGGATTGCTCAACCACGCGGCGGGGTCGGCCTGCGCGGCCGCGGTCGGATCGGGGACGGCTCGCGTCATGGTGGCTTCCTTCATCGCCGTACAACCCATCAACAACAACGCAACCCCACACGGAAGCGCACGACCACCCATGAAGAACCATCGCCAAGCCGCGTTCATGCGTGCAACTCCGAAACGGGTTCCAACAAAGGCCAATCCGAACCGTCGGGCAGCCGATCGATCGGCTCAAAACCCAACGCCACCCGCCCGGGTTCGAAGTCGTACGGGCTGCCGTCCACGAGACTCTCCGAATCCACTGCGGTTCCAGCACTCATACACCAATAGCAGCCAAACCCAGCGTGCTCTGCTTCGACCGCCGCCACAAAGAAACGCGACAAATCTCGATGACTCACGTAGACCTCCTGTCCACGCGGATGTCCCTCGATCAGCGTTTGATGCTCGGGCCGCCGCATGAACCAACCGATCCGCGCCGCGATCACCGAGCAGAGGCGTTTCCGCGCGAAGATTCGCCCGAAGTGTTCCGCCATACATTTCGTCACGGCGTACGCATTGGTCGGCGATTGCGCCTCCGGCGAAACGCGCGGCGACGCACCGTCGTCCGGCGAAGGCATCGTGATCCCCGAGGCGACTTGCAGCGTGCTCGCCAGCACCACCCGCGACACGCCATGCCCCGCCGCCGACTCCAACGCGCGAAACAAGCCGATCACGTTGGGGGCCAACAGGTCTTCCAGAAAGTTGCCGTCGGCAAACGGGTGCGCGGCCAGATGCACCAGCGTGTCGATTGGGTTTCCATCGGCCTGAGCGAACGCGCGTTCCCACGTGTCCGCCTCCGCGATATCGCCCAGCGTCTCACACGCGATGTCGCCGTGCGGCACGCGGTCCAACCCGTGGACCGTATGACCCGCTTCACGCAGCCCGTGCACCACCACCCGCCCGACACAGCCCGACGATCCCGTGACCAGCACCGTCCGCTTCGCTTGGCTCGAAGCCGAATCGCTCACAGCCCGATGTCCTCGTTCCACAGGTCCGGCTGCTCGGCGATGAACCGCCGCATCAGGTCCGTGCAGCCCGCGTGTTTCAGGTTGACCAGATCGACGCCCGCCAATTCCAACAGCGTTTCGGCCCCGCGGAAGTTCTCGTTCTCGCCGATGACCACCCGCCCGATCTTGAACAGCAGCGCCGCCCCGGTGCACATGATGCAGGGGCTCAGCGTGCTCACCAGCGTCAGTTCCGGCCAGTCCCGCCGCCGACCCGCGTTGCGGATCGCCGTCATCTCCGCGTGCGCCGTCGGGTCGCCGTCCTGCACCCGCCGGTTGTGCTCAGCCGACAAAACCGTGCCCGCCGCGTCCGCCAGCACGGCCCCGATCGGTAGCCCCCCCTGGTCGTAACTCTTCTTCGCCTGCGCGTACGCCACTTCCATCAACGCCGCGTCGTGGGCCCCAACGGCCAACGGTTCATGACGGGACGAGATCGACGGAGGTGTTTCGGACATCGGTCTATCGTAACGCCGTGTCCCAAGCTCTCGCTGAAATCCTCGCCGTTGTCCCGCTGATGCTGGTCGCGTTGTCACTGATCGTAACGGCCGGCTTGGGCGTGGCTGTCCGCACCGCGCTGCGTCCGACCAGCAAAGACATGGGCTGGTGCCTCGGGCGCGGCGAACCCACCGGGCCCCACGACCTGGGCACCACCGGCCGGGAAATCACGCTCCGTCTTGCCGACCAGCACACCACCGTGGCCTGGGAAATCGACGGCCAACCCACCAACTCCAATAGCCCCGCGAGACCGTGCGTCCTCATTGTTCACGGGCACACCGCGTCCCGGTATCAAGCGCTCGCGACCACCGCCCCGCTGCTGCCCCACGCGTCCCGCGTCATCACGTTCGACCTGCCCGGCCACGGCGACGCGACCGCAACAACCTGCACCCTGGGCGTCCGCGAGCCGGCCGATATCGCGGCCATCATTCATCAGGTCCGCCAGCGCCTCGATGAAACCGATCCCCGGACGCCGCTGATCGTGTTCGGCTGGTCGATGGGCGCACAGAGTGCGCTCGCCGCCGTGGCAAACCTCAATGACACCAAAGCCGTCGCGGGCCTGGTGCTACTGGGCGTCTACCGCACCTTCGCCGAACCCTTGCCGGGCCATGCGCGGCGGCAAGGCGTGCCCCCCTGGATCATCGTGCCCCCGACCCGCGCGATCCTCCGACGAATCCTCGGCCCGGGTATCCACTTCGACCGCACCGCCGACGCCGCCAAGCTGTCCTGCCCGCTGCTCCTGCTCCACGGCGAACACGACGACCTCTGCCCCCTGCCCGGCGCTCAAGCCCTTGCCGACGCCGCACACCAAGCCAACGTCGAGACCCACCTCGAAGTGTTTCGTGGCGGCGGCCACACCCGTCTCACACACACACACACCGAGCAATACACGCAGACGCTCGCCGCGTTTCTTCAACGCTTCGGAAACAACACCGACACCCAACCCGGAATCACGCCCACACGTCCGGCCGACGATGCCGCAGCGCCGGAACCAAGCCACGAAACGCCGTAACCGCGCCGCGATCGATCTCGGCCACCAGCAGCTCCGCCCGATCGCCGCTGCCTTCCACCACCACCTCGCCCATCGGATCGACCACCCGGCTTAACCCGTTCATAGCGATCCCCTCGTCGCAGCCCACCCGCGCGACGCCCACGAACCACGCCTGATTCTCAATCGCCCGCGCCCGGGTCAGGACATCCCAATGCGTCGGCCGCGCGCTCGGCCAAGCGGTTGCATTCACCAACACGTCGCAACGCACATCCGCCAGCTTCCGATACAGCTCGGGAAACCGCAGGTCGTAACACACCGACAAGCCGTGCGTGATCCCGCCGAGTTCCACGGCCTGGGTCGCATCCCCCGCAACAAAGCACGCGCTCTCGTCCGACGCCCCGGCACAAAACAGATGCACCTTGCGGTACCGCGCCGCCAACGCTCCGCAAGCATCGAACACCGCCAAGCTGTTGTAGATCTTCTGGCCCACCCGCTCGCTCAACCCACAGCCCACCGCGATCCCGTGCCGCTTCGCCGCCGCCGACACCGACGCAAACGCTTCGCCGTGTTCGCGATCAGACCACGCCCCCGCCACGTCCCGCATCGTCGATAACGCGTAACCCGTGTCCGCCAACTCCGGGAACCACACGACGTCACACCGCTGCGCCGCCGCCTCACCGATCATCGACACGATCACCTCGACGTTGCCCGCAACGTCGCCGACGACGCATTCGATTTGACCCAGACCAACCTTCATCCAAGCATCGTAAACCGCACCGCGGCAAGGCCCCCCGTTATCGTGACCCGATGCCCAAACGCACGACCCGCATCGCGAATCTCACCGCCGGCGACCCTGCCCGCGGCCTGCTCATCATCGCCGGCCCCTGCCAGGCCGAGTCCTACGACATGTGCGTCCAAGTCGGCGAAGCGATGCGCGACCGCTGCGAACAGCTCGGCTTCCAATACATCTTCAAAGCCTCGTTCGACAAAGCCAATCGCAGCAGCATCCACAGCCAGCGCGGCCCCGGTCTCGACGAAGGGCTTGCGTTGCTCGCCAAAGTCAAGGCCACGCTCGGGACCCCGATCACCACCGACATCCACGAACCAAGCCAAGCCCAGCCCGCCGCCGACGCCGGCGTCGAACTACTCCAGATCCCCGCATTCCTCTGCCGCCAGACCGACCTGCTCGTCGCGTGCGCCGCCACGGGCTCCGCGGTGAACGTCAAAAAAGGACAGTTCCTTTCGCCCGCCGAGATGAACAACGTTGTGATCAAACTCGACGAAGCGGAAGCCTCTGGGGTCATGCTCACCGAGCGCGGCACGTTCTTCGGCTACCACCGACTGGTCAATGACTTCGTCGGCGTGGCGGACATGATGGAACTCGGAGTCCCGAGCGGTCCGCCGCCGGTGTGCTTCGACGTCACGCACAGCACCCAACACCCCGGCGGCAGCCCCGACGGAAAAACCACCGGCGGCCGACGCGACCGTGCCCCGATGCTCGCCCGCTGCGCCGTCGCCGCAGATGTCGATGCGCTCTTTCTCGAAACCCATCCCGACCCCGACCACGCGCTGTCCGACGCCGCCACCATGCTCCCGCTCGAGACCGCCGAGGCGCTCCTGGGCGACCTCGCAAAACTCCGCGAAACCTGCCGCTCCCTCGCGGTCCGTTAGATGCATGCTCTCCATCGGCCCGGTGCTGGGGCGACCCGCGTGCCGATCCAGTCCATTCCCCCCGAACAAATCGCCAGCCAGATATGCCCCCCCACTTTCGCGATATACTTTTGCCTACTTGGAACGGAAGTAATGAAAACACGAGATGACCATGGCATCTCGAATTTGCGGGCGTAGCTCAGTTGGCAGAGCGTCAGCCTTCCAACGAGTCCGGGGATACAAATAACTTTGAAAACGACGGGGTTTCGACACATGCCCAGCGTGGCAAGCTCTTGTGGCCTTTCACCTAGTCACCCAGAAGTCAGGTCATGGTCAGGCAAAGAGCACTTCTTGGAGCGTCTTTGGTTAGAGAACGCGTTGGAACGCTTGGAGCCACGTGGTCGGCGTAGCCGTAGCTAATACCGCCGCCGCTATTCGTTGCCAGTATTTCTGCTGACCCTAAGACGCTCGAATCTGCGAACCCCATCTTGAACTAAGCTAAAGGGGTTATGTCACAGGCACAGGTAGGCGAAACGGAGCTTCGGAAAAGTCAGACAACTGCGTCCGTTTGGATTAGAGGGCTTAGCCTCTCGAGAACAGTACCTGACTTATGAATCAACTCCACTAGGCCCGCACAGTCTTTCGCCAAGCTCGGCGCTGGCTCGGTCAAACCGTTGGCTGCCCCTAACAGATGGACCCGCCCCCGTTGCACCGCTCGTAGCGTTTGGAACCGTGAATCACTATCCAAAAGCCGCCTCCACTCGCGCTCCGTTCGCTCCGTCGGCCACCCGCAACAGCACACCAACAACACTTCTGGGTCCGCCGTTAGCAGCTCTTCCGTCGAGATCGTCCGCGATCGCTCCCCAACACTTCCGATCTGCTCTCGCCCGCCCGCGATCTCCACCATTTCCGGCAGCCAGTGCCCACAGCAAAACAGCGGCTCCAACCACTCCAAAAACACAACATCCACCTGTGGCCGGTCCCTCACACGCTCCGCTACCTCGTGCAGCCGCCGCCGCATCACCTCCGCCTCTCGTTGACCGGCTATTGGTTCCTCGATCGCTGCCCCGATCGCTTCCACCCCCGCGGCGATCTCTGCCAGCGTTGTTGGCGCATATTCCAGTAACTGCGCTGGTTTCTTCAAAGCATGAACCGCTCGTTGCACCACCGTCCCGTCCAACGCACACACGTTGCACAACGACTGCGTCAGCACCACGTCCGGCTCCAGCGCCGCGAACCGCTCCGCATCAAACCCAAAGATCGGCTGTCCCCGCTCGATCACGTCCCGCACCTCCGCGTCGATCTCACCTCCGCATCCCTCCATCCGCACGTTCGACCATGTCAACACGGGCACATCGCGCTGGAGTTCATGCAAGCGGCACTCATGACTCACCCCCACCAGCCGATCGCCCGCTCCCAATCGCATCACGATTTCAGTCGTCGCCGGTAATAACGAAACAATCCGTCGCATCGAGCCTCCTTGCGAATTCCGGACATGCACTCCGCCGCAACGCACTGAACGTCACGCATCCCATCTCCCGACCTTGAGGCCGATCGTACTCTCGCGAGCGAATCAGTCGCATCTGGTCTGATCCTGGCGGCTTCTCGCTCGGCTGAACCACCGAACTGACTTCCGGGGGCCTATCTGCCTTGCCCAAAGCACGCAGGAAGTCGTTCATTCGGGCGAGTGAATCCCAAGCGAATGCGCAAATCCCACGCCATTTGTTGATAATCAAGAATCATGTATCGTTAAGATCATGGTTTCATGCCCCCACATTGCGGTTCAAAGGAGGCGCCGTCATGACTACCAGACTCACCATCCAGCGCAGCGCCATTATCGACGCCATGCGCGACGCTCCGGGTCCCCTGCGCCCCCAGGAGATCCTCGGGCTCGCGTCCCGCGTGGTGCCGACGCTGGGCATCGCGACGGTCTATCGGCAGCTCAAACACCTGCAGGAAGCCGGTGAAGTTCGGGCCGTGGGACTGGGCCGCAATGATGTGCGCTACGAGCCGACCGACCGGGGGCATCATCACCATTTCCTCTGCCGTGAGTGTGGGGAGGCCTTCGACGTGCATGGTTGCCCCGGTGGAATTGCGGAGCTCGCACCGCCGGGCTTTGACATCGAAGACCACGAGCTCACGCTCTTCGGACGATGTCCCGAGTGCGCCACATCCGACAAAAAGGCGACGTGACCATGCGGCGTGGCGGTTGTCCGTGCTCGCACAAGGACGCAGTCATCGCGCCGGAAGAACGACACTGACGGGTCCCAGCTACGCAAGCCGTCCAGCAAACACAACCTAGAAAGCCCACCGATGAGTTCCCCCACCTTTTCCCCCCGCCAATCCGTCGAGCAAGTCGAAGAAGGCCACGACCTCGCCCCCAAGTTCGACGAGCACGGCCTCATCCCCGTCGTCACCACCGACTACACCTCCGGCGAAGTGCTCATGCACGCCTACATGAACGCCGAGGCCCTCACCAAAACCATCGAGCTGGGCGAGGCCGTCTACTGGAGCCGCAGCCGCGCATGCCTCTGGCACAAGGGCGCGACCAGCGGCCTCGTCCAGCGTGTCCGCGAGCTCCGCATCGACGACGATCAGGACTGCGTCTGGATCCGCGCCGACGTCCAGGGCGGCGCGAGCTGCCACGTCGGCTACCGCTCCTGCTTCTACCGCGCGGTCCCCGTCGGCGACGACGCCGGCCAACCCCTCGCCTTCACCGAATCCGAAAAGGTCTTCGACCCCCAGGCTGTCTACGGCGACGCCCCCAACCCCACCAAGCTCTGAACGCTCAACGCCGCCCGGCGCTAGAGTTTTTGCACGATGTCCACGAACCCGCCAACCGCCGCCGACCCCATCCCCTGCCACATCGTCGCCGGCCCCCTCGGCGTCGGCAAAACCACCGCCATCCTCCACTACCTCCGGCAGCACGCCGACGCCAACCAAGAACGCGTCGGCGTCCTCGTCAACGACTTCGGCCCCGTCGGCCTCGACAGCACCACCCTCCAGGCCGAGTCCCCCAACCCCGACCAAACCCAAGTCCTCAACGTCCCCGGCGGGTGCATCTGCTGCACCATGCTCGCCGAACTCCCCAACTGCATTAAGCGCCTCACCCAAGCCCCTGAAAACCCCGTCGACCGCCTCATCATCGAGCCCAGCGGCATGGCCACCCCCGCCCAGGTCATCGACGCCCTCCGCGCCGCCCAGGACCAGCTCCGCCTCGCCCTGCACCCCTCGATCGTCCTGATCAGCACGCCCGACTTCGACGCGGAGATGTTCGACCGCATGCCCTACTTCCGCATGTTCAGCGAGGCCGCCGACATCCTCGTCTTCAACCGCTGCGACCTCGCCACCGACGCCAAGGTGCAAAGCGCCAAACGCTGGGCCGAACAACTCGACCCGCCCAAGCTCCGCGTCGTCACCACCACCCACGGCCAACTCCCC
>JBCCDN010000049.1:0-20474 GCA_039030755.1 Planctomycetota bacterium | reverse complement strand
GCTCGTTGAAGCCTCCTTTCATGGTCCCGGCTCTGCATGAGTCGCTAGGTCGATGTGATGCTTATTTCCTAAGCCCGCTCTGATCCCACAAGGTTTTTCGATGACTTCCCCCACGAAGCCGCCGGCTTGTACCGGCTGCACCTATCGCGGCCCGCGGTGCGTGTGCCACGTGCCCCGCCGCCGCGCCCTGTTACTGCTCAACCTCGGCACACCCGACGACACGTCGGTGCCTGCCGTCAAGCGCTACCTACGCGAGTTCCTGTCCGACGACTTTGTCATTAAGCTGCCCGGCTTCTGGCGGGTCTGTACGCCGTGGCTCGCCCGAGTGATCGCGCATTTCCGGGGTCCCAAGTCCGCCAAGGCCTACGCGTCGATCTGGTGGGACGAGGGCTCGCCGCTCAAGGTCATCACCGAGAACCAGGTTGCCAAGATCCAAGCCCGCTTGGGCAAGGACTGGGACGTCCGGTACGCGATGCGCTACGCCAATCCGTCGATCCGCGACGTCGTCGCCGCGATGGCCGAAGACGGGGTCACCGAGCTCACGGTCGTGCCGATGTATCCGCAGTTCGCCGGGCCCACCACCGGCACCGCGCTCGAACGGCTGTACGCCGAGCTGCGTCGTCAGGGCCTGCGTTGGTCCGTGACCGTCCGCGGCGACTGGTACGACGACCGCGCCTACATCGAGTCACAGTCCGTGCTGATCGCTGAGGGCATGCGGCAACGCGGCCTCACGCACCACAACGCGTTCCTGCTGTTCAGCACGCACTCGATGCCGACCTCATACGTTAAGGAAGGCGACCCGTACGAAGGCCAGGTTCGGCGATCGATGGAATTGGTTCGTCGCCGACTCGGTTGGCCCGAGGATCGCATGGCGCTGAGCTTCCAGAGCAAGCTCGGGCCGATCCCGTGGCTGTCGCCCTCGACCGAAGACGTGCTCGAGGACCTCGCGGAGCGCGGAGAGAAGAACGTCGTCGTCTGTCCGATCAGCTTCACCGCCGACTGCCTCGAGACGCTCGAAGAGATCGGCGACGAATACGCCGAGTTGTTTGCCGTGCAAGCGGAGGAACATGACGGCGAGAAAGGCAAGCTCCACCTCCTGCCCGCAGTGAACGATGACGACCGCTTCATCGAAGCGGTCGCGGGCCTCGCGTGGCGGGGACCGCAGCGGATGTCACTGACCGACCCGATCGCGCCGCTCGCGGACTCGTCCGACGACGAGAACCTCGGCGACCTGATCGATCGGCTACGGGTCCTGACGGTGGCGGTGCCCGGCGAACTGGAACGCGTCGACCCCACCGACATCGGCCGGGCGGGCAGCGGCTACCTGTCGTCCGACCGGCTGCGCGACGCGGGTCGGGAACGAGAACACGTCCTCGACACCGTCCGGGCGACCGGCGATACCCCGGGCGTGGACGGATGTGTGTGGCTGACGACCTGTCGTCGCAGCGAGCTTTACGCGCTGGCCACCCGCGGAAGCGACGGCGCGGAAGCCGAGCGTGCGTTGCGGGAGCGCCTGCCCCACGCGGAAGCGAAGCTGCTGTCGGGGAGGGAGGCATACCGCCACCTGCTCACGGTCGCGTTGGGCCTCAAGAGCGTGCTGCCCGGCGACCGGGATGTGACCGAGCAGGTCCGCTCCTCCGCGCGGATGTCGGCCCACGCCGGCGGCGTCAGCCCGGGGCTTCAACGCCTGTTCGACACCGCGGCGGACAACGCCGACCGCGCGTTCGACGAAACCGCGTGGTCCGAGTTTGTGACCGACTTCGGCGACGCGGCGCTGCATGAACTGGGCGTCATGCCTTCGAACGAGGACGCCTGTGTCGTGATCGGCGGATCGACCACCGGCCGGCAACTGCTTACCGCCCTATCCGATTCGGGCCACGACGCCCGCATGACCTTCGCCTACCGCGGCAAGGGTCGAAAAGACCTGGTCCGCTTCGTCCGCAAGGTCGCGCCCGGTTGCCGCCGCCTCCGCGTCGAGCGGTATGACAACCCGTTGGTGACCGAAGCCGTAGCCGAAGCCGACGTGGTGTTCTTCGGCATCGACACCCGTCGACCGGTGCTCTCGGCCGCTGCCTTGGAACCACGCATCGCCAAGCGGGAGCACCCGTTGCTAATCATCGACTTCAACACGCACGGTTCGACCGAGGGCCTAGAAACCTTGCCGGGCGTCCGACTGATCCGGTCGGACGAAATCCTCGAAGCGGCGCGACGTCACGGGCGACGCATGGTCGAACGCGAGGGCTTCGTCGAGGCACTCGCGGAAGTCAAGCGATACGTCGAGACCGCCTCGTGTGCGATGTCATGGTGTTCCGTGAAACGAGAGTGCGAACGCGGGCCTTGCTCGGCTTGCCCCATCTCGGCAACCGTGGATCGCCTCCATGAACGGATAGGCGGAAAGAGCATCGCCCCATCGACCGGCAACGACATCGCGTTCGAACAAAAGGGGGTCGCATGAACACGCTGGCCTTGCCCACGCTCGACCGGACCGTCTTCGACCGCTACGCCGGATTAAGCCTCCCGCGACACGTGGCGTACCCCATGCCGACATGGTGGCGTTCGTTGAGCGGCGAAGACGCGAGCACGCTACGAGACGCCACGCTCCTGCCATCGCCACGCCGCGCGCTGTCGCTTTACGTCCACATCCCGTTTTGTGCCAAGAGCTGTCGGTTCTGTGCCTGCAACCGCACGATCCTCGGGCGTCACAACGATCGGACCGATGCGCGAGTCGACCGCTACCTCGACGCGTTGTGCGCGGAAATCGACGGCCGCGGCCGCACACTCGGACAGGGCGTCGCCGTCGAGCAGGTCCACTGGGGCGGCGGCACGCCGACGTATCTCAATGTCGAACAGATCACACGTTTACACGAGGCCACCCGGCGAGCGTTCACCATTTCCGATCACGCCGAGTGCTCGATCGAAGTGGACCCCCGTGTGACAACCCGAAAACAGCTCGCCACGCTCGCTGGACTCGGGTTCAACCGGGTGTCGATGGGCGTACAGGACTTCGACCCGGAGGTCCAAACCCACGTACAGCGGGTCCAGCCCCTGGAAACCGTACGCGACCTCACCCAGGCCGCACGCGACGAAGGCTTCGAGAGCGTCAACTACGACCTGATTTACGGGCTGCCCAAACAGACCACCGCCAGCGTCCGCGACACGGTGGAGCACGTGATCCAACTGCGGCCCGACCGCATCGCGTTCTACCACTACGCCCAGATCCCCGACCGCGTCGCCCATCAGCGCGGGCTCGACCACACCGCCCTGCCCGACTCCGACGCGAAGCTCGCGATGTTCCTCGACGCGTGGCAACGCTTCACCGAGGCCGGCTACGACTTCATCGGGTTGGATCACTTCGCACGACCCAACGAACGCCTCGCCGTCGCCGCCCGCGAAGGCGGCCTGCAGCGGTCGTTCCAGGGGATGACCACCGGGGCCCAACTCGACCTGATCGGAATGGGCTGCTCCGCGATCAGCACCTATCCCGGCGTGGCATACGTACAGAACGAACGCGACCCTTGGGCATATGCCGAAGCGATCGAAACCGGGCGTGACCCTGCCATCCGTGGCCTAGCGCTGAGCGACGACGACGCCGTGAGGCAAGCGTTGCTACTCGAACTTTATGGCCAAGCAAAGTTGGACCGCCGAGCGCTCGCCCGCACGCTCGGCGACGCGGTGCACGATTGCTTCGACGCCGCCGAGCCCGCGCTCGCCGTCTTGGCATCCGACGGCCTGATCGAGCGGACGCCGTGTGGCGGCGTCGAGCTCACGTTCCCGCTCGGCCGCGTGCTCATGCGCAACGTCGCCGCCGCCTTTGACGCATATCTCGGAAAGGAAGCACCATGGATCGGCATGCAAACGGCCTTCTCGGCGAGCGCATGAAAGCCGCGTCGCCCTCAAACCCCGAGGAGCACCTCTTGCTCCGAGCGCTCCGCGGGGAGCGCACGCCGCGGACGCCGGTGTGGATGATGCGACAGGCCGGCCGGTTTGATCCGCAGTACCGGTCGATCCGGGCGTCGGCGGGCCTCGAACTCGAAGAACTCTTCGCGAGCGCCGAACACGCGGTTCAGATCACGCCGCTGCCGCAACGCTTCGGCGTGGACGCGTTGATCCTGTTTCAGGACATCTTGACGCCGCTGGGCCCGATGGGTCTGCCGTTCGTATTTCGACCCGGGCCGGTCTCGGAGCACGCGGTCACCGACGCGGCCTTAGCGGATCGGCTGCGTGCGTTCGACCCGGCCGAGGCGATGCCGTACGTGTTCGACAGCATCCGCGGGGTTCTCCGAGACTTAGGCGACGCATTACCACTCCTCGGCTTCGCGGGAGCGCCCTTCACCTTGTTCACCTACGCCGTCTGCGGCGGCAGCCCGGGGGAGACCGGCTCGGGACGCGTCGCCGCATTCTTGCGCGACCATGCCGACGCGGCCGAGCGATTGCTCGAACGTCTCGCCGAAGTCACCGCCGACTATCTGACCGCCCAGATCGCGGCGGGCGTCCATGCGGTGCAACTGTTTGAGTCGTCCGCCGGCCTGCTCGACGAGCCGGATTACGCACGGTGGGCCCTGCCGTACCAGACCCGGGTCGTGCGTCATGTTCAAACCCGCTGTGCCGGTACGCCGGTCATCCTGTTCGCCCGGGAGGTTCGCCCCGAAGTACTCGTCGCGACCGGAGCACAAGCCATCAGCATCGGCACCGACTTCGACCTCGCCGAGGCCCGCGAAACCGTCAGCCCGGGCGTCGGCCTCCAGGGCAACGTCGATCCGCTGCTGCTGCGGGACGGGACGTGTGAGCAAGTCGAAGCATCGGCCCGGGCCGCCATCGACGCCGGGCGACACCAAGGGCACGTGCTGAACCTCGGCCACGGCGTCCGCAAGGAAACGCCGGTCGAAAACTTCGAAACGATGGTCCGCGTGGCTCACGAGCATCGCTGCCAACCGTCCGAGGCCCACGCCAGTGCATGAGTCCTTGTGGTGCGAGGTCGCGGTCATCGGCGCGGGCATCGCCGGGCTGGTCTTGGCCCACCGGCTGCAGCGTCGGGGGGTGGACGTCCGGCTGTTCGAGTGCTCCGATCGCGTGGGCGGCACGATTGGCACACAGTGTTGGGAAGGCTGCACGATCGAGGCCGGGCCATTCAGCGTGATGCCGCGTAGCGACGAGTTCGCCGGCCTGATTGGGGAACTTGGCCTCAACCCAAAGCCCGGAACGCCCGCCGGCCGCACAGGACGCTTCGTCTTCACGCACGGCCGACTCCGCCGCGTACCCCACGGCCCGCTCGCGCTGCTGACCACCGATCTGCTGACTTGGGCGGCCAAAGCAGCGCTGATCCGCAGCGTCTTGCGCTCACCGCCGCCCGACACGGATCCGAAATCGGTCACGCTCCACGAGTTCGCTTCGCGACGCCTCGGCCCGCGGGCCGCGGAATGTATCGTAGGCCCGGCCGCGTTGGGGATCTACGGCGCTCCCGCTACAGACCTGCTGCTCGACTCGTGCGTGCCTCGAATCGCCAAGGCCGACCGCCAAGCCCGATCGCTAGTCGGCGTGCTGCGAAAGCTCAAGGCCGAACGTCATTTGAACGGCAAGGCCAAGCCCACAGAGCGTCCTGCCTGGGCGAAGAGCCTAATCACGTTTCCCAACGGCCTCAGCGCGTTGCCCGCCGCCTTAAGTCGCTCTCTCGGCGATCGGCTACACCTGCAGTCTCCGGCATCCCGCCTCCGCCGGAATCATGACGGATTGGCCTTCGAAACGCTCAACGCAGCCATCCACGCTAAACGCCTCGTCGTCGCGACCGGTCCTCGCGCCGCCGCCGCGATCCTTCGGCCGATCTGCCCTGAAATTGCAGATCAGACCGACCGGATTCGATTCGCTTCGCTCGCGGTCGTTCATCTTCTTTTCGATCAGGCCGATCTCCCCGATCGTCCAAGAGGTTTTGGCCTGCTCGTCCGCCCAAACGAACCCAACATGGACCCGTTGCTCGGCGTTCAGATCCCCGGCGATATCTTCCCTGATCAGGTCCCCCTCGGCCGGGTTTTGCTCAGAGCGATCGTGCGGGACGGGTCTACCGCCAATGACAAAGACCTTGTGCAAGCAACCCTAGCCGCGATCGGACGAACGATGACCGTCAACGTAGCAAGCCCGGTGGCCGCCAATGTCATTCGTTGGCCGGACGCGCTACCGATTTATGATGTCGATCATGCCCGAGCCGCCGAGAGAATCCAACAGCAAATCTCGGTCGAGCCAGGTATCCAACTGCTCACCACGTTGCACGGCGGGCTCGGAATCAACGATCGCATCGTTGCCGCAGAACGTATCGCGGGAGCAATGCTCAAGGACTCCGGTAGCCGTTCGCTCCGAAGCTGAGATTCGCTGAACACTCGGGATCGCTTTGGAGCCAAGAAGCAACCATGACCCAAACCCCCACTACGACGAAGCAAAGCCCCGGCACGTCCGGGCCGACCGATTCCGGGCCTGTATCGGATCGCGATCACGATCCAGAATCGCGAGCGTCCGCCGAGCCCCCACCCTCGGTCACCATCCGGTACTGCATCGGTTGTCGCTGGCTGCTCCGGGCGGCGTACTACGCCCAAGAACTACTCACCACGTTCGACTCGCAGTTGTCTGGCGTGACTCTGGAACCCGATAGCTCACAGCCCGGCGGTATATTTCTGATTCAGTTGAATGGCCAAGACATCTGGTCACGCGCCGTCGACGGCGGCTTCCCGGAAACCAAGGAACTCAAACGCCGAGTCCGAGACCGGATCACGCCCGGCTTCGATCTGGGCCACAGCGATCGGCCGACAAGGCAGGTGGTATCCGAGGGCCACACCTGCCCACTCGACTAAGCAACGCATCTCAAAATCCGCCCGACGCCACCCCGCTGGAACCCGTGCGATGAATCCGAACGCCTCCCCTCAGCCAATGCCCAAAACCATCGACGGTGCCAGAACCGATTTTCCTTTCGACACCAACGCCGGGTACGAAGCAGTTGAGGCGGTCGTCCGGGCCCGCCGTACAGTCAAAGTTCTCGCCGAGTCCCCGGGTGAGCTTGCCGACGCTTCGCGGTTTGATGACAAGGATTCAACACATGAATCTTCATCCCCCACGAAGCCACACTTGAAGAAACCGGTGGTCGCTGAGCATCGCGACGCCATCCGCCGAAGCCTGCGCGCGGCCAACTGGGCACCGTTCCATTTCCCACGCAACGTCGACGGCCTCGCCGAGCCGTGGCGGGCCCACTTGCTTTGGCCCGAAACCACGCAGCGTGCGGCTCGATACCTTCGGGACACGCTTGGCTGCAAAACCAAAGAGCCGCAACTGCTCGACGCCGCCGACGCGTGCGTGCTGGTGACCTGGCTGCCGGAGTTGGGCGCTCACGCGATGCCGATCAACCGCGAGATCCGCGAAAAACTCGCCGGACGCGACGAGGAACACCTCGCGGCAACGGCTGCCTTTGTGCAGAACCTGCTCTTATTGCTGACGGCCGGCGGATTCGGCACCTACTGGTCGTCCGGCGGCCAACTCCGCTCGCCCGAGATGTTTGAACACCTCGGGATGACGAATACACCACCGCAAAAACTGCTCGCGGCCGTATTTATCGAGACCGATGCCGGCACCACCGACCCCGGCGGACGACGCCGCGTACCCGGGAAGCATCGCGATTGCCGTGATGTCGATCGCCACCGCTGGCTCCGCGAAGTGACAAATCGGTGAACCGCCTGACCCATGGATAGGCCGGCGCATAAAAAACCCGGCCGTCACGGCCGGGGGATCAAGTGTCTTGAAAACGCATCTCAAACGTTAGGCGGCTTCTGCAGCTTCAAAACCCTGGCAGCCTGAGATCGGCGTGACGATCAAGTTTAATGGCTCGAGTTTTGGGTGGCCGCACTCGGCGGTGAGGTCTTCCGGGGCCGACTTGCTGGTGCGAATCTGGACAAACTGCGTGCTTTGGTCTTCTTCGCCGAAGTGTTTGCAGAGGCCGCATTGTCCGTCATTAAGGGTCAACATGGTGATTTCCTTTCGGAGTATTAGGAAGGCACTCCCGTGCGATTACCTCTACGCGCAATTGTAGCGGGTGAATCAACGAAAAGCCTCTAAACCCAGTCTCAATAAGAACTTTAGAACGATTCTCAACTTACTCTCACCGCTTCCTTACATCGAAGAGCTTGCAAAGTATCTCCTTTTGGCCTCGTCCGTTTGAGCCAGCAAGCGAAGCGGAAACCGTGGCGGTTTGCGGACTATCTTGCGACCGTGTATCAATATAAGTGTGGGACGCACAACCCCCTAGTGACTGGACTCTTTATGTATCTCCACCGACTTTTGCTCTTCGTTGTGGTCGCGTTGATGGTTGGTATGCCGGCAACGGCCGAACCCGAACTGAACATCTATTCCTCTCGGCACTACGACTCCGACGACGAGCTCTTCGAGCGGTTCACCGAACAGACCGGGATCCAAGTAAACCTCATCGAAGGGAAGACGGACGAATTGCTCGCCCGGCTGGAACGCGAGGGCGACCTCAGCCCCGCCGACCTGTTCGTGACCGTGGACGCGGGTCGCTTGCACCAAGGCGTCGAGGCCGAGGTCTTCCAAGCCGTGTCGTCCGAGGTGCTGACATCGCGGATCCCGGAGAACCTGCGTCATCCCGACGGGCTGTGGTTCGGCCTGTCGATCCGCGTCCGGTGCATCTTCCTATCCAACGAGGTTCCCGCCGATCACGTGACCACGTACGCCGAGTTGGCGGACCCGAAGCTCGAGGGCGAATTACTGATCCGCTCGTCGTCCAACATCTACAACCAATCGCTGCTGGCCGCGATGATCGGCAACCTCGGCGTCGACGCGACGCAGGCGTGGGCCGAGGGCGTGGTGAAAAACATGGCCCGGACGCCGCAGGGCGGAGACACGGATCAACTACGCGCATTAGCTGCGGGCGAGGGCACGGTCGCGGTGGCGAATCATTACTACTACGCCCGGATGATCGATGGCGACCGCGCATCTGACCGGCAAGCTGCGCAAAAGATCCGTCTGGTCTTCCCAGATCAGGTTGGCGGTGGAGCCCACGTGAACGTGTCTGGCGCGGGCGTCGTGAAGACCGCACCCAACGCGGCGAACGCCGTGCGGTTTTTGGAATTCCTCACAACGGTGGAAGCCCAGGAACTCTGGGTCTCGGGCAGCTACGAGTATCCCGTGGTGGACGGGGCCGAACCCGCGCGAGTGGTCCGCAGCTTCGGGACGTTTGTCGCCGACGACTTGGACGCGGTGGTGCTGGGCGATCGAAACCGCGAAGCCGTGAAGGTGATGGACCGGGCCGGCTGGCGATGAAGTCTGCGGGCGTGAGTGCGAGCAGTTCGGAGGCTTGGCGTTTTGATGACCGAATCAACGACCGCTTCTTCGTCGGTCGCCTCCGCGGCGTGGCTCGGCTGGCTAGGTCGAGCGACACCGCGGCTTTCCCCGTGGACGCTGCTGTCCCTGCTCATCTGCGGCGTGGTGGCTATCCCCATGGGTACGGTGCTGTTCAGCCTGACCCAGAACTCGGGTGGAGACTGGGCGCATCTGGCCGAGACCCGGCTGCCGGGCTACCTCGTCAACACGGCGTTGGTTGTCATCGGGGTGTGCGTCCTCGCGGCGGTTGTGGGCACCGCGACGGCATGGCTGGTCACGGCCTGTGACTTCCCGGGCCGGAGGGTCCTGTCGTGGGCGTTGATCCTGCCGCTCGCGGTGCCCGCCTACATCGCGGCATACGCCTACACCGATCTGCTGCAATTCGCGGGGCCGGTGCAGAGTTGGCTGCGGGATACGTTCGGATGGTCACGCGGCGACTACTGGTTCCCCGACCTGCGGACCCGCGTTGGCGCGATCTTCATCCTCTCGGCCACGCTTTACCCCTACGTATACCTAGCCGCGCGTTCGGCGTTTCTTGAACAGTCTGCTTGCACCCAGGAAGTCGCCCGGACTCTCGGCCGTAGCCCATTGGGCGCATTCGTCTCGGTCGCGCTGCCGCTGGCTCGCCCGGCGATCGCCGCCGGCACTGCGCTCGTGATGATGGAAACCCTCGCCGACTTCGGGGCCGTCGACCATTGCGCCGTCGATACCCTCGCAACCGGCGTGTACCACACGTGGCGGGCGCTCGAAAACCCGACGGCCGCGGCCCAGCTGGCGTCGCTGCTGCTCACGATCGTGTTCGTCGCCGTCTTGCTGGAGGCCGTCGTGCGACGCCGGGCGCGATACCACGCCATGTCGTCGCGGGGGCAGGCCGCCACCCGCTATCGGCTCGGCCGTGCGGCATCGGCCGTCGCGGTTGTGGTCTGCGGCCTACCTGTTCTGGTCGGCTTCGCCCTGCCGGCCGGGGTCTTCGTCCACATGGCCTGGACGACCGGCGACGCCCGCGCCGCCGAGGTCGCGCTCGAACACGGCCGTAACTCACTGCTGCTCGCCGCCGTCGCGTCCGTCGCCGCCGTCGTCCTCGCGCTGCTGGTCGCCTACGCCAACCGCCTGGCCCGCGACCCGCTCACCGCCGCATCGGTCCGTCTCGCCGGCCTGGGCTACGCGCTGCCCGGCACCGTCATGGGACTGGGCCTGATCATCCCGCTCACCTTCTTCGACCACCGCATCAACGACTTCACCCGTGCGTGGCTCGGAGCAACCCCGGGGCTCCTGCTCACCGGGAGCGTCTTTGCCGTGCTCCTCGGGTACCAGTCCCGTTTCCTCGGCGTCGCCCTCGCGCTCGTGCAGTCCGGCTTCGACCGCGTGAAACCGTCCCTCGACGACGCCGCTCGTACGCTCGGCGCAACCCGCCGCGGCCTGGTCCTCCGCGTGCACCTGCCCGTGCTGCGCACCTCGCTTATCGCCGCCTCCCTACTGGTTTTTGTGGACGTCGTGAAGGAGTTGCCCGTCACGCTGATGCTTCGGCCATTCAACTTCGATACCCTCGCCGTCCGTACGTACCAGCTCGCCGGCGATGAACGGCTCGATCAGGCGGCGTTCTCCGCGCTGCTGATCATCGTGATTGGGCTCATTCCCGTGGTGCTGCTATCCACGCTGCTAAGGCCCAGGCAGAAGGACAAAACGTGAATACCCCACCCAAGCTCAAGCAAGGCGCGTATGGTTCAAGCGTGGCGACATCCGACACGCTCTACCAAGTGACCTGGCCTTCCCGTCAGACGCAAACACCCCAGACGCCTCGAGTGTTGATCGATGGCGTGGGTTTTGAGTATCCCGGCGGCCCGACCGTCTTGGCCAACGTGTCGCTCACGCTCTGGCCGGGCCGCGTCCACTGTCTGCTCGGCCCTTCGGGCTGCGGCAAAACCACGATGCTGCGTCTTCTGGCCGGCCTCGCCCGACCGACTCGCGGGTCCATTCAGATCGACGGGAAGACCGTTAGCGCCGGCGGACGAAATGCCAAGTGCTTGCCCCCGGAGCGACGGGCCGTCGGCTTCGTGTTCCAGGACTACGCCCTCTTCCCACACCTCTCGGTGTTGCAAAACGTGACTTTTGGTATGAAGCACCGTCCCCGGCCACAGCGCCGCGGTGCGGCGCTCGATCTCCTCGACCGCATCGGGCTGGCGGACCACGCCAACGCCATGCCCTACCAACTCAGCGGCGGACAGCAACAGCGCGTCGCCCTAGCCCGCGCATTGTCCCGAGACCCGAGGCTGATGCTCCTGGACGAACCTTTCACCGGGTTGGACTGCGCACTCCGTGACGAACTGCGAGCGATGACCCTTCAGGTTCTCCGCGATGCCGACGTCGCCACCTTGATGGTCACGCACGACCCCGCCGAAGCGCTGACGGTCGCCGACATCGTGTCCGTCATAAACGCCGGCCGTATCGACGTGACCGCCCCACCCGAACAGGTCTGCGTGGCCGAGCCTCAGATCAAAGGCCCACCCGTCGTACGGCTCCGTTGCCACCGAGACGACTGTCCAAGTACAAGGACTTGAAGCTCACCAAGATTCACCTCACACCAATCTTGGGCCCGTTTAGCTCTCCGATGTCGCTTGCAACGATGCCATCGAGCAGCTCGAGCTGCGGGGCAGGAGCAGAAGTGATCATGAACCTATTCCAAGGTTCTTGATGCACGTTCTCTCGTTCGTCAATCGCGAAGCGATTTTTTACAGCTTCCGCACCTTGCCCCCCGCTAGTTCCGCACCGAAATCCGCACCGATGGGCCAAAAAAAATCCGTTATCGCGCGGATCACTTAGCAGATGCACCGGCGCGGCTGAACCGCAAAGTTCTGTTCAATACCTGTCTAGTGGATTACTCCCGAGAACCGGGGAATGGAGCCGAGGGGGATCGAACCCCTAACCTCTGCATTGCGAACACAGCGCTCTCCCAATTGAGCTACGGCCCCGTAGATCAAGAAGCCTACTTTGCCGATTCTCGGTCGACAGGTCAAGTCGCTCATGCACGCCGAGCTGACCGACCGCGGCAACCTAGCCAGTCTTTGAAAATCTTCATCGTGATTCGGCACAAGGACTGAAACGAGATGACTGCGAAGCGCGCTCCGACTTCAAAAAAACCTTGACGTTTCCGTTTGTCGCGGTGAAAATCTGGACATACTGCGAATAATAGGTTTTTGGCTGCCCATTTGTTCCCGCAACGGCGGTTCCCTCATACGGCCGACACCACGCAGTAGCCGGACAACTCGAAATGACCTCCCGGCTGTCACACGTTTTTCGTGTGGTTTGATTTTTCCCGTGCGGCACGCCCAAAGACCGTATGTTGTGTAGTTTCCCGTCGGCACGTCGGTATCTTCGGCTTATTTGCATGAGAGCGCGAACAAGCCAACCTGACCCGCGTCCGACCCGTATGTGTTCTGTTTAAGGAGTCACCGACCATGGCCAAAGGCAACGAAAGCTGGGGCATCGACGTAGGCAGCCACGCGGTCAAGGCCGTGAAGCTCGTCCGCAATGGCGGCGAAGTCCGGATGGAGCAGTTCGAAGTACTTCCGTATCCCGAAGTACTGACCGCGCCGGACGTCGACGCGGACGAAGCGGTTCAGCTTCAACTCGATGCACTGACCCAGAAGCACGACTTCAGCAACGCCGCGGTGATCGCATCGGTGCCGGGGAATATGGCGTTCGCGCGATTTGCGGCTTTGCCGCCCGTCGAGCCCAAGAAGATCCCCGATATCGTCAAGTTCGAGGCCCAGCAACAGATCCCGTTCCCGATCGAAGAGGTCGAGTGGGATTACAAGGTGTTCCAAGAAGAAGATTCGCCGGATGTGAAGGTCGGCATTTTCGCGATCACCAAAGAACGGGTTCTTCGTTTCCTCAGTAACTACCGCACGGTCGATGTTGAGCTGGATGAACTGACGCTCTCACCCGTCGCGGTGTTCAATGCTTTTGCTTACGAGATGGCGGGGGGCGATGACGATGACGGCGGCACCGTTCTGCTTGACATCGGCACGGTGTCCACCGACGTGATCGTGATTGAAGAAGGCCAGATTTGGCTGCGCACGCTGCCCATCGGCGGCAACAATTTCACCGAAGCCCTGGTTAAGCAGTTCAAGATCAGTTACGCCAAAGCGGAAAAGCTTAAAAAGGAAGCGGCCACCAGCAAATACGCCAAGCAGATTTTCCAAGCGATGCGTTCGGTCTTTGCCGACCTGGTGCAAGAGGTCCAGCGGTCGATCGGCTACTACCAGTCGATGAATCGCGACTCAGAGCTCAAGCGAGTCGTTGGTTTGGGCTCTACGTTCCAACTGCCCGGCCGTCAAAAATTTCTTAAGCAGCAGTTACAAATGAGCGTCGGCAAGCCGGCCCCCTTCTCGCGCATCACGCTTGAAGGGAAACGCGAGTCCGAACTCGCCGGGGCGACCGGCAACCTCGCGACCGCATACGGCTTGGCTTTGCAGGGCCTCGGCCTGGAAGCGGTACCTGCAAATATCTTGCCCGAGCACATCTTGCGTGCACGCTTGTGGAAAGCCAAGCAGCCTTGGATCATGGGTGCGGCCGCGGCGGTGGCGGTGGCTTCGGGTGCCTATGCCGCAAAGTACATCGTGGACCGCGGCGCCTTCGAATCCATGAAGTCAACGACCCAGCCGGTCATCCAGCGTGTCAGCAACGAGGCCCGCCAGTTTGAGCAGGCGGCTCAGGACGTCATGGTGGGCAACCCGCTGCAAGGCATCGAGAACTACCGGCTCGTGCTGCCTCAACGCGATCTTTATGCCCATGTGATGGCCGACATCGGGGCGATGCTTTCAAGCGTCAACCCGCAGGAGGCGATTGTCAACGGTGATTACGAAGCGATGAAGGCGATCCCGCGTTCGCAGCGCCGGATGCTTTCGATCAACATGATCGCAGACACGTATGTTCCCGCTTCCGAAGCGGTTGAAGCCACCGCCGACCCCGGTGCACAGATGGACCCGTTTGGTATGGGCGGCATGGGCGGAGGTTTCGACGGAGGCATGGGGATGGGCGGCATGGGAATGGGTGGCATGGGCATGGGCGGCATGAGGATGGGCGGTGGGGCCGGCGGCGCTCCCGGCGACGTCGCGGCCATGGTGACCGAAGGCCAGACCAAAGCGTTCTTCAGCGAAACCAGCAAGCCGAAGCTCGAGATCGTGATGCGCGGCACGACGCCACTCGAGTCCGCGGCGGCGTCGGCACTGATCCGCAGCACGGTTCTCACTTGGCTCGCCGACAACGCCGAACGGGACGATGTGCCGTACACCATCGTCCTCCCCGACAACCCGATGCCTTACCTGCGACCGGTCGGCGCGACCGGCGGTGCGGCCATGAACAACCGTATAAGCCGAGGTGGCGGCATGGGTGGTATGGGCATGGGCGGCATGGGCATGGGCGGGATGGATGAGTTTGGGGGCGGCGGAATGGGCATGGGCGGCATGCGTGGAAGGGTAATGGGCGGCATGCGTGGCGGCGTCAACGCCAACGTCTCGGTCGGTGACATGCTCCCGCAAAATCCGCTGCTCGACGAAGATCGTTCCACCGATTCGGAATTCGAGCTTCGCTTTACGCTCGAACTCAAAGACCCAAATGCCGTCGCCGATCCGGAAGCGACGCCCGCACAAGACCCCGCCCTCCAAGCGGATCAAGCACGTCACGACAACGGAACGTCGAACCACCCTGCCGACCCGCAAGACCTGACCAGCAACCCGCCGCCGGCTGATCCCCAAGTAGGCCGCCGCGTCACCAACGACTCCGAGGTGTCCCTATGAAAAGCGTCCTCGCCTGGCTCAAAGGCAACCCGTTAACCGTGATCGCGGCCCTGGTGGTGCTCGCCTCCATTGGCGCCTTCGTCTACTTCGTCGGGCAGTCCGCCACGCTCCGCGAAGAAATGAACACCTTCAGCCAAGAGCCCGACAAGCTCGTCCGGTACACCCGGCAGAGCATCGAACTGCCCCCCGCAGAACTCGGCGCCGCAGCGCAAAACGTCTCGGGCGTGACCTACAACCAAGCCACGATTGATCGCCTCAAGGAGATCTACGCCGACGTCACCCAGCAGGCCGACCAGACCCGCGATGTCATCACGGTGCGGAACCGGCAAGGCAAAGCGCCGCTGATTAACGGCATGTTCCCCAACACCGCCGCGATCGACCCGTTCCAGTTCCGAGCGCTCTATCGCGACGCTTTAGCTACCCTGCTCGGCGGACCCGGGCCTCAGGAAGGCTTCGCCGAAGTCACCGGCATCACCCTGCCCACGCTCAACGCCGGCCTCCCGCCCGACGATCAAGACCTCCAGCAACGGCTCGCGATCATCGTCCAGGAAGGCCTCCAAACCTACGGCGACAACATCACCGAGAGTCAAGAGGAGCAACTCCGCAGCGAACAGCGGGCACGCCTGCTGAGTACCCTCAAGAGTCGTGCTCAGAGCCTGCATATCTATGCAGACCCGTTCATCGGACCGCCCACACAACTGAATACCGGCTTCCCGCTTTCGGTCCGCCCTTGGATTTTCGCCGGCACGACCCCCGCGCCGTTCCAGCTATGGGAAAGCCAGATGGAACTCTGGATTCAAGCCGACATGGTTGAAGCGCTCCGCAAGGCCAACAAAATCGATGAGGTCGTCGCCACTACGGACGAAGGCGTCGAGATCACCGGTAACGTTTTGACCGGTGTTGCGAAACGATTGATCTCGCTCGAAGTGCTCCCCGCTTATGTCGGGTTGCACAGTACCGGGGCCGTGGGCGATTTTGATCCGCAAGCCGAAGGGCGAGGCGGGGCGAACCGAAGTTCCTCGCCGCGATCAATCGGCCTCCTCCCCACCCCGCCCGCCGATGCACCCGTTCAGCCCGGCGCGGCCGTGGCCGCGAATTATTTCTTCGCCCCGACCGGCCGGGTCTCCAACAACGTCTTTGATGTCCGCCACGTCAAACTCACTTTGCACGCCGATGTCCAGAAGCTGCCCGACCTGTACAACGCGATCGGCGACACCAACTACATGGCCGTCGTGGACCAGCGCATCACCGGGCTCGATGAATTCGACTTCGGGGCATTGGGCGGCCCGTTTCTCTACGGCCCAGGCGACATCGTCCAAGTCGAACTGGTCATCGAAACTCTGTGGCTCCGCGAATGGACCGCACCGCTCATGCCCGATGACGTCAAGACCTACACCGGTGTCGCCGCGGCCACCGATGCCGCGAATCCCGGCCTGAACTGATCCTCCGACCGCTCCGCCCCCCCGCGGCTCAACCGGCCGCAATCCTTGGCCCACTTAATCTCGAGAGTCCACCATGAATAAAGACCTCGGCTTCTTCGCGAAACACACCGAGAAACTCGTCCTCGGCGCCGCCGTCGTACTGCTGCTCGCGGTCGTCGCCTACGCCTGGCTCGGCGTCCTCGGCCAACCCCACGCCACCGACAACGGCGACGGGCCCGGCCAACTCGAGGACAAAATCACTTCCGCGGCTGAACGGGTCACCACCGGCATCCGCAGCGATCGCACGAACCTCCCGACCACGGAGGAATACATCGTGCCCGACTATGCCCAGGAATTTGGCGTCGGATCGCCGAGCAGATCACGCAGGTCGCTCAACTCGACGCGCCCATCGAGGGCCCCGGCATCGGGATCGACTTCCGAGGCGACGCCCTCCCGGATTTCGATCGCTTGTTCTTACCCACGCCACCCATGGCGTCGTCGTTCAATATCAAATCCAAGCACGGCGTCTTGGCCGACCCCGGGGCCGTGAACGATCCCGACCAGCGTGCTCAAGTGGTTGAGGTTCAAAACCTCGTCGGAGACCAAGCCCCGGTCGATTTCCAGTACGTCTCGGTGATGGCCGAGTTCCCGTTACAGGAGTGGGCCAAACGTCTCGACGCTCCCGATCAGTCCGCCAATGCACAAATCCCTGACAACGTCTGGCTTGCCAAGCTGGGGATCGCTTCGGTCTACCTGGTCCGGGAAGAACAGGCCGCCGATGGCACTTGGGGAAATCGAACCAAAATCGAGCCGTTGCCGGGCCAACTCGCATTCTTGCCCGGCCAGCCCATCGATCAGGCAGAGCCGCAAATGGCTCAGCTGCTGCTCGAGGATGTACAAGCTCGACAAAGCGAAATCATGCAGCCCAGCTTCCCGCCCATGGCTCTGGAGTCCTGGACGCCGCCGACCGGACGCGACCGCGTCTTATCCGCCAGCGAACGTGAGCAGCTCAACGACATCGAAAACGATATCCGCAACCTCGAACGCCGCATCGCCAACCTCAGCGGCCGAGACACCCAGCGTGGAACGCCCCGTCAACGCGCCAACCGCACGCCCGGCGGCATCGACGACTTCGGCGGCGATATGGGGATGGGCGGCGGCAATACCCGCTCCACCCGAAACACCAACCGCCCCAACCGCGCTCAACAGGACACCGACCGTCAACAACAGCAAATCGAACGCTTCGAAGAACAACTCCGAGAGAAAATCACCGAGAAAAACGAGCTCCTCGGCGTCGACGACGACGCGGCGCAGATGGAGTTCCTTCGCAATCGCGGTGGTGGCGACCAGTTCGGGATGGGCATGGGCGGCATGGGCGGCATGGATGAGTTCGGCCCGCCGCAAGGCATGGGCAACCCCCGCCGCAACATCCGACCTCAGAACCCGCAGCTCGGCGGCGTTGGGGCGGGCTTGGGCGTGCCCGCGAATCCAACCGACGAAGTCCCCGAAACCGTGCGAGTGTGGGCCCACGATCTGACCGCCCAGCCCGGATCGACCTATCGCTACAAACTGGTCGCCGCCGCGATCAACCCGCTGTATCAGTACACCCGCGTTCACCCCGAACAACGTAAAGAAAACGAGTTCCGTCTCGCGTTGGCTCCGAGCGAAGAAGACTTCGACGCGGCACCCTGGACGACGCCCGTGACGCTCGACCCCGACGCCTACTTCTTCTTTGTCCGCGGTAATGCCGAGCAGGACCGCGCGGCGATCGAGGTTTGGAAGGTGTACAACGGTCTTTGGCGACAGGGAGAATTCGAAGAAACCCCCGGCAACCCCATTGGTGGCAAACAGTCTGTCGAACTCGCGCCCGGCTTTGACCGTACGGTGAGCATGGGCGTCGGTGCCGTCTTGCTCGATGTCGATGTCGTCGAAGTCAACGGCACGTCGCAGGTCCGCATGGTTTACCTTCTGCCCGACGGGCGGATCTCCGGACGGCTCCTCAATGACGACCGTCGCAACACCAAACGGGACGAGCTGCAACGCATCGCCGAAGAGCAGCAGCAAAACCAGGAATTTGCCCTAAGGCAATAAATACGACTCGGCCGGGTTCCACTGCGACACCGACGCCAATCAACCACTTCTCTCTCCTCCCGGTCCACGCCCACTGAAGTTCAGGGGCGTGGACTTTTTGATTCCTATCAACCGCGGACCCCGAACACGGCCACCGCGCACCACCCGTTGCCAATGCGGTCCGTGATCGGAAAGCCTCGGACCGCCGGGGTCTGCACCGGCAAACCCTTTTCCATACACCGGGTGTGCCAAGCCAGCACGTCATGATCCGCGACTTCGGCGTCGGCCGTGAACAACACCAACGCCAAGCCCCCATAGCGGATAACGCCGTCTTGCCAGATTTTTTTCACATCGGCCATCACCGGCCGCAGCAGCTCGGCCGAGTACCGCTTAAAACCTTCGCCTGACTCGAACTGAGCGACCGTTTTAATTTCCATCCAGTACGCCGCGTCCGCCTCACAGGTCGCGGTCGCAGCCCCAAACAACGTTCCCGTGGTGGCCGGGTCGGCGAGCGGCTGTTGGTCCGGCGTCAACACCAGATCACACCGCAGCCCTTCGCTCTTCTTCCGCTTAGCCCAATGTCCGGGGTACCGCTGCTCCCGCCATACCCCCCAGCCTGGACCGTGCTGTTCGAGGCTCTCGGCCAGAAGCGGGTGGAGTCCCAACTCATCGCGGGCGTCGAAGCCGTATACCGCGTGTTCCGCATCATCCGCCGCGGCCTGAATACTCAGGCCGACCGCCAAAGCTTCCGCGATCTCGGCCGTGGACCAACGCATCGAAGCAGCCTAACGCCGCCCGCCCAACGCGGCCGATAGACCTGCTAGCTATGGACGAAACCCTACCCACGCCCGCGTCGGAACCCATCCCCGAAACCACGGAACCGCCCGACACCGGGCTGCCCGATGAACTCGTGCGCTTGATGCTCGAGGAGTGGCAGATGGACCCGGCACTGGTCGAGTGGATTCAACGCATCGCCGCCGACGCGCCCGCCGAGGCCATGGGATACTTCGCCGCCTCGGCCGGGGCGGGGCTGCTTGCCACCTTCCTCGGGTTGATCATCCCCCTGGTCCTATTCACGGTGACCTATTTGGTCATCGCGGGCATCTTTGCGTTCTTGATCTGGCTCCCGCATCGGAAGGTGCCTCGCAAATACCGCCGGATCAGTGGGTTCTCGATCTGGCTGACCATCATCCCGTTCTTTGGATTGCTCTGGAACTTCCGGGTCGTCTCGCGTGTGCCGGCCACGTTCCGCAACTACTTCCTTGCCCATCCCGAAGCCGCCCAGCCGCCGCCGGGCATGGTGGGCGGGGCTCCGCTCAATGTCGGGGGAGCCGGCAAAGCCTTGGGCATGTGGTACGCCGGCCTCAGCCTTGCGTCGTGGCTAACCCTGCTCACCTGCGTGCTGTCGCCGCTCTCGACGCCGCTGAGCATCGCGGCGATCGTGCTGTATATCCTCTTCGTGGTCAAGCTTTTCCAGATGTCCGGCCGCATCGCCGAGTTCTTGAAGACGCCCCCCGCTGCCCCACCGTCGTCCCCGACACCCGCCCCACCGGTTTCGACCACGTCATGACCAGTGCCGCCCGCCGCTTCGCTTAGAATCTCCCGATGGCCGCTGGACCCAAACCTCCTCGAAAGCCGGTGATCGGCATCACCATGGGTGACCCCGCCGGCGTCGGTGCCGAAGTGGTCGTCAAGGCGCTGGCCGACCCGAAACTCCGTCGCCGCGCCCGGTTTGTCATCTTCGGCCTCAACGAGCAGCTCACCTACGCCGCCGATCTCGCCGAGACAGAGCCCTACTGGCACCGGCTTCAACTCG
>JBCCDN010000048.1:0-20777 GCA_039030755.1 Planctomycetota bacterium | reverse complement strand
GCCGAAACCACAAAACAACCGATGATGCGTCGGTGAGCACGTCCAGCCACTACGCGAACCCCAAAGCCACCGACAGGCCCCGCGTCGGCTTCCTCTGCGCCGGCGATCCGCTGGACCCCGAGTTCTTCTCCGGCACGCTGTTCAACATGTATCACGCGCTGGCGGATGCCGGCGCGGATGTCCACCCCATCGGCCGGGACGCGGTCAAGCAAACCAAGCTCAAACGGCTCAAGCGCAAAATCATGTTCAAGCTCAAGGGCAAGGGCGTGAACTGGACCTCGGGGCAAGCGGGCAACCAGGCCCGCGCGATCGCCAAGGACATGGCCGCGCTAACACCCGATGTCGTGTTCGCGCCGGTCGCCAGCGGGTTGATCGGCCGGTGGACGTACGACGATGTGCCCGTGGTCCACGCCAGCGACGCGACGCCCAAGCTCTTGTTTGGCTACTACGACCGGTACTCCGGCCCGGACGCGATGAAGCGCTTTGAGGCCAGCGACACCGACGAACGCCTCGCGATCGCCAAAGCCGCCGCGACCGTGGTGAGCTCGGACTGGGCCCGCGACTCGGTGATCGCCGACTACGGCGCGGCCCCGGAATCCGTCCACGTCGTGCCGTTGGGCGCGAACGTGAAAGGGGCGCTCACGCCCGACGAAGTGCAGGCCCGACCCACGGAAGGCGCGTTGCACCTGCTGTTCATCGGCGCCGCTTGGGAACGCAAGGGCGGCGCGTTCGCGCTGGAGGCCGCGAAGACCTTGCACGAGCGCGGCCTCGACGTGGTGTTGCATCTGGTGGGCAGCCGACCGCCCGGAAACGAAGCGCTGCCGGACTACGTCGTGGATGAAGGCTGGTGCGACAAGCGCGACCCCGCCGACGCCGCGAAGCTCGATGGATTGTTGAGGAAGTGCCATGTGTTTGTGTTGCCGACGCGGGCGGACTGTACGCCGGTGTCGATCAACGAGGCGCACGCGTACGGGATGCCGGCCGTGGCGACGGACACCGGCGGGGTGGGCAGCGTGTTGGAGGCCGGCGTAACCGGGGCCTTGGTGCCGCTGGAGGCGGACGGAAAGGCGTGGGCCGACGCGATTGGCGAACTCTGGACCGACCGCGCGGCGTATTCAGCGATGGCCCGGGCGGCTCAGCAGCGCTACGCAACCGCGTTGAGTTGGCCCGCCTGGGGACGTACGACCGCGGCGGTGCTGCGAGGCGTCGCAAAGGTCCGAGAATCCCACGCCGCGGTTCCCCGGGGGTGATTTTGGTTTTCCCGGCCGATCCGAGATGATGGGTGGATTCGGCCGATAGAACGACATAGGCCGGCATAGACCGGAGGGCGACCGCGACGCCGTGGCGCGGCGACACGATCCAGAGACGACGATTAGGGAAGGCTTGTGGCATTGCCCACCAACCGGCGGACCAGCACCACGGGGACAGCCCCCACGCAAGGGAGCGCTGCGCGATGAGCCAGGCTCCCGCGTCCCCGCTCGATCTCGAAGCGTCTGAATTATCGGACGCGCTCGACACGCCGACCACCGAGGTGACGCCTCCCGATATGGCCTCGGGCCAGGGCGAAAAAGACGTCATCAAGAAAAAGGCGATGCTCGGCGGGCTGTGGACCGTCGGGGCTTACGGCTTCAGCCAATCCGTCCGTTTCGGCAGCAACATCGTGCTCGCGTGGGTCATCGCGCCCGAAATCTTTGGCCTCATGGGCCTCGTGACCATCGTCCTCGCGGGCCTGCAGATGTTCTCGGACATCGGCATCGGCCCGGCCATCATCCAAAACAAGCGCGAGGACGACGCCTTCGTCAACACGGCCTTCACCATGCAGGCGCTCCGCGGCTTTGTCCTCTGGGGTGCCGCCGCGCTGCTCGCTTGGCCGCTGTCCCAGGTGCTCGACCCGCAGTTGGCCATCGTCCTGCCCATTGTCTCGGTCCAGGCCATGATCCTGGGCTTCCAATCCACCAACTGGTTCACCGCCAACCGCAACCTCGCGGTCAAGTGGATGATGCTCGTGGACTTGAGCGCCATCGCCGTTCAGTCCGCCGTCATGATCAGCTACGCGTATCTCATCGAGGCCTCGGTCTGGGCGCTCGTCGCCGGCGTCATCGCCTACGCCCTGGTCCGTGGTGCGGGATCGCACTTCCTGCCCGGCACCAAGAACCGCTTCGGCTGGGACGTCGCCGCCGCCGCGTCCCTGTTCCACTTCGGCAAGTGGCTGTTCTTCTCGACCGTGCTCACCTTCAGTGCCGCCTACTTCGACAAGCTCCTGCTCCGCAACTGGACCACCGCCGCGACCTTCGGCGTCTTCTGGGTCGGCTACCAGCTCGCCAACCTCGGGCCCGAACTCGCCTTCAAGCTCGGCTCGATGGTCGGCTTCCCCGCGCTCGCCGAGGTCTTCCGCACCCGCCCCCACGACCTCAATAAAGAGCTCCACCGCGTCCGCAAGGTCCTGCTGCTCCCGGTCACCGGCATCCTCCTGTGCCTCATGCTCTTCGGCCCTGCCCTGTTCTACATGGTCTACAAGCCGTCGTTCTGGGGCGCCGGCTGGATCGTCCAGGCGCTGGCCATCAACTCCCTGGCCGGCCAACTCAACACGACCTACAGCCACGCCTATATCGCCAGTGGCAAGACCCTCTACAACCTCATCACCGTCGCCGCGCAAACGATCATCGTCTTTGCATCCGTAACGCTGGGCTACACCTTGGGACCGTACCTGGGCGTCGATCCCGACACCGGCTTCATCCTGGGCCTCGCGGGCAGCCAATTCGCCAAGTACCCCGTTGACGCGATCCTCTGCTCCCGCATCGGCGTGCATCAGTGGAAGTGGGACCTCAAGCTGCTCGCCTGCTCGACCGCGCTGTCGATCGGCCTGCTCGCGCTGTCCTTGGCCGTAACCCCCTTGACGATCGACTTAGGCATCGCGCTGCACGTGTGGTTCGACCAGATCACCGCATCGTGGAACGGGGGTACGCCATGAACCCCACCAACGAAACCCCCGCCGTCTCGGTCGTCATGACCGTGTACAACCGAGCCGACTTCGTGCCCGCCGCCATCCGTTCGATCCTCAATCAAACGCTGACCCACCTCGAACTCATCGTCGTCGACGACGGCTCGGATGCGTCCACCAAAACGCTGCTGCGCGAACTCGCCACAACCGACGCACGCCTCCGTGTCATCGAGCAGGACAACGCGGGCATCTTTGTGGCCGCCAACCGTGGCCTGCGGGCCTGCCGCGCCCCATTGGTCGCCCGGCTGGACTCCGACGACCTCGCCGAGCCGCGACGACTCGAGATCCAGAAAGCATTCTTCGACAACGCCGCCAACCAAGACGTCGTGTGCTGCGGCACGTTCATGAAACTCATCGATGGGCAAGGCCGGTTCCTCCACGTCGAAAGTAAACCCACCGATGACCGCGCGATCCAGGAAGACCTGCTCCGCGGCCACTGCGCCATCGGGCACCCGTCCTCGATGATGCGCCGCGGGGCGCTCGAACAAATCAACGGCTACGACGAGAGCTTCACCTCGGCGGGCGACCTGGAAATCTTCCTGCGGCTCGGCGAAGTCGGAACACTCGCCAACCTCGAAGCCCCGCTCACGCGCTACCGCCTCCACGCCCAGTCCGTCAGCGAAGCCAAGGGCACGACGCAGCGCGCGAACTGCCGACGCGCCTGCGAACTCGCCTGGGCCCGCCGCGGAGAGACCCGGCCGTTTGAGGGCGCGGACCTCTGGCGGCCCGCCGGCGACCGCGACAGCGAACACCATTACGCCCTCCAATACGGCTGGTGGGCCTGGCAAAACAGCCAGTTCGAAACCGCCGCGCACTACGGCAAACGCGCGCTCAAACTCAAGCCCTGGGACAAGCAGGCGTGGATGCTCTGGGCCAAGTCGCGCGGCAAGGGCAACGCCCCGGAACCCAAAGCCACACCAACAACCGCCGAAGCATCCGCAGCGCAACCGGCGAAGGAGCGTGCCGCATGAGCGCATCCACGCTCCCCAGCGTGTCCGTCGCGATGCCGATGCGCAACGCCGCCGCGTTCGTCGCCGAGTCGGTGCGCTCGGTGTTGTCGCAGGCGACGCCGACGTACGCCGTGCAGCTCGTGGTCGTGGACGACGGCAGCAGCGACGGCTCGGCCGACGTCGTCCGCGCCGTACTCGACGAACAAACCTGGCCGAACGCGACCTGCGAGATCCTGACCGGCCCGTGCAACGGCATCGCCGCCGCACTCAACGCCGCGTTCGCGGCGTGCACCGGCACCTATCTCGCCCGCTGCGACTCCGACGACCTGTTCCCACCGGGAAGATTGGCCCGACACGCCGCGTTTTTGGAGGACCCGGCCAACGCCGAGTTCGTCGCGGTCTGCGGCGGCTTCGACACCGTGGACCCCAAGGGCGCGCTCGTCAGCCGACTGCACGAAGACTGCGAATCCGAAGACATCACCGACAAACTCCGCCGCGGCGACACGCCCACGCACTTCGGCACGTTCTTGGTCCGCCGCACCGTCGTCGAAGCACTCGGTGGGGCCCGCGACTATTTTGCGGGCACGGAGGATGTGGATTTGCAATTGCGGATCGGCACGATTGGGCGGGTGTGGTTCGAGCCCGACACGGCCTACATCTATCGACTGCATCATGCCAGCAGCACGCACACCCAGGCCAGCCCGGTGCGCGAATTCCTCACCGAGCAGGCCCGCAAATTCGCCCGCCAACGCGCCGAGGGGAAACCAGACGACCTCGCCCGCGGCGTCGCCGAAGCGCCGCCCACCGACGACGCCACCACGCCGGGCGGCAAACCGATGGATGTCGGCGAACAGATTCAGGGCATGCTCATCGGTCGGAGCTGGAAGGCCGTCGCGGCCGGACAGCGGAGCGAGAGCTTCCGCCTTGGCTGGGCCGCGATCAAGGCCCGGCCGATCCATCCCGCCGGCTACACGAATTTGCTCAAGCTATTGATCCTCCCGACGCTTCGCCACAAGACCACCGCCCCCATTTCTTCGTCCCGATGACCGCCGCCGCCACCCAACCCGCCGCCGGACATTCCGGAAGCTCCGCGAGTCCAACGCGCTCGACGCCCGAGCGCGTCGCGGCGCGCCCGGGGCTGTCGTCGCGGCTCGTGGTGCTCGGATCCTTGATCGTGCTAATGCTCGTCGGCGGGCTGCTGCGCTTGGTTCATCTCGCCGAACTCACGCTGCAAGTCGACGAAGGGTTCCAGGCGCTCGCGGTCGCGGCGATTTTGGATCACGGGTTCCCGCTTCTGGACTCGGGCTACGTGTACGGCCGATCGCCGCTGTTCCTTTACGCGCAAGCGGGCGTCGCGGCGCTGTTCGGTTTGAGCGAGTGGTCGTTGCGGGTGCCGTCCGCTGCATTTGGCGTCTTGGGGATCCCGATCGCGTACCTGCTGGGCCGACGACTGTTCGACGGCGTGCTCCCGCGCAAGCCGTTCGACGCGGCGGTGGCCGTGGGCCTGGTGCTCGCGGCGTTCATGGCGCTGTCGGCGTGGCAGATCGAATACGCACGCTACGCGCGGTTTTACACGCTGTTCCAATGCCTTTACATGCTCGGCCTGATCGCGTTTCACGCGGGTTGGGTGCGGCACAAGGCGTGGGGCAAGCTGCTGTTTGTGCCGGTCTTCGTGATGACGGTGTCGGTCCATGACCTGGGCGTCATGCTGGGGTTGTGCTTCTGGGCGGTACTGCCGCTACGGAACGTGGCGTGGAAAACCAAGGGACTGCACTTCGTGTTGTCGGGGCTGTGCGGCGTCGTGTGGGTGCTCTACAACAAGTGCTGGCGCGGTTTACAGAGCACATGGGCGTCGGCCTGGCCCGACACGGTCAACGACGGCACGCTAGACATCGTGGTCGACTCGGCCAACCCGATCGCGTGGGCGCTCGCACGGTTCGCGAGCATGTTCCCGGGGCTCAACGCGCCGGACTTGTCGGTGTACCTGGAGCTTTGGGACACGCACACATGGGTCCCCACGGTGTTGCTGATTCCGGCGCTGGCGGCGACGCTCGCGTTGTCGACCCGCAAGCTGCGCGAAAAGAAGATGGAGCCGCACCGCATCCCCGAGCCGACAGGTCGGCTGTGGCTGCCGCTGATGCTGACCGCGGTGTGGACCGCGGCGCTTCATCAGTTCGCGCTATCGGCCGTGGCACTTTTGATTTACGCGACGGTGCACGTGCGTTCGTGGCGGCGCTGGCTTCGGCCAGCCGAGCTGGTGACGCTGCTGAGCATCGGCGTCATGTTCGTGGGCTGGGTCGGGTATTTCTGGCTGTCGGACTGGCCGCGGAAGACGTGGCTGCCGGCGATCAGCAACGTGCCGGGCGTGCATCGTTATTTCCTGCAATGGTTCGTGCCCGGTTGGCCCCGGATGCTCGTGCTGATGGTGCCCGCGGCGTGGGTCGTTGCGCACTTCGCGGTCAAAGCCCTGCGGACCGGGCGCGACGAAGCAAGCGAAAACCACGTTCGGGCACCCGAGCAGCTCAACGGCGCTTGGCTGTTGTTGGTGTCCATCGTCGCACCGATTCTGGTGACGGCCGAGCTGCGTTGGCAGTTCAGCGAGTCGCGGTACTTCCTGCACCTGTATCCGATGATCCTGGGCGTGCTCGCGGTGGGCGTCGTCGGCGTTGGGCTGGTGGCGGTGAAGCGGGTGCCGCAGATGCGTTTTGCCGGCCTGGCCGGGACACTCGCGGCGCTCGTGTTCACGGTCGGCTTCACCAAAGACCTCAACCCCGCGTCCAGTTGGGACGTCGCCGCTCGGACGCACGACAGCGTCAAAGACCCGATCCGCTCGACGCTGAATTGGAGTTTTTACGCGACGTGGTCGCGGGACCAGGCGTCGGTGAGTGCCGCCGCTGCGGACCAGATCGAAGACGCCGACGCCATCGCCGTGGTCGGCCCGGCCCACGTCGCGGCGAACTACGCGTGGTACCTCCCACGGGTCGACGCGGTTATCGCCCCCGCCGAGGCGTACAACACCGCCAAACGCAACGACGCCGGGCAGTACGTGGACCTCGTGAGCGGCGGCCGGGTGATCGGCGACACCGCGGCGCTGTGGGACTTGGCCCGCACCGTCGAGGCTCGCGGCGGTCGGCTGTGGCTGTTCAGCGACGCCGTGATGACTCAGGACCGCAACTGGTACCTGAGCAACGCCGAGCCGAACCTCAAGACCGCGGTCGCGGCGCTCATGAACGATCCCTTGTTCACCGGTCGCGATGGCAAGACCACCGCGAGCGTCAGCGCGATGCCCGCCGACCGACTGGCCGACGCGCTGCCCGAAACGTTCGACCCGGAATTCGACCAGCACGCCCCGCTTGAATCCGACGCCGTGCCGACCAACCCGGACGCCGGAACCACCACCGCGGGGCTGCCGATTGAAACCACCGACAACACGGAGGCCACGCCGTGAACATGCCGCAACCGTCACCGACGGATCATCCGCTGCGCGTCACGTTCGTGATGAAGCGACCGGGCGTCGAGGGTGGCGTGCGCGTGGTGGCGATTTATGCCGAGGCGCTCGCGCGGGCCGGTCACGAGGTGCACATCGTCTGCACCCGCAAATCGATCGACGGAAAGCGAGCACGGCTGACGCACTTTCTCAAAACCGGATCGCTGCATGCGGTGAGCCCGCCGATCCCCAGCCACCTGGACCCGCTCCCGCAGCTCACGGGCCTACCGGGCAAACCCGTCACGGTGACGCACGTGCCCACCGCCGGGCCGATCACCGCGGAGCACCTGCCCGATGCGGACATCGTGGTTGCGACGTGGTGGGAGACCGCCGAATGGGTCGCCGAGCTGCCCCGCGATAAGGGCAACCCGGCCTACCTGATCCAGCACGACGAACGCGTGTTCCCGCACCAGACGCCTTCGATGCAGCGTCGCGTGGAGGCCACGTGGCGGGCGATCCCGCATCGTGTGGTGGTCGCGCAATGGTTGGCCGATCTGCTCGAGGACCACGGCGCTTCCTCCAACCACGTCATCGAAAACGCCGTGAATCACGATCGCTTCCACGCCCCGGCCCGGCCCAAACAGGAACGCCCCACGGTCGGGTTCATGTACAGCCCGGTCGGCTTCAAAGGGGTCGATCGCATCCAGGCCGCCATCGAGCGTGCGGCGAAGCGGGTCCCGAACCTACGCGTTCACGCCTTCGGCCACGGCGACCCCAAACATGAGGGCCCGGGCCTGCCTCGCGGCGTCGAGACCACGTACACCCAAAATCCCGACCGCGATACGCTCCGCGCGCTGTACGCGTCCTGCGATGCGTGGCTGTTTGCCAGCCGGTGCGAAGGCTTCGGCCTGCCGCTGCTGGAGGCGATGGCTTGCCGCACGCCGGTGATCGCCACGCCCGCCGGCGCCGCGCCACAGCTCATCGACAACGCCGTGGGCCGGCTCTTGCCGGACGGCTCCGAGGACACCGTCATCGCCGCCATGGCCGACGCGATCGTTGACCTCACCGGTCAAACCCCCGACAATTGGGCGGTGACGTCCGAGAACGCACACGCCTTGGCCCAACAACACCGCTGGGACCGCGCCGCCGAGCGGTTTGAAGCGGTCATCCGGCAAGCCGCCGGCCAAACCGCCGCCGCGCCCGACACCCGCGCCAAGCCGGCCGCCTGATCCGCCGATGATGCCGATGATGTCCTGGGTTGTGCGCTCTGCGGTGCCAACCGACCGAACCCCAACCCTTTCCCCCGTGTCCCCCGCTTCATGATCACGCCTCTTGCGATGTATGGCTGGCTGCCCGTCGTCCTCGGGCTGTTCCTCATCATGCCGCCCAAGCGCGCGGTGCTGTGGTCGTTTTTCGTGGCCTGGCTGTTCTTGCCGATGGCCAAGTACGAGATCCCCAAGCTGCCGGACTACACCAAGATGTCCGCGACGTGTTTCGGGGTGATGCTGGGCATCGTGATCTTTGACTTCGGTCGGCTCACGATGTTCAAGTTCAAGCTGATCGACCTGCCGATCGTCTTCTTCTGCATCGTCGCTCCGATTGCGACCGCGCTGAGCAATCGGCCCGACCTGAAACTTTACGACGGCCTCTCGGAAGTCATGGCCTTGTCGACCGCGTGGCTGCTCCCGTACCTGATCGGCCGGTTGTATTTCACCGACCTCAAGGACATGCGGACGCTCGCGCTGTGTTTCCTGGCCGGCGCGCTGGCGTATGTCCCGATCTGCTGGTTCGAGGCGCGGTTCTCGCCGCAGCTCCACCGTTTGATCTACGGGTTCCACCAGCACCACTTCGTCCACGCCGACCGAGGCGGGTTCTTGTTCTCGTTCCGGCCGCGTGGCTTCATGCAGTCCGGCTTGATGACGGCGACCTGGATCTGCTCGGCGGCCCTGATCGCGTGGTGTTTCTGGACCGCGCGCACCAAGATCCAGTTCGCCCGGTGGACCGTGCCCGCCATCGCGGTCTTGTGCGTATTGGGGATGACGGCGCTGATCGCCAAGGGCATGGGCGCGCTGATCCTCGGGTTCGGTGGGTTCGCGGTGCTGCTGCTGACGCGGCACATCAACACCCGCGTGTTCATGATCGCGCTCTTGGCCGTGGCCCCGATGTTTGCACTAACGCGCGCTCAGGATGTCTGGAACGGCGACACCGCGATTGCCTACATCCAGGCCATCAACCCCGACCGCGCGTGGTCGCTGCAATACCGCTTCGACAACGACGCCGTGCTGGTGAAAAAAGCCATGCAGCGGCCGGTGTTCGGCTGGGGCGGCTACGGCCGAAGCCTCGTCCGCAGCCAGGACGGCGAGCGCACCGCCATCACCGACGGCATGTGGATTCTGCTGCTCGGTAAGTTCGGCTTCGCGGGACTCTTCGCCTTCATGTTGGCCTTGGCCATGCCCACGATCCTGTTCGTCATCCGCTACCCACCCAAGATGTGGCTGTCGTCCTCGGTCGCGCCGGCCGCAGGCTTGGCCACCGTGCTGGCGATCTACCAGGTCGACTGCCTGTTCAACGCCATGGAAAACCCGCTGTTCTTCCTGATCGGCGGGGGGATGTGTTCGGCGATGACCTCGGCCATGGTCGTGGCTAGACGCTCCAAGGTCGCGGCCGAACGCACGCCGATCGATCCATCCGGTCAAGCTGCGCCCTCGCCTTCCGGATCACCTGGTTTCGGCACGCCCGTGTCGCCCGCCCGCTCGGAAACCCGACCCGCCTGAGTGCGTTGCCGTGACCGCCGCCGTCTCCCCCTCCGCACCCCCCGCGACACCCGCCGCCGAGACGTCGCCGTCGTCGAGCGCCCGCGCGATCCCACAAGCCCGGGTGCATTGGCGCAGCTTTGATCTGTTGCGAGGCCTCGCGGCCGTGCTCATGGTGATCAACCACGTCGGCTACATGCTCACCGCCGACGACGCGCTGCCGTGGGTGCACAGCGCTTCGGACGCGGGCGTCATCCACAGCACGCCGCTGCAGTGGGCGGTCTTGCTCGGGGCGTTCGCGCCGGTGGTGTTCTTTTTCATCACCGGGTTGGGCTACGGCATCCAATCCGGCCGCGCTAAACCCAAACGGCTGCTTGATCTCACCGAAAAGGTATTGATTCTGGTGTTGGCCGACGCGCTGATGTGGCGGACGGCGGGTTATGACTTGGGCTTGGATTTCTTAGGGTTCATCGCGTTATCGATGGTGGTGCTCACGGCCGTGCTGAAGTGCGACGCGCGATCGAAACGCGAGACGCCGGCGGCGCGCTGGCTCACTCCTTCGGTGCTCGTGGCGGGCGTGGCCTTGGTCATCGTGCTGGGGTTGCGGTTCGTGGCCGGGCCGTCGGCGGAGCGCGTCTTCGGGCTGGAGCCGGGCGGCTGGTTGGACATCGTGACCGGGCGGAACGTGCCCGGCGGCGGCGGGCCGGGGGTTGTCGCCGAGCGGGTGCCGGGCAGTTGGAATCTCGGGATTTCGTTTCCGCCGATCCCGTGGCTGGTGTTTCCGTTGGCGGGGTTTGTGCTCGGGGCGTGGTTGAAGGCCAAGCGGGATTGGCTGCGGGCCCATCGCGGCGTGTTCGCGCTTTGCATGCTCAGTGGCGCTTCGGTGTGCTTGGCGGGCGTGGCGCTGCTGCTGATGCGTGGCGGCGAATTGCACCGTTGGGGCACGATCTCGGTGGCCTCGGTGTTGGCCGCGTTTGCGGTCGTGACAGTGTTGACGGCCCTTTGCGTGTTCGTGGAAGAAAAGGGCGGCGCGCTGCGGAAAATCGTGGACGCCTTGAGCCTGCGGGGTATCGCGGCATTCTCGGTGGTGCCGCTGCATTTCCTGATGATCGGGCTCGCAACACTTTTCGGTTGGCAGCCCACGACGACGCTCACGATCACGCTGGCGACCGGCGTCATCCTCGTAATCGCCATGTCGCTGGCGCCGCGCTTCGTGCCCTTGGGCCAAGCGGTCGCCAAGGCGGCGACCAACGGCGCGGCCTGGCGCTACTGGCTCGTCGGGTTGCTTGTCCCGGTGGTCTTGTTGCTGACGGTGACGCCCGGCTCGATCGACGACGACGCGCTGCGCCGCGTGCTCGTGGCATCGGGACAACTCGTGCTGTGCGTCATGCTCGTGCTGCCGCCGCTTCGGCCCCGATAACCCAATCACCCGCCACGCGGCGTCAAACGCAGCCCGCGACGCCGCCGATGTAAAACATGACGCGGTTGACGCACGCCGCGCCCTTTTTATCCCCATATCCAAAGCCCGCCATGCCCACCCCCGACCCCGCCAACGTCCCCGTCTTCGTCCTCTGCGGCGGCTTGGGCACCCGCTTCCGCGAACAGACCGAGTTCCGCCCCAAGCCCATGATCCAGATCGGGCAGTACCCGATCGTCTGGCACATCATGAGCACCTACGCCCGCCACGGCTTCAAGAAGTTCGTGCTCTGTGCCGGCTACAAGTCCGAATCGATCAAGGACTACTTCCTGAACTACGCGGCGATGAAGTCCGACTTCACCGTCGATCTCTCGGGCGACGGCAAAGCGAAAGTTCACAGCATCGATCACGACCAGGACTGGGAAGTCACCGTCGCGTACACCGGCGAGCTCACCATGACCGGCGGCCGGATCGCCATCGCCACCGACAAATACCTCGGCGACGCCGAACACTTTGCGGTGACCTACGGCGACGGCGTCACCGACGCGAACTTCACCGACGAGTTCGCCTTCCACCTAAGCCACGACCGCCTGGGCACCGTGCTGGGCGTCAATCCGCCGTCCCGCTTCGGCGAACTGATGCTCGACGGCGACCAAGTCACCGAATTCGCCGAAAAGCCCGACCTGGCGAACAACTGGATCAACGGCGGATATTTCTTCTTCCGCCGGGGATTCGCGGATCGTCTCGACAAGACCGACCCGGGCTTGGTCCTCGAGAAAAACCCACTCATCGACCTCGCCAAAGACGGCCAACTCGCGATGTTCAAGCATCGCGGCTTCTGGCAATGCATGGACACCCAGCGCGACTGGGACGGGCTGAACAAAATGTGGACCTCCGGCGAAGCCCCCTGGACGAAGTGAGCGGCGGACTCCGCCCAGCCGCCCACCAGGCCCGCGCCGCAATCCCGGAAAACTCCTAGGCGCTTTCTCCGCCCAGCGTTACATTAGTTTACGGTCCTGCTGGCCCGCAACGGGCCGTTTGGCAACGCGAAGAGAGAGAACCGGCCGCGCCCCAAAGCGCAGCACTCAGAGGAAGCACGATATGGCGGCGGAGCACACGGGCGATACGTCCGCAGATCTTGATATCAGCAAAAAGACGCCTCACAAGGCCCCACCCGAGCAGCCTCGGCCAACCCGAGCGGTCCCCTGCCTGCTCTGCGGCACCGAAACCCAGCCTTGGCAGGACGTGCCCAAAGATTGGCGACGCGTCGGCAACCCGCTCGCCGAACGCATCTGGAACCTCCGCCAGTGCGACGCCTGCGACTTCCGCTTTCTCCATCCCCGGCCCGCCTCCGAGGATGTCGCCGACTTCTACGCCACCGACGACTACTACACGCACCAGAACGACGGCGACTGGTCTGCGGGCGACATGCCCTTCCAAGACAAACTCCGCCACCACCTCGCCTGGCGCGTCGATCAAGGCAAATACCTCGAGCCGGGCATCGTCGCGGCGTCCGTGCCGATGCTCACGGCCGGCGAATCGTCCCGCGTGCTCGACCTGGGCTGCGGCAATGGCGGCCTCCTCAAGGGCCTCGCGACCCTGGGCTACGACGTCACCGGCGTCGAACCCGACGACGACGCCCGCGCCGTCGCCTCCGAAACCGGCCTCACCGTCTACAAAGGCACCGCCGAAGACCTGCCCAGCGAACTGCTCAGCCAACGCGGCACGTTCGACGCCGTCGTGATGTCCCACGTCCTCGAACACACGCTCAGCCCCGTCGAGGCCGTGTCCGCCGTGGTCGACCTGCTCGCCCCGGGCGGGCTGTTCATCTGCGAGGTTCCGAATAACGCCTGCTACGAGGCCGAACGCGCCGGCCCGCGATGGAGCTTCCTGGACGTGCCCCGGCACCTCAACTTCTTTACCGCCGAAAGCCTCGAAGCGTTGATGGAAAAATGCCGATGTCCCGTGCAGAGCCGGCAATACGTCGGCTACGCCCGGCAGTTCACGCCGCACCGCTTCGACAACGAACGACGCATCGCCGAGGCCCTCGAGGGCAAACAGATCGGCGAGCCGAAGACGTTTGAAAAGTGGCGCCGCTTCGCCGGGACCGTGCTCGCGTCCGACGACGCCAAGTACGATTCGATCCGCGTGCTCGCTCGGAAGCCGAAGTAAGGCCCGATCAAAGCGGCACGGAAGCCTCGCACGATCAGGGAATCCTAAGCATGCGCGTCCTCGTCACCGGCCACCGCGGCTACATCGGCGTCCACCTCGTCCAGATCCTCAAAGAGCACGGCCACCACGTCACCGGCACCGACGTCGACCTCTTCGAAGGCTGCGCTTGGCGCGACTTCACGCCCGCCGACGTCGAACTGACCAAAGACGTCCGCGACCTCACCGAGCAGGACCTGGATGGCATCGACGCCGTGTGCCACCTCGCCGCCATCTCCAACGACCCCATGGGCGACATGGACCCGGAGATCACCTACAGCATCAATCGCGACGGCTCGGTGCAACTCGCCAAACTCGCGAAAAAAGCCGGCGTCGGCCGCTACCTGTTCTCCGGCTCGTGCAGCGTCTACGGCAAGGGCCCCAACCCCGACATCGCGCTCACCGAAGACGACACGCTGAATCCGCTCACGGCGTACGCGATCTCCAAGATCGAAACCGAACGCCAGACCGCCGACCTCGCCAGTGACGACTTCTGCGTCAGCTACCTCCGCAACTCCACGGCCTACGGCCACTCCCCGATGCTCCGCATCGACCTCGTGGTGAACAACCTGCTCGGCTCGGCGCTCTCCTACGGCGAGATCCGCATCAAGTCCGACGGCACGCCTTGGCGCCCGCTCATCCACTGCTACGACATCGCCTCCGCCTTCCGCGCGTTCTGCGAAGCCCCCGCCGAAAAGATCAATGGGCAGGCCATCAACGTCGGCGGCAACGACGAGAACTACCAAGTCAAAGACGTCGGCGACCAGGTCAAGCGACTCATCCCCGGCAGCTCCGTCGTCTACACCGGCGAGTTCGGCGAAGATTCCCGCGACTACAAGGTCAACTTCGACAAACTCGCCGAGCTCGTCCCCGACTTCAAGCTCAAGTACAACCTCGTCTCGGGCATGGAAGAACTCCATAAAGAAATGGTCGACCACGGCTTCGGTAAGAAACACTTCGAGTCCGACCAGTTCGTCCGCTTGCGAACCTTGAAAGATCGTTTCGATCGCATCGGCGTAACCACCGGGGCATAATCCCACAAACGCAAAACCACCACGAAGCCCACGTTCAATGAACGTGGGCTTCCTTTTTTGCCGAAAGTAATCGCATGATCTTTAACAAGACGCCACTGAAAGACGCCTTCCTCATCGACCTCGAAAAACGCGGCGACGAGCGCGGCTTCTTCGCCCGGATGTTCTGCCAAAACGAGTTCCGCGAAGCCGGCTGCCCCGACCACTTCGTGCAGGTCAACAACTCGTCGTCCGCCGACACCGGCACACTCCGCGGCATGCACTACCAGCTCGGCGACGCGGCGGAAACCAAAGTCGTCCGCTGCATCAAAGGTGCGTTGTGGGACTGCATCATCGATTTGCGTCCCGACTCGCCGACGTTCAAGCAATGGTTCGGCGAGACGCTCAGTGCCGAAAACCGCAAGATGATGATGGTGCCCCGCGGCTTCGCGCACGGCTTCATCACGCTCGAGCCGGACACCGAGGCGTTCTACTTCGTCGACAACTTCTATGCCCCCGACGCTGAACGCGGCCTCCGGTACAACGATCCGGAGTTCAATATCCAGTGGCCGACCGAGCCGAAGGTGTTAAGCGACAAGGACACAAGTTGGCCGGACTTCGACCCGACGTTCCACCTCGGGCAGTAAGCGCGTGATAAAAAGCGGCGACCGGTGGTCGCCGTTCCCGTGAACCGTTCGCGAATCGAGCACAGCGGCCACCGGCCGCGGCTTTATAAGGCCGCATCATGAACATCCTCTTCACCGGCGCCAGCTCGTTCACCGGCTACTGGTTCGTCAAACAGCTCGCCGCAGCGGGCCACGACGTGACCGCGACGTTTACCCGCGCGTCGCCCACGGTGTACGCCGACGGCGGCGTCCGCGAGCAACGGATCGCCCGCGTGCAGGAGCATTGCACGCCGATCTGGAACTGCTCGGTCGGCGACGACACATTTCTCAACGCCATCCGTCACGGCGGCTTCGACCTGCTCTGCCACCACGCCGCGGACGTGACGAACTACAAATCGCCGGACTTCGACGCCGCCGGCGCGGTGTGCAACAACACGAAGAACATCTTGCCCGTGCTCACCGAACTGCAAGCGAACAACGAGCGCGCCGCGGTGCTGCTCACGCAGTCGGTCTTCGCCGGCGGCTACGGCGCGGGCACGCTCGACGCCGCGGGCAAGCTTCCGCACTTCTCGCCCTACGGCTTATCAAAGGCCATGACCGCCGAGATGACCGGTTATTACTGCGATCAACACGGCATCCCGTTCGGCCAGTTCGTCATCCCCAACCCATTCGGCCCGTACGAAGAACCGCGGTTCACGAACTACCTGATGAAGACCTGGTTTGCGGGGAACAAGGCCGGCTGCAACACGCCGGCGTACGTCCGCGACAATCTTCATGTGGAACTCATGGCCCGCGTGTACGTGCAGTGCGCCGAACAACTCCAATCGCATCCCGAATCCGCCTGCGTCGTCGGCCCGCACGGGTACATCGAAACACAAGGCGCATTTGCCGAACGCTTCGCAGCCGAGATGCGGACGCGTCTGGATTTACCGTGTGAGCTCGAACTCGCGCACCAGACCGAGTTCACCGAGCCGCGTATCCGCATCAACACCGACACGCCCGATGCGGACGCGCTGGGGTTTGATGAATCTAAGGCGTGGGACGACGTCGCGGCGTTTTATAAATCGCTTTACGGATGATTCATACGGGTTGGCCTGGTGGCTTAAGCGATCAGGCCGAGTGCATGACTAACGCGTGGTTTCGGAATCGATCACGTTTGGCGTTGTCGGGTTGGGCGTGCCGGTATCGGGGTTGACGACGTGCGGGGTTTGGAACCCCGTGAAGAACACACTGGTGTTCAAGCTGTCTCGAAAAAAGCGAGCGGGCACGCCGTGGTCGCCGCCACCGAAGATTTTGCGGAAGCGGTAAAGCGCGGTGCCGGCGAGCAGTGCGACATCCGCGAGCGCGGCCTTGAGTTTGCCTTCGTGCTTGAGCCAGTAGCGGTGGCGGGCTTGAAACCAGTAGGCGGCGCGGGGTTTGTTTTTACGCGTGGCTTTGGCGGCGGCGTCGGTGGTGGCGTGCGTGATGCCCGTGGTTTGGCCGACGAGGTGGACGACGCGGGAGGCGGGCACGTACCACGTGTCGTAGCCGGCCTTCTTGGCGCTGTGGCAGTAATCGATGTCGTCGAAGTAGGTGTAGTAGGCGTCGTCGAGCGGGCCGATTGTTTCGAGGACGTCGCGACGGATGATGAGCGACGCGCCGGCGACCCAATCGACTTTGGCGTTGCCTTCGGGGATCGGCATGCCCACGGCCTTGTTCCGCAGCAGGCGATAAATCGGGCCCAAGTGCGTGGCGCCCTGGAACTCGCTCGCGAGGGTGAAGAAGCGGAAGGCGGAGACCTGGACTTTGCCCGAATCCGCTTGGTTTCCTTGGTTTTGCAGCCAATCCATGGGTGTGGGGTGCGTGGGCGGCAGGTCTTCGAGCTGGGAGCCGGCACAGCCGACGCGAGCGTTCGCGGGGTCGTCCATAAAGGCGACGAGCTCACGAAACGCGCCGGGATAGGGCAGCGTGTCGTTGTTGAGCAGCAGCACGTAATCGGGCGGATTTTCGGACGCCAGCGCGGGGCGAATGACGGCGTTGTTGCCGCCGCAGAAGCCGAGGTTCGGATTGATCGCGGTGAGCGTGCACCAGTCGTAGCCGCGCTGCTCCATGAAGTCGTGGAGGCGTTTTGCTTCGCCGGGTCTCGAGCCGTTATCGCAGAGGCCGACGTGGGTGTCGGGCACCTCCGCAATGATCGGCGCGATGGCGTCGAGGCAGTCGGCGGTGAGTGCGTAGCCGTTGTAATTAACGAGGACGATCAGGAGTTTCATGCGGGCGGGGCTTGGGTCAAGTGGCTCGGGCAACGTGGTTGGCCGATACTGAAGGAGTGTTCGTAGGATCGGCGTGATCCTCGGCCTCATCGAACGCCCACCCGCAAGGTATCGGACGTACGCCGCGTGAACGAAACGCCCACCGCCCCGAAGACGCCCCCGCTGATGGACCACGCCCGCACCGGCACCGGCGCAGACGGGCTGGGCTTATGGACGCTCATTCGTGAAGACCTGCGCAGCCACGGCGGCGATTGGACCCGGCCGGGCTTCCGCGCGCTGGCGGTGTATCGCTTCGGCGTGTGGCGGATGGGGCTGCCGAAGCTGGTGCGGTTCCCGCTGTCGGTTTTGTATCGCATGATGCACCGACACGTCCGCAACCACTACGGCATCGAGCTGGACTACGCGACGAAAGTCGGCCGGCGGCTGATCATCGAGCACCAGCACGGCATCACGATCCACGGCTGCTGCGTGATCGGCGACGACTGCATCGTGCGGCAGGGCGTGACGCTGGGTAACAAGACGTTGGATCGGCCGTACGACGCACCGCGTTTGGGGGATCGTGTGAACGTCGGGGCCGGGGCGAAGTTGTTGGGCGGGGTGACGCTGGGCGATGATGCGCAGGTGGGCGCGAACGCGGTGGTGCTGAAGGACGTGCCGGCCGGCGGGATCGCGGTGGGGATTCCAGCGGTGGTGAAGGGCGGGAAAACACATGCCTGAGGCGATGAACGAACACGTCGGCGTCGTGGTGATCGGCCGGAACGAGGGGCCGCGGCTGTCGCGGTGCTTGGCGTCCGTGATGCGCGACGACACGACGGTGGTGTACGTCGACTCGGCGAGCCGCGACGGCAGCGTGGAACGCGCGAAGGAGCTCGGTGTCCATGTGATTGAGTTGTCGGGCGGAAAGATGACGGCGGCACGCGGACGACAAACGGGACTGGATTGGTTGTGCGAAACGCACCCGCACATTGCGCTGGTGCATTTCATCGACGGCGACTGCGTGATGGACGCGGGTTGGCTGGACGCGGCGCGGGATGCGCTGCAAGAGAAGCAGGCCGAGGGGTACATCGGCGTGACCGGTCGGCGTCACGAGGAAGACATGGCGGGTTCGGTGTGGAATCGATTGATTGATATGGATTGGAATCTGGAGCCGGGCGAGGTGCCGTATTTCGGTGGGGATGCGCTGGCCCGGATCGACGCGATACAGAACGTCGGCGGCTGGAACCCCGGATTGATCGCGGGCGAGGAGCCGGAGCTGTGTTTCCGGATGCGGAAGCAAGGCGGGCGGGTGTGGCGATTGGACCGGTTGATGGCCGAGCACGACATCGCGATGACGCGGTTCGGGGAGTATTGGAAGCGCAGCCGACGCAGCGGTCACGCGTATGCCGAGGTCGGCTGGATGCACCGGGAGGGGGACGGTTGGCCGTGGCTGACGCGGGCGGTGGCGTTGGTGTTGCAGGGATTGCTGTTGCCGGCGTTGGCGATCGTCGCGTTCGTGGCGGCGCTGTGGTGGTGGCCGATAGTGTTCGTGGGGTTGTTCCTGTTGTTGCCGTTTGGTTGGTGGACGGCCCGGATGGTGCGTTGGTGCACGAAGCGGGGTTACCCGTTCGGCGATTCGCTGCGGTATGCGGCGGCCAACGTGGCGTGTCGGCCGGCCGCGGGTCGGGGGGTATTGCAGTACGTGTGGGGCTGCGTGACGGGTCGGCGGACGACGCTGATTGAATACAAAGCGGGGACGAAACCGGCGTCAGGGGCGACGGCATGAAAGCGTTGGTGTACGGGTTGTACGGCGCGGCGGCGGATGCCGGCGCGGCGGTGCGGCGGGTCTTCGCCAAGCCATGCGGAGCCGGGATGCGATTCCGCGCGCTGGTGCGTTTGCGTTCGCAAGTGGATCGCAAGCACGGCGGCGTGCCGGCGACGACGCGGTTTGATGGGGCGGTGGAGGCGTCGGTGGGTTGCCGGTTGTCGCTGGGCGAGCATGTGCGCTTGGGGCGGGGCGTCTGGCTGGAGACCGGGGGGGACGGGGCGATCTCGATCGGGTCGCACGTGCGGGTGAATGCTGGGACGTTCATCGTGTCCCACGCGTCGGTGACCATCGGCGACGACGTGTTGATCGGCGAGTACGTGTCGATCCGCGATGGGAACCACGGCGTGGCGAACCCGGAAGAGGCGGGGCCGATGCGGAAGCAAGCGATTGAGGCGTCGACGATTGTGATTGGGGCCGGGGCGTGGGTGGGTCGCGGGGCGGTGGTGCTTCGGGGCGTGACGATTGGGGCCGAGGCGGTGGTGGCGGGGAACGCGGTGGTGACCAAGGACGTGCCGGAGGGCGCGATCGTGGCGGGGGTGCCGGCCAAGGTGGTGAAGTTTCGGGATGGGTTTGGCGAGGGCGACTCGTGAATTCGGGAATCAATACCGACGCGGCCCACGGTGAAACAGCGCGAGCTTCGGATGCATTGCCCAGGCTGGCGTATGTCGGGGCGGTGTTGCCGAAGCGTTCGGAGACGTTTGTCTATCGAGAGGTCTTGGGTTTGCGGAAGCGGGGGCACGATGTGGTGGCGGTGTCGCTGCGTGTTCCGGCCCCGGAAGACCTCGCAGGCGATGCGGTGCTGTCGGCACTCGCGGCCGAAGGGGTCGTGGTGTACAGCAACGGCTTCGTGAAGCGCGGGCTTGGCGAAGCGATGCGACGTCCGCTGCGGGCGACCTGGGCGGCGGGGCGGTTGTTGACGGCCGCGGTGGTTTCGCGCGACTTGAACATCCGGGGTTGGGTGCGTTTGCCGGTGCAATGGCTGGGCGGGTTGGCGTTGGCGGCGGACTTGCGGGAGCGCGACGTGGAGCATCTGCACGCTCACATGGCCCACGCCCCGACGACCTTGGCGATGGTGGCGGCCGATGCGCTCGGTGTGAAATTCAGCTTCACGGGCCACGCGGCGGATTTGTTTCGCGACCGCGGGTTGTTGCGGGCGAAGCTGCGTCGGGCGGCGTTCGTGGCGTGCATCTCGGAATGGCACCGGGGGTGGTATCGGGGCGTGGAGCTGGGGTTGAGCGACGCGCGGTTGCCGGTGATCCGGTGCGGCGTGGATTTAGCGGAATTCGCGCCCCCGGAAGATACGACCGAGGGGTCCGCAGAAAACCAACGCGG
>JBCCDN010000047.1:0-21423 GCA_039030755.1 Planctomycetota bacterium | reverse complement strand
CTTCGCGGACGGCGGCGGCGGCGGCGGGGGCGATGGCTTCGAGGAGCTTGAGTTTGTCTTCGGCGAAGCCCATGTTTTGCGGGATGCCGCCGGAGAACCAGGCGGGTTGTTGGTTTTGCGTGGCTTCGTTGGCCATGCGGTTGGCTTCGGCGAGGTCGGTGCGGATCGAGGCGGGCAGGTTTTGGGTTTGGTTGGCGATCTCTTGGTCGAAGGCTTGCAGCGCCCCGATGACGTTATTGCCGGCGGCTTCGAGGCGGATGCCTTGGTCGGTTTGCTGTTGCATGAGGCGGCCGTACTTGCCGGCGATTTGGCGGACGGTTTGTTCTTGGGCGGCACGGTTGGCGAAGAGCTGGGCGGCGCCTTCGCGGTCGCTGGTGAACATCCAGTCTTGGCGGTAGGCGCTGGTGATGTCGTCGAGTGTTTTCCGGTCGGCTTCGAATTGCGGGTAGTTGGCGGGATTGACGAGTTGGGCAAGTTTTTGGTTCAGCGGAGCGAAGTAGGCGTCGCTGCCGTCGAGGGCTTGGCGGGCGTCGGCGAGTTGTTGTTTGGCGGCGGCGACGCCTTGCACGTTGTTGGGGAGCTTGGCGAGGGCGTCGTCGACGAAGCAGGCTTGCCGTCGGGCCTCGGCGAGGTTGGCGACGGCTTGCGCGGCGACGCGGTGGTCGATGGTGAGTTGGTCGGCCACGGGCAGGAGCTCGGCGTGCAGCTTCACGAGCGCGTTGGCGGGGGCCTGGACTTTGTTGCGGAAGGTGAACTGGGCGTTCTTGAAGTGGTCCGCGTGGGGGTAGCCGAGCGGGACTTCGCCGTCACGGGGAGCGGCTTCGGTGGTGCTGGCCCCGGGGTTCATGAACGCGTTGAGCTGGTTGTAGAGCTCGACCGCGGATTTCAAGCGTTGCTTGGCTTCCGGGGCGCCGTTGGTGTTGTCGGGGACGTTGGTGAGGATTTGCCCGGCGGGTTCGAGGTCGTCCTTGGCTTGTTTGAGGCGTTGGTTGAGGAGTTTGCCGGCCGAGCCTTTGGGCGGGGTGTCGCGGTGGGCGACGTTTTGCTGAACGCTTTGGAGGTTGGATTCGGCGCGTTTGAGGAGGCCGGCGGCTTTGGCGAGGTCGGCCGTGGCGTCGGCGTGGGCCGGGGTGGCGTAGGTCAGCCATGCGAAGGCGGCGATGCTGAGCACGGAAACGGCTCGGGTCAAGGCGGTTGACATATCGGAGGTCCTCCCAAATGAGATGCGGTTCGGGCGGCCCACGGCCGTAGACGGTGGGCTTCGGTAAGGGTCAAGGAGATGCGAAGGCGTGCTGGGCGATGCTTTGGGCGAGCTTGCGGTAGTCGGCGGCGCCGTTGGAGTCGGGGGCGTATTTGTGGACGGGGGTGCCGAAGCTAGGGGCTTCGGCAAGCTTGATGTTGCGACGGACGGGCGGGTGGTAGAGCACGGCGTCGGCCCACGGTGCATCCGTGCCGCGGGCCGACTCGAAGAAGCCTTCGACGTCGCGGATGACGTCGGCGGCGAGGATGGTGTTGGCTTCGTGCATGCAGAGCACGACGCCGGAGACCTTGAGGTTGGGGTTGATGCCCATGCGGACCATGCGGACGGTTTCGAAGAGTTGGCCCATGCCTTGCAGTGGCAGGAAGTGGGCCTGCATCGGCACGATGATTTCGGTCGCGGCGGTAAGCGCATTGATCGTGAGCAGGCCGAGCGACGGCGGGCAGTCGATGAGTATCGTGTCGAACTGGCAGAACAGGTCACGGCATTTGTTGCGCAGGATGGACTGGGCCAGCCCGGTGCGGACCTGGTCGGCGAGTTCGGACTCGATGCCCGCGAGGTTGGTCTCGGCGGGGAGGACGGCGAAGTTGGTGTAGCCGGCGACCTGGCGGACGACTTCCATGGCGGCGGTGTCGTCGTCGGCGAGCAGGTGGTACATCGTCTTGTCGCCGGCCTCGGCCATCTCGGCGGGATCGAAGCCGAGGCTGAGCGTGAGGTGGGCCTGCGGATCAAGATCGATGAGCAGGACCGAGTGGCCACCTTCAGCAAGGGCGGCCCCGACGGAGACGGTGGTGGTGGTTTTGCCGACGCCGCCTTTCTGGTTCATCAGGGCGATGACGCGGGTATTGCCGGGTTTGGGCAGCGTGACGGTATTGGGCTGGGTCGGAGCAGGCGGCCGGGAGTTTGCGGCTTCGGGTTGCTCAGCATCTACCGGGGGCGTCGTGAAGTCGATGTCGGCGGTGGGATGGTGTTCGTCGGCGTTGGGGTGAAGATCAACCTGGACCGGGCGCGGGATCGGCGGCAACGCTTGCGGGCGCTGCTCAGCTTGCTCGGTCGGGCTTTCTCCAGGGAATTCCAAGCTTGAAGTATACGGGGTCGCGGGAACGATCAGGACGCGGACGGTGGATCCACGGAGGCTTGAGCGTCGCGAGGCGGCTCGAGTCGCCACGCCAGGCCATAGGTCCACGGCTCGTCTCTCATCGGGTCGGCGGCGGGGTCGCGGAAGACTTCCAAGGCGTACCGGCCTTCGGGCAGCGCGGGAACGTAGAGATGCTCGACATTATCGATCCGGCTGGCGCTCAGCGAGAACTCGCTCATCATCCGCCCGGCTCCGTCGATCCGCACAAGACGCAAGTCCAAATCCGCCATCCGCGGTTCGTGGTGCCACAGCGCCCGGCGGTCCCCGGTGGTTTCGCTTTCGAGCACGAGCGATCGTCCGTCAACCCGGCGGTGCCACGTGAGGATCACCGAGAATTCGCCGAGGTCCTGCGGGATGTCGAGGGTGTAGCGATGCGTGCCGCGCGGGTCGAGTTCGGCGAACGCCCAGGCCTTGCCGCGCGTGATCTTGCGGCTCGGTTCAATCGGTCCGCCTTCCATGATCCGCAGTGACGCGTCGAGGTTCACCCGGCCTGCCCCAAGGCGTTCATCCAGCGGACGCATCGGCAACGGTTCCCACCGGTGATGTTTCTGAGCACCGGCCATGATCGCGGCTTTGACGACTTCGGGGCGCACGGCACGACCAAGCGTTTCGTCGTCGCCTTCGTGCAAGGCTTTGGCAAAATCGATCAGCAGCGCTGCGACCCCGGCCACGGCGGGCGTCGAGAAGCTGGTCATGTTGCCGGGCGCGACAACATCGGGCTTGCACCGGCCGTCGGTTTCGACGCGGGTGAAGCCGCCGGACGAGTTGCCATCATCGACGCCCACGGCGATGACGTTGAAACCCGAGCCCAACATCGGGGGCACGGCGGATTCTTTGCCGTTGTTCACGCCGACGCACATGACCAAGCCATCGGTATCGATCGCATAGTCGAGACGTCGAAGCACGGGCACGGCCCGGTCGGCGTCGGTGCCGATCCAGGAGTGTGACCAGACGCGGGGTGTGCCGTCGCCGAGGTCGGGAGACAGGCCCGGCGGGCGCGGTGTGCCGAGTTGGACGAAGCCGGCGGACATCCAGTGTTGAACGGACCAAACGCCGACGGCCTTGGGGTTACCGACCAATCCGCGGTTGCCCGCAAGAGTTTGGAGGACGCCGACGGCGTGGGGCGAGTTTTGTGACGGACCCGAGTGCAGCGTCAGCGGCAGGCCGCGGAGCGCGGCGTTGGCGAGGTCGGGGCCGTACGCGCCGGGATCGCCTTCAACGATGCCGATCGCCACGCGAGAGCCATCGGGCATGCGATCGCCGAGGCGCTCGTAGGCGTCGTCGTAGTCGAGGAGTTCGGCGGTGCTGGGCGGCGGGGGGGCGGGCAGCGTGGGCACGATGGCGCCGGGCGGATTGTTCGTTCCGGGATTGGCAGGTCCGGGTTGCGGCAGGCCGGGAGTCGGCAGCAGCGTGGTGCCGGGTGTGGTGGGGCGGCGCATCTCGTTACCGGGCGGAACCGGATCGGTGGGAACCCATTCTTCTTGCGGCAGACCGTCGGGCGGCACGTTGGTTTGGGCGTGCGTCGAATTTGCAACTTGGGCAACAAGGCAGGCACCGATCACGATGCAAACCATGGTGACGAAACGTCGCAGGACAGGCGTGGTCATGCAGTGATGCTACGGCCTGACTTGCCTTGACGGTTCTACCGACCACGCTTAATTTCGCCTACGCCGTAAGCTGTACGGATGGCCCGTTTCGATCTGCCCGCTATCGGAGTTTCCGCGATGCCCGCGACGCCCGTTCTGCTCTCTTATTTCCGCCAGGCTTTTGTCTACCCCACCGCGGTCCTGGCCGGCGTCTTGCTCTTGGTCGTGCCGGCCGATGCTCAGCCCGAACCGCCGTATACCGGTGTGATTTCGGTTGGCTCGGTCGAGGCCCGCGGTAGTGCTGGTCGGGTGTTTTATCCCGTCGCCGAGTTGCAGCAGGGCGACCGCGTCATCGTCGAAGACCCGGACTACTTCACGTGGTTCCGCATCCAGGCGCCGCCGACCGTGCGGGCCCACATCAGCCAGGCCGACGTCGAAGCCAGCGGCGACGGCAGCCGCGGCGTGGTGACTTCGGACATCGCGCAGGTGCGCGTGATGGGTCTGGATCGCACGGCCGACGACAGCTTCAAAACGCTCATCTCGCTGGCCAAGGGCGACGCCGTCACGATCCTGGACCGCGACGACAAACGCTTCATTATCGAAGCGCCCCAAGGCACGACCGTGTTCCTCCCGCCCGGCAGTGTCGAGCCTTTGGAAAATCAGCCGGAGTTCGATGCCGAAGAAGACACGCCGGCCCCGGCACCGGCCCCCGCCCCGGTCGTCGAAACCCCCGAGCCCGCGTTGGAAACGCACACGCCAACGCCCGAGCCCGTCACCGTCGGCACGGCCGGTGAGATGACGCCGATCGACGCCGAAGTCCAGGCCGACACGCCCGACGCCGGTGCCGCCACCGCTGATGCGGCAGCCACCACCGAACTGCCCACGTTGGTCGTTCCGCCGCCGCTGCCCGCGCCCTCTCCCGCCAGTGGCGAGACGGACGCCCCGCTGGTCGGCGATACGCCTCAAAACGCCGACGCGCCCGACGCCGGTGACGCAGCGACCGCCGACGCCCCGGCCCCGGCACCCAAGCCCGTCGAAACGCTCGCCGTCAACGACGCCCTCCGCACGGTTGAACTGGAGATGCTCCCGTTGTTCGCGTTGCCCGTCGAGGAGCAGCCACTGGATCAGATCGAAGCCGCCTACAGCCAGGTCGCCGCCGAGCAGGAACTCACCGGCGTCGATACCCGCATCGTCGACAACCGCCTCGCGGCGGTGAGTCGCAACCGGCAGTTCGCCGCCGCGCTCGCGCAAATCGAGCAGCGGCAGTCGGCCGTGCCCACCCTCGAACCGCTCGCGATCGAGCCCGGCCTCGACGAGCCTTACGCCGCGGTTGGCGTGATGAGTGTGTCCACGGTGCTCTCCGAACAAGGCGGCAAGGTGTTCCGCGTGGTTGACCCCGCGTCGCGTCGCACCATTGCTTACGTCCAGCCCGCCGTCGGCGTGGACCCCGCCCTGAGCCTCGGCCAGATCGTCGGCGTCCGCGGCCAACGCCAATATGACCCGTCGCTCAACGCCCAACTCATCGTCGCACAGCAGGTCAAGGTGCTCGACGCCAACTGAACGGACTGCAACGTTAAATCGTATCCGGCGTGTCCGCGTTTGCGGGCACGCTTTCGTTCCGTCTGTACCGCTTGGGCCAACCCCGCCGGTTTGGTGATCGCGCGTCCCGGTGGAGTGCTTCACAAACCATGCGGGTGTCTTATGCAACCCGCCGCCTCCGCCGATCTCTCCACCATCGCCGGTTCGATGTTCCGCCGGTCCCGCCTCCCCCGGGAGTCCTCAGAGCCCGAAACTCTGAGCGTTTCCACGAGATCTAGCCTTGTCCACGTCGCCCCCCCAACCGCTTCAAATCGGTCAAATCCTCGTCCAACAGGGCGTGCTCTCCGAGCAACAGGCCTTTGAGATCGCCGCCGCCCAGAAGACCCGCCACAAACCCTTTGGTGTGCTCGCCGAGGAGATGTTTGACGTGACGGTCGAAGCCATTGAAGAAGCCTGGGTCGAGCAGTATCACCGCTTCACCGGCACCATCGATCTCGACGAACAAAAAGTCGATGAGCGTGCCCTTCGCACGATCCACCGCCGTCAAGCGTGGCAGTTTCAGATGGCCCCCTTGCGTTTTGAAAAGACCGGCGAACTGCTCATTGCAGCTGACCGTTCGCGCTTGGCCCGGGCCGTCACGTTCGCGACGCGCACGCTCGAAGTGCCGACCTACTTCCGCATCGCCGAGAGCGAAGACCTCCGCGGCTTCCTCCGGCGACACTTCCCGATGCCCGAAGTCAGCGACGAACTGATCGCCCTTGCGCAGCGCATGACGCGCGACGCCGCCTGATCGCACCACGCGCGGCCCACCACGGTTCCTCCAGATAACAAGCCCACGCCGCTTCGGCGTGGGCTTGTTCATATCCTGAAGCGTGTCGCACTATTTCAGCCGGAGAATTCCCTTGGCCGCCGCCGACAAACTCACCACGCCCATCCCGGAAGACCAAGCTCAAGGCGAAACCGCCGTGCTCTACGACGAAGTCCGCCTCCGCCGCGGTGGCCGGGTGTTTGGCGAATACCGCATGATGGCCCGTTCCCCGCAGCTCGTCCGCGACGCGCTTGATTTACAAGACGCACACCTGCACGCCGACGACGAAATCCTCGACGCCAAGACCCGCGAAGCGATCGCTCTGGCCGTCTGCGTCGCAAACGGGTGTACGAGCTGTTCCAAGTCGCACGTGCTCAAAGCCAAGCGGCTCGGCTGGTCCGACGACGACGCCACCGCCATCCTCGGCCTCGCCGCCGAGTGCGCGATGCTCAACGCCTATCACCGGCACCGCGAACTCGATGCGTCGCTCAACCTGCCCGCCGATTCGGGACTTGCGTTTTCGCTGATCGAAGACCCGCCGATCGACAAGCTCACCGCCGAGTTGATCCTCACCGTGGTTTCGGGCGTCAACGCCTGCCCCGCGTGCGCGACCTTCCACGCAGATCGGTGCCGCCAACTCGGAGCCACCAATGAGCAGCTCCGCGAAGCCGTGCGCGTCGGCGCCGCGATGTCCGCGTTCAACGTGTACTTCAGGATTCAGGGATAACGGCCGCATCACGCGGGGCTGCTAACCTGCGAACATGCGATACGCCATGATCATGGCCGGCGGCTCGGGGACCCGCCTCTGGCCGATGTCCGTCAAGAGCCTGCCGAAGCAACTGATCCCGTTTATTGACGACGGAAAGGGCGATGCTTCCGGTGGCAAATCGCTCCTCCAGATCGCGATGGATCGGCTCGAGGGTTTTCTTCCCGATGAGCAGTTGTACGTATGTGCTGGCGATTCCACTCGGGACGTCATGCTCGACAAACTCGCGAAGCTGACGCCCGAACGTTTCATTGGTGAGCCTATCGGCCGCGATACGCTTAACGCGGTCGGCCTGACCGCGGCCGTGCTGCACAAGGTCGATCCCGACGCGGTGTTCGCCGTGTTTACCGCCGATCACATCATTGAGCCGGTGGGCGAATTCCAAGAGATCGTCAACGCCGGCTTTGAACTCGCCGAGCGCGACGAGCCGACGCTCGTGACCTTTGGTATCGCGCCCACCCACGCCGCCACCGGGTACGGCTATCTCCAACTCGGCGACCCGCTGCAAGGCGAGGCCAGCGTCGTCTCCGAGTTCAAAGAAAAGCCCAAGCAGGCCGTCGCGGAGCAATATCACCACGCGGGCCCGAGCCAATACCTGTGGAACTCGGGCATGTTTGTGTGGAAGGCTTCGGCCGTGATGGCGGCGATTGAAAAGTTTGCGCCGGAGAACCACGCGACGCTCACCGAACTCGGCCAAGCCTGGGGCACGCCCGACTACCACCGCAAGATTGCCGACCTGTATCCGAAACTCCCGAAGATCAGCGTGGACTTCGCGATCATGGAGCCCGCCAGCACCGACCCCGGCTTCACCGTCGCCGCCGTCCCGATGCCGTTGAAATGGTTGGATGTGGGCAGTTGGCCCAGCTTCGCCGAGACGCTTGCTCCCGACGCCAGCGGCAACTGCTGCTCGGGAACCCAGGCGGTCAACCTCGATTCGAAGAACGTACTCATCGCCGGCGACGACCCCGACCATGTCGTCGCCACGCTCGGCTGCGAAGACTTGATCGTGATCCACACCAAGGACGCGACGCTTGTGTGTCCTCGTGACCAAGCCGAGCGGATCAAAGAACTGCACAAGGCCGTGGGCGAGCAAGCGGGCGAGGCGTACCTCTGAGCGTGCGGTGTCTCGCCCTCGATCTCGGAGCCAAACGTACCGGCGTCGCGAGCGGCGACGACGGAACCCACATCGCCACCCCGCTGACGACCATCGACACCGCCTCCGAGACCGAGCGCTGGCGACAACTCGATAAAATGATTTCCCAGGAACAGCCCGACGCGCTCGTCGTCGGCGTCCCGTTCAATATGGACGGCACCACCGGCCCGGCTGCCAAAGCCGCACTGAATTTCATCGCGCAAGCGGCGACCCGCTTCAGTATCCCCGTCCATCCCCAGGATGAACGCCTCACCTCCGTCGCCGCCGACGAAGCGATGTCCCAATCCGGCCTGACCCACGGCCAGAAAAAACAGCGCCGCGACGCCCTCGCCGCCGCCGCGATCTTGCGAGCTTGGTTTGCGTCCAGCGATGGCGGTGCAAAATCCAACAACTCGGCTGAATAGCCCCGGGATTCTGCTAAATTGAGGGAACCGGCGATGCGTGTGTCGATCGTTTGGCTGACCGCTCCCATATCCTCATCTTGCAGGTGTCCCGCTCGTGGCCGAAGTGACCATCAACAACGTCGTCAAGACCTACCCCGGCAACGTCACCGCCGTCGCCGGCGTCAGCCTCGACATCCAAAACGGCGAGTTCATCGTCCTCGTCGGGCCTTCCGGCTGCGGCAAGTCCACCACCCTCCGCATGGTCGCGGGCCTCGAAGACATCACCGGCGGCACGATCTCCATCGGCGACCGCGTCGTCAACGACGTCCCGCCCAAGGATCGCGACATCGCGATGGTGTTCCAGAATTACGCCTTGTACCCGCACATGACCGTGTACAAGAATATGGCGTTCGGCCTGAAGCTCCGCAAGTTTCCCAAGGCCGAGATCGACCGCCGCGTCCGCGAGGCCGGCGAAATTCTCGGCATCTCCGATTTACTCGAACGCAAGCCCAAAGCGCTCTCGGGCGGTCAGCGGCAGCGTGTCGCGTTGGGCCGGGCGATCGTGCGGGACCCGGCGGTGTTCCTCTTCGACGAGCCGCTGTCGAACCTCGACGCGAAGCTCCGCGTCGAGACCCGGGCCGAGATCAAGCGGCTGCATAAGCGTCTCAGCACCACGACGATCTACGTGACGCACGACCAGGAAGAGGCGATGACGCTCGGCGACCGCGTCGTGCTCATGTCGCCCAACCCGGGCCTGATCCAGCAGTGCGACACGCCGCTGAACATGTACGAGTACCCGGTCAACCGCTTCGTCGCCGCGTTCCTCGGCACGCCGCCGATGAATTTTATCGATGGGCGGATCGAGTCGCGTGACGGCCAAACCCGCTTCGTCGCCGAGGGCGTCGACTTCGTGCTCAAGGGCCACCACGCCGAGATGGTGCAGGGCAAGGTCGGGCAGGACGTCGTTCTGGGCATCCGCCCCGAGGGCCTGTTCCTGCATCCAAACGAAAACGCCAATGACGAGAACCAGACCATCCCCGGGGTGGCTGGCGTGATCGAGCCGCTGGGCAACACGATGGACGTGTTCGTGAATCTCGGCGGCGGCCAACGCGTCACGGCCCGCGTCAAGGCCGAGGTACTCGACGAGGACACGTCGGTGACCCTGCACCTCGACGACGCCAAGCTGCACGTCTTCGAGCCCGGCGACTACGGCGTGAATCTTACGCTTCAGAACGCTGCCACGATGGCGTCGTGACGCTTCAAGTTGGCTTCGACGGTTCGCATTACCACCCCATCGTGCCGGGCGAGCCTTTGAACGGGCCGACGAGATCACTAGTGATCCAGCCGCCGTAAAAATCGCCGGGCTGGGCTTGGACCTGTTCGTCGTCGACGTAGCAGGCGTCGAATTTGCTGGGGTAGAACGCGAGGTGGCCGGAGATGGCGGCGAATGCCGGCACGGGGTTCGGGTACGTCCAGCCCGCGGCGACGATGTTGGGTTGGCCGTCAGGTAGATTCAAGATGTCGATGTACGAGGCTTGTCCTTTCCACTCGCAGAACGACGAGCGCGGGTTCGGCCGGAAATACCGAGCCTGATTTTCCAGGGGTGGGGGCACGTAGTACACCGGCGGGTGGCTGGTCTCCAAAACTTCGTACGCTCCCGGACGATCCGCCGTGTCGATCAACGTGACGCCGGCGTGGACGATACGGATGCGTTTCGACACGGGCCGCAAAGCGGGCGGCCGGGGGAAGTCCCAGACCCAGCGTTGACCGGGCTGAAGTTTCGGGCGTTGCGTGGGGCGGGACATCGGTGGAACTCCTAAGAAAAACGTCGCCTCGGTTGAACCCGAGGCGACGCGTAGAAATCTCATCGTTGCGGCAAGCGCGGGTTCACTCGCTGGGCAGCAGCACCGCGTCGATCACGTGGATCACGCCGTTGCTGGCCATCACGTCGGTCATCACGACGCTCGCGCCGTTAACCGTCACCGCGTCACCACTGACTTCGATGTCCACGGTGCCGCCCTGCAGCGTCGGGGCTTCGTCGAGTGTGACGACCGTCTCGGCGAGCACTTCGCCTTCGATCACGTGGTACAGCAGCACGGCCTTGAGTTGCTCCTTGTTCTCCGGGAGTAGCAGCGAGTCAACCGTGCCTTCGGGCAGGGCGGCGAAAGCGGCGTCGGTCGGCGCGAGCACGGTGAACGGTCCGCCGGTGCTGAGCGTCTCGGCCAACCCCGCGGCGGTCGCGGCGGCGAGCAGCGTGTTGAACTGCCCGGCCCCGGCGGCGACCTCAACGATGTTGCCCGCCTCGGTGGCGTCTGTGCTGGCCGTGCAACCGCACGCGTCGCAGGCGGAGGCGGGGGCGGCGGCAAATAGTCCAAGGCCCAGGCCGGCGGCGGCGACGGGGACGGCAAGCATGTTCATCAATTTCATAATCCAAAACTCCGATCGATGCGGCTTCCGTGCACGCCGCAAGGGTGAATTCAATTTTCGAGTTCGTAACGCTAGGCAGCACGGATGCGGTCATCAGGGTTTTTTTGAAAAACATTTGAATAACCCAGTCTCGGCCCATCGGCGTACGCTTGGGCATGGCCGAAACCTTCCCCGACGACCCCAAACAGCTCACCGACGCTCAGTGGAAAATGCTGCTGAGCCCGACCGAGTACCGCATCCTTCGGCACGCTGGGACGGAGCCCGCGGGCACCGGCCGATATCTCGACGATCCCGTAGGCGATGGGATGTATGCCTGCGCCGGCTGCGCGAACCCGCTCTATCCAAGCACTTCAAAGTTTCATTCCGGCTGCGGCTGGCCGTCGTTTTTCGAGGAAATCAATGACGGTGCCCTGACGGTGCATCGCGACGCCTCGCACGGCATGGTCCGCACCGAGATGCGGTGCGCCCGCTGCGACGGGCACCTCGGCCACATCTTCAACGATGCCCCGCAAACCCCCACGGGCAAGCGGCACTGCGTCAACGGCTACGCTGTGATCTTCGTCCCCGACGGTGTTCCCCCCAAAGAAGCATTGGCCCAACACCGCCGCGATCAGGGCACCGGGTAAGCTGGCCTGATGTCCAATCACGTCTACAAGATCATCGAAGTCGTCGGCAGCTCTCCGGATTCCACCGATGCCGCTATTCAGAACGCCGTCGCCAAGGCCGCCGAGAGCGTCCGCAACCTGCGGTGGTTTGAAGTGACCGAAACCCGCGGCCACCTCGACGAGCAAAAAATCGCCCACTATCAGGTCACGGTGAAGATCGGCTTCACCCTGGACTGATCAGACATCCACGGATCAGAACGACACGTCGCTGTCGTCCTCATCGTCCACGTCGCCGAAGTCAAAGTCGTCGGGGAGTTCGTCGCGTTCGGTGAGCGAGAGGCCATAGCCCTCGTCGGTTTCGACCTTGTCGAGCTGGTGGTTGTCGAGCAACTGGGCAACCTTGGGGCCGAGCACGAGCACGGTGCGACCGGCGTGTTCGACCTTGGCGTCCCCGCGCTTGCGACGTGAGATCGTGAGCCGCAGCGCCTTACCGTCAATCACAAACCTCGCGGACGAGATATCGGGCACCTCGGCCTCTTCGAGCATGTTGAGCAATTCGTCCCGGGCGGCTTCGGTCACCATCAGCGACATAGGCGGATCCTGAATGTGGTCAGATTCCGGCACATCCGGAAAACTTCATTATAACCGGCCCGCGTGGCCCGCCCCTACATCCGTCAAGATGGCCCATCGTAGGTTGCATAACCGCCGCCACCCTACCCACTAACGTTCAAAACGGCCGAAATAGAATGATTTGGACGTTTTGATTCGGGCGATATGCGAGACTCATTGAGTTGCCGAATCGTTTCGGGAACGCCGATTTTTCTCGCACGGAGTATTGACCAGTGAACACCTTCCCGAACGCCTCGATGAATTCCGCGTCTGACCAACCCCAGATCAGCGAACTCGAACTCGCCTGTCTCCGCCGAGGTGAATTGTTTGCACGCTGCTTCACGCGATACGCCGAAGCGATGAATCGGCTGTCCCACGCGCTCGACGGGTATGACGCCTCGTTGCGTGCGTGCTCGAGGTGGCAGGTTTCCGCAGCGTCCTCGAGTTGAGGCCAGCCCCGGCCGGTTCGTTGTCAGCGATTCCGGCTCTTACGCTTCCATCAGCATCCGCGTCGGGTCTTCGATGCAGTCGCAGATGCGTTTCAGGCAGCTCACGGCCTCGCGGCCATCCACAACGCGGTGGTCGTAGGTGAGGGCGAGATACATCATCGGGCGGATTTCGATGCGTTCGTTGGGTGTGCCGGGGTCGACGGCGATGGGGCGGCGGACGATGCCATGCATCCCGAGAACGCCGGACTGGGGCGGATTGACGATGGGCGTGGACAGCAGGGAGCCGTAGACACCGCCGTTGGTGATGGTGAAGGTGCCGCCGGTCATGTCGGCGAGTTGGATCTTTCCGTTCTTGGCCTTGATCGCGTAGTCGAGGATGCCTTTTTCCACGTCGGCGAAACTCATCGCCTCGGCGTTACGAAGCACAGGCACGACGAGGCCTTTACCGCCGCCGATGGCGATGCCGACATCACAAAAATCCTGGTAGATGACGTCGGTGCCGTCGACGCGGGCGTTGATGGCGGGGAAGGCCTGGAGGGCGTCGCAGGCGGCTTTGACGAAGAAGGACATGAAGCCGAGCTTGGTGCCGTGCTTGACTTCGTAGAGGCCTTGGCCGGTTTTCTTGTTGGCGACGGCGTTGTATTTCGCACGCATGGCCATGACCTGGGTCATGTCGCATTCGTTGAAGGTGGTGAGCAGGGCGGCGGTTTGCTGGGCCTGCACGAGGTTGGCGGCGATGGATTTTCGCAGCGGCGTCATGGGGACGCGCTTGGTTTCGCGGGCCCCGGAAGTCGGGACGGGCGACGCGGCCGGCGCAGGTGACTCGACGGCTTCCTTGGGCGTGGCTGGGGGGTGTTTGATGAAGTTGAGGACGTCTTCTTTGAGGATCCGTCCGTTGGGTCCGGTTCCGGGGATCGCGGCGGCGTCGAGGCCGTTTTGATCGATGAGCAGTTGAGCGGCGGGCATGACCGGGCCGTCGAGGGTTTGGGCTTTCGGGGCTTTGGCGGCGTCGGTGGGTTGGCCGTTGCTGGACGCGGCGGGTTCGGACGCGGACTTCGTTTCCTTGGCTTCACTCCCGGCGGCGGCAGCACCTTCGTTGAACGTGCCGATGGTGTCGCCGACGCTGGCGTCGGCGCCCTGGTCGTGGGTGATGTCGCCGATCACGCCGTCGGCGGGAGCCGGCAGTTCGAGCGTGACCTTGTCGGTCTCGATCTCGACCAGGGGCTCGTCCTTCTTTACGGCTTCGCCGGGCTGCTTGAGCCAACGGCCGATCTGGACTTCGGTGATGGATTCGCCGACTTCGGGAACGATCAAATCAGTGGGCATGTTCGGGCCAGGGCTCGGGGAACGGGTTGATGGAAGCGGAAGAATTGGAGCTTACTTCGCCGCGACGTACTTCGCGTCCTGCTTGAACCGGGCGAGCACATCGTCACCAAACGCTTGGTCCATCAGCTCGGCTTGCTCGATCTGGTGAGCCGAACGCGAGCCGGTGGCGGGGGACGAGGAAGGTTCGCGGGCCACGCGGGTCATGTTCCAGCGGTGCAGCAGCTTGTAGCCGTAGCCGCCCTTGAGAAAGTGCCAAGCGCCCATATTGCGGGGTTCTTCCTGGACCCAAACCACGGGCGTGTCGTCGCCGTAGGGGTGGAGCACGGCAGTTAGGTCTTCAACCGGGAACGGGTAGTACTGCTCGAGTCGCACGATCGCGACATCGTTGCGTTCACGCTTGGTGCGCTCTTCGAGCAGCTCGTAGTAGACCTTGCCCGAACACAGCAGCACGCGGTCGACGTCCTTGGGTTCGACGGCGGTGTCGGCGATGACACGCTTGTATTTGCCCTCGGCCAGTTCGGTGAGATCGCTCACGCATTTAGGATGGCGGAGCAGCGACTTGGGCGTCATGACGACAAGCGGCTTGCGCCACTTGCGTTTGACTTGACGCCGGAGCAGGTGGAAGTATTGGGCGGGCGTGGTCGGATTACAGACCTGGATGTTGTCCTCGGCACACTGGTTGAGGAACCGTTCGAGCCGCGCGGAGGAGTGTTCGGGGCCTTGACCTTCGAAGCCGTGCGGCAGGAGCAGGACGATGCCCGACAGGCGTTTCCACTTGTCCTCGGCACTGGCGATGAACTGGTCGATGATGGGCTGGGCGCAGTTGACGAAGTCGCCGAACTGGGCCTCCCACATGATCAGGCCGCAGGGATAGTCGAGGCTATAGCCGTATTCGAAGCCGAGCACGCCGGCCTCGGAGAGTGGGGAGTTGTAAAGCTCGACGGAGGCTTGTTCGGTGGCGAGGTGTTTGAGCGGTGTGTAGAGGTTGCCGTTGGTGACGTCGTGGAGCACGGCGTGACGCTGCGAGAACGTGCCACGCTGGACATCCTGGCCGGTCATGCGGATGCGGTGACGCTCGGTGGCAAGGGACGCGAAGGCGAGCGACTCGGCCGACGCCCAATCCAACGCACGCTTGCCGTCGGCCATTTCGCCGCGGAGGCGAAGCAATCGCTTCAGCTTGGGATGCGGGCTGAAGCCTTCGGGGGTTTGCGCTTGCTTGTGCATCAGCGCCGCGAGCGTGCGGACGTCGACGCCGGTGTCGGGGTCTTCGACGTCAGCGTCAAGTCCGCCGGCGTACCCGGACCACAGGCCTTTAGGTTTGAAGACCTTGGGTTTGAAGTCGTCGGCCCGCGCGGCGTTGAGTTCTTTCTCTAGCAGCGCTTGGCGGCGTGTCGCGATTTGCTCGGCGTCGTCTTGCGTGACTTCGCCCAGGCTCAATAGCGATTCGAGATAGGCCTCGCGCACCGGCTTACGCTTAGCGATCTTGGCGTACATCTCTGGCTGGGTGTACGCGGGTTCGTCTCCCTCGTTGTGACCACGCCGGCGATAACAATACATGTCGATCACCACGTCGCGCTTGAACTTCTGGCGGAACTCCATCGCGAGCTTGACGACTTGGGCGACGGCTTCGGGGCGCTCGCCGTTGACGTGGAAGATCGGGATCTGCAGCATCTTCGCCACGTCGGTGCAGTATCGGCCGGAGCGGGCGTCGCCGGTCGCGGTGGTGAAGCCGACCTGGTTGTTGATGATGATGTGGAGCGTGCCGCCGGTGTGGTAGCCCGGGAGTTGGGAGAGGTTGAGGGTTTCTTGGACGATGCCTTCGCCGGCGAAGGCGGCGTCGCCGTGGATGAGCGTGACCATGCCACGGTCGCCTCGGGAGTCGAGGCCCGAGCGGTCCTGCTTGGCCCGCATTCGGCCGAGCGCGACCACGTTGACGAATTCCAGGTGCGACGGATTGAAGCACAGCGATAGATGGATGTTCTTGCCGGTGCTGGTGCGCCAGTCGCCCGAGTCGCCGAGGTGGTACTTCACGTCCCCGCCCCCGCGATATAGGTGCGGATCGACGTCTTCGAATTCGCGGAAGATTTTGGCGGGGTCTTTCGAGAGGACGTTCGCCAAGACGTTGAGCCGGCCGCGGTGGGCCATACCGATGACGATTTCCTGGACGCCCTGGTCGCCGGCGTATTCGAAAGCCATGTCCAAGAGTGGGAGCAGCGTCTCGCCGCCTTCGAGGCTAAACGACTTCGCGCCGATGAATTTTTTCTGAATGAACTCTTCGAAGATCGTCGCGTCGGTGAGTCGGGTCAGGATGCGGATCTGCTCCTTACGCGACAGCGGGATCGTGTTGTCGGTGGCTTCCATGCGTTGCTGGAGCCATTCACGCACCTCGAGGTTATCGATGTGCATGAACTGCGCGGCGATGTGGTTGCAGTAGGTGTCGCGGCAGTGCTGGATGATTTCGCGGAGCGTCATCACGTTGCCGTCACCGGCCACGGACGCGTCGGTAAGGACAAACTGCCGGTTCATGTCGGCGTCGGTGAAGCCGTAGAACGCGGGGGTGAGTTCGTCGGGGAGTTCGACGTTGTCGGATAGCGGGTCGAGGTGGGCGGCGATGTGGCCTCGGACACGGTGGTTGCGGACGAGCATGTCCACGCGGTGCTGCAGCGCGATCGGGTCGTTGATGACCGACGCGGGTACGGGCGGGCTGCTGGACTGCACGTCCGTATGGCGACGCAGCGGGACGCCCGCGCCGCCGGGTGGGGACGTAGGGAACCTGACGGCAGCGTTGCCGTGAAAGATGCTGCGCGGCGCGAAGCTCGGAGATAGGGCCGCGCTGCCGTTGCGTTCGGCTCGCCACTGTTTGAACGTGTCATGCCAGGAGGCGTCAACCTCGTCGGGGTCTTGAAGAAACGTCTCGTATAGCGCTTCGACGTACGCCAGGTTGGCGGCGCCGGCGTCATGAGGATCCAACGAATCGGCGTGGTGATTGTCGGTGGTGTCGGCCATGGCAAGGGGCGGGCTTAGGGGAGTGCGACCCGGGCGAAGCAGGGCAGGATACTCGGCCAACCGGACGAAGACGATCCGTGCGACTCGTGTTATATCGGTCGATCAGCGATCCTAGGCCCGTCTTATCGGGACGTATCGGACTTCGAGCCCAGATCGGACGTGGAATCTCGCAGCGCGCCTATCGCACGACGCAGCAACCATAAGAAGATGCCCGGCCCGGATGAATACACTCGCCAGCCGCCGTCGCACACGACCTTGCCGGTCAATACGTCCGCGTGATGCGCGTCTGCGTGGTACCGGGTGGCGAAGCGGGCATCGGAACTGGAAAAATATGCATTGGCTTGGCGCGGCGCGGCGTTGGCGACGCCGGTGTCGGGGTCGGTGATGCCCACGGGGTTGATTCGATTGAGCAGGCGCAGCGCGTCAACGGGTCGGCCGGCCGAGATCCATGATTCCACCGTCCGAAGGTGGGCGTGCGTGTACATCAGCCCGACCTCACGACCAAAGAACGCCGCGGACTCGGCACGCTGGAACACGGTGCTCACGCCCCCTGCGTAAGCCGGTGGCCGTTCCATCAGCCGGACGCCGTCGGGGGCGAGCAGTTGGCGCTTGATGACATCCTGGTGATGAGCAGCTTGCGCATCCGTCAATAAGCCGCCGAGTAACGCCCGGTTCATCGGGATCAGGCTGTGTTGGATGCCGGTGCGTGTGTCTGTGGGGTGCAGCAGCGGCTCGGCCGTCTTGAAGTTCTCGTCGAACAGCAGGATGCCCGCGACTTGGTTCACGCCCGTCGCGGGGTCGTGCACCACGCACCACGTTTGGAAATCGTCGTGGACTTGAGCGGCGTGTTGTGCGAGTTGCGACGACCAAAGGGGATCAAGCTCGCGTAAGGCCTCGGCGAGGCGTTGCAGTGTGTCGGCCAAGAGCGCGACCGTCCACGAACTCACCATGCGATCGGCAAAGTCGCGGTTGGCGGGCTGCAGCGCGTCGTTCCAGTCACCGTGGCCGTATCGGGGCAGGGCGGTGCCGGGGATGCGCTGCGAAACGATGCGCTGGATCGCGCGGTCGACGTGTGCGCGGATCGGGTCGGCCTCTTCGGTGAACGCGAAGTTGTTGTCGCGGTCGGTCCACGCCACAACGTCGTCGAGCAACGAGACGGCTCCGCCCATTTCGAGGTAATGCGCCAGGGCGTAGAGCGGCCAGATCACGACATCGCCGTGCGAATCGCCTGCCTGGACCGCATGAAACGGCGGGTGCATAAACCATTGCGGCCAGTCTCCGGTCTGCCGGTGCTGATGCCGGAACACGACGCGCAGCACATCGGCGAGCACGTCGCTGCGTCCCATGGCTCGAAGCATTTCGGTTGGCCCTTGGCAGACGTCGCGCGTGCCCCACGCCGCGCCGCCGAACTGCTCGAGGCCGTGCGGTACCGTGAGATGGATCATCGCGTTGTGGGTCATCCAGGGCACGGCGTCGTGAAGACGTTCGAGATCCGAGGCGTCAGCATTCTCTGACGCATTCCGGTTTGCGGGTGCCAATCCGCACAACGCCGACCAATACGAATCGGCGGCATCAGCCGTGGTTTGAAAGTCCTCCGGCGTATCTTTGGCGTCTTGCAGGCCATCGGGCGACGCGGTGATCGCCCAGCCCAGCGTGGCCGTTGGCGTCGTCTCGACGGTCCAATAGGAGCCAATCTCGACCGTCGCGAATCGCGCGACTTGGCTTGGTTCGTCGAACGCCCAGTGACAAGCCAACTCGGGAAATTCGCGCGCGATCCACGGCCTGTGCTCGTGGTCGCCGGGGCAAGCGGTGACGATGCCGGTTTGCTGGTTCCACGTCACGTCGGTGGCGTAACCGTCTTCAAGTTCACCGATGCTCACATGCTGCCGCAACGCAAAGCGCATCGGCGGACCGGTCAGCACCTTCGCTTCGTATCGCAATGCCGGCGCGTCGGGTGACGCCGCAACCTGCACACGGATCACCCGTTCGCCCAGCACATACCACCACCGGCACCACCCCGGCGCCATCTCGAATGCGCCGGCCTGTCCGAGCTGCACGAATTCATCGCCGGGCGTGCCGTCGTCGAGTTGTACGAATAGCCGCAGGCCTGTCGCGTGATTCAGATTGATCGGGTCGCGCGCGATGGAGCACAGCTGCCCGAACGTCGTGTTGCCCACGGTGAGCTGCGACGCGAATACGCCGTGCTGATACACGGTGCAACACACGCTTCGATCATCCGGCAGCCACGCCCGGCCGGTGCGGAGGATGTGCCCGTGCCCGCGACGCAACGCGTTGTCTTTGATGTAGGTCGCCACGTGGCGAGCGGCGTCCGGTGGGCCGTGAAAGAACGACGCGACTGCGGTGGTGTCGGCGTGGCGTTCAAGATGCCGCCACTGTTTAGGATCACCAAACCACGCGGCGAGATGTGCATCCGTCGGCGGGTCGCTTGGCCGGAGGTTGGGGCGATGGCTGGAAACGTTCGACGCTTCGGACACGCGGTGCGAAGCGTGTTCCAACGCTGGATTGGGGAGCGGTCTCGCGCCGTGTAATTCGGACGCGGTGGTAAGGTCGTCCGCGGTGCCGGTCGCTTCGGGGTGGTCGGGCACGTATTGAAAGCGAAATTCATCCCGTGATCCGAAAGCAAGCGGTTGGGATTGCAAGATCGCCGCGGGCGTTTCGTGCTGCAGGATACCGGTGGGCAGCGTCGTGGTCCGGGCGTGTTCGGGGGTCGCGGTCGCTTTGAAGCCGGTTCCAAAGAACGCGACAAGGTCGGTCATGACGCCCGGCATATGGGTACCGGCGGCGAACATCCCCGGATGTGTACCGCCGGGCTGGGGCAGAGCTTGGCGGGCCAGCAGGCAGGGATTGAGATCGGTTCTGGAGTCGGAGTTGGCGTGTTTGGCGTCGAGCAAACGCAGGTCTAGATATTGACCCACATATTTCTCGTTGTTGCGGGCGGCGGCTTCGGAGGCGAGCGCGAGGTCGTGCACCACGATCGCGTCCCAAGCATCAGCGTCGGAATTGATGGCACTGTGCTCGTCACGCCGTACCTCGAATTGCCACTGCCACTGCCACTGCCACTGCCACCCGGCACCCGACGTCCCCTCGGCCATCGCGACGCTCGCGGACCATGCCAGTCCGGACGCCACCCCCCGCCAAGTCGCGCGATGCGTTTCGAACGACACGTCCGTTGCATCTCGCAAGGCATCAAACACCGCAACAACGCGATGGTCGGACCGCGCTCGCAGCAGCAGCCGCATCGCTCCGCCGCCCACCGGATCGCCGAGCAACCCGTTGATGCGGACGGCTTCGCCGGGGATGTCTTGCTCCGGCGTCCACGCCTCGGGCACGGCCCAGACGCCGCGCAGCACGCCGCCCGGCAGCCACGCCATCGCCAAGCCTCCACCGCGCAGCCAATGCATCGGCCAGGTCCGGCTGGGTTTAAATCGCGTGTGGCTGAGCATGCCTTCTCCTCGATCGTGCGAAACCGCCGTTTGTACCCGCTCATAAAAAAGCCCGCGCCGAAGCGCGGGCTCGCGAAGGTTAAGCAGGGTTACGGAATCACGCGCGACGGCAAAGCAGCGCCAAGCCGCCGAGCCCGATCAAGGTCAACGCGGCCGGCTCGGGGACCGTAAAACCTTGCAGGTCCGGGGCCGAGGTCGAGCCCCAGTTGGTCAGGACCGCGTGGAGATCGAACTGATCGATGGCCGCTTGCCCGCCGAAGTTGCCGTCCGCCCAGCCGAGTCCGGCGTCGCCCCAGCCGTTGAGCACCTTATTCAGGTCGGCTTGGTCTACGGTGCCGTCGAGGTTGGCGTCGCCCATCAGTTGGGATAGGAAGCCCGAGACATACGCGACGGTGTCGAGGTCGTTGAATTCCCCGTCGCCGTTGAGGTCGGTCCATTCGTCGCCGTTGTTCATGTCGGCGATGAATTCGTCGAGGTCGTCGGCGTCGAACCCGCCGTCGCCGTTGAAGTCGCCGATCTGATTCAGGTCCGCGACGTAGCCGGTGTCACGGGAAATCACGTCGGGGTTATTGGCGATCAGGCCCAGCGATTGCGAGGCGAAGATGGCACGATCCACCGTCGGTTCGCCGTAGATCAAGGCCAGGTCTTCAACCATGGCATCGCGGATATCGTTGATATCCGTGAACTCGGGGTTATCGATCAGATCGATAATGTCTTCGTCGGTCAGGGTTTCGGTGGCGTAGTAGGGCAAGATGCCCAAGAGCTTGGCTTTTGAGACATCGCTAAGCGGTTCGCCCAAGTGGTAGCTGATGAGCAGGCTCTGCTGCTGGATTTCTGCGGGCCCGGCGGTGAGGTCGTTCACGCCGATGGTGCCTCCGCCGTCGGTCAGGCCATCGGGATCGATGG
>JBCCDN010000046.1:0-21617 GCA_039030755.1 Planctomycetota bacterium | reverse complement strand
GCACGGGCGGCGTATAGGCGAGCGCGGCTTGGCATGACGGTGGGTTCCCTGAATCGAATCGAGATCGCGGATCAAAAGCGAACGGAAATCTCGCATCCCGATTCCAGCGGGGCCACGGGGATTGCGGGGGCAGCATGGTTTTTCCTCGGAAAGTGCGGGTTGTAGGAATTGGTGGTTTGAGCGGGGCGTCGGACGACGCTAGGTTTCGTGATTCGCCTCGCTTTTTTGGAACGCTTGAGACCCCATGCAACACGCGATCGCCAAAGCCGCCGCGCTCGTCGAAGCGCACCGCTACATCCGCGACTTCGCGGGCAAGACGGTGGTCGTGAAGGTCGGGGGTTCGATCATGGATGAGCCCGAGACGCTGGCAAATCTCGTGGAGGATGTGTGCTTCATGCACGCGGTGGGGATGCGGCCGGTGGTCGTGCACGGCGGGGGCAAGGCGATCAACGCGGCGATGAGTCAGGCGGGGATGGAGGCCCAGTTTGTGCAGGGGCGTCGGTATACCGACGAGCGGACGTTGGCCATCGCCGAGCACGTGTTGGTGAATCAGATCAACACGCCGATCGTGACGCAGATGAATGAAGCGGGCACGAAGGCGATGGGTTTGCACTCGTTGGGTTCGTGCGTGGTTTTCGGCAAACGGCTTCGGTTGACGGGCGAGGGCGGGCGGCAGGTCGACATCGGGATGGTGGGGCAGGTTGAGCGGGTGAACGCGGAATTGCTTTTCGCGATTTTGTCGGGCGGTTCTTCCGGGGGCGGGGTTGTGCCGGTGATCGCGCCGATCGCGCGGGACGCGGCGGGGGGGAAGTTGAATATCAACGCGGACTCGGTGGCGGGGCACGTTGCGGCGGCGCTGCGGGCCGAGAAGTTGGTGGTGGTGAGCGACACGCACGGCATCCGACGATCGTCAGACGTGGAGGACCTCGCGAGCCACTTGGATCAAGCAGAAATTCAACATCTGACCGACGACGGGATCATCAGTGCGGGGATGTTGCCAAAGGTTGAGTCGGTGATGACGGCGTTGCGGGCCGGCGTGAAGAAGGCCCACATTATTGATGGTCGAATTCCGCATGCGCTGCTGCTCGAGGTTTACACGCAAGAAGGCATCGGCACGGAGATCGTGTTGTGAGCAAGCATTTTCTGTCTCTGTTGGATTTCTCGGGCGAGCAGATCGCGGCGATGCTGAAGCGGGCGCACACGCTTCGGGAAGAACGCAACGCGGGGCAACCGAACGAGCCGGTGCTGGCGGGTAAGACGCTGGCGATGCTGTTTGAGAAGCCGTCGCTACGGACGCGGGTGAGCTTCGAGCAGGGCATGCTCGAACTCGGCGGGCACGCGATTGTGCTCGGTCGTGACGAGGTTGGGCTCGGTCAGCGCGAAGCGGTGAAGGACGTGGCGAAGGTGCTCGGTGGCATGGTGCACGCGGTCGCCGCGCGGGTGTTCAAGCACGAGCATCTCGAAGAACTCGCTAAGTACGCGGGCGTGCCGGTGATCAACATGTTGTCAGACCGGTCGCACCCGGCCCAGGCGCTGGCGGACGTCCTGACGATGATGGACGCGTTTGCGCCCGGTGACCCCAAAGGGTTACGCGGGCGGACGTTGGCGTTCGTGGGCGACGGTAATAACGTTGCCCGGTCGTTGGCGGTGATCGCGGACAAGCTGGGCTTTGAATTTCGAATCGCGTCGCCAGCGGGTTTTGAATTGACCGATGCCCCCGGAAGCGTGGTGCTGGTGCGTGACCCGAAAGAGGCGGTGGCGGGGGCCGACGCGGTGTACGCCGACACGTTTGTGTCGATGGGCGAGGAAGCGGAAAAAGAGACGAAGCTTGCGGCGTTTGCGGATTACCAGATCAACGATGCGCTGTTGTCACGAGCTTCCGGCCACGCGATCGTGCTGCATTGCCTGCCGGCTTACCGCGGGATCGAGATCACCGACGCGGTGATGGACGGCCCGAAGTCGCGGGTGTTTCCGCAGGCACATAATCGGCTGCACGCGCAGAAAGGGATGTTGGCGGAGTTGATGGGGTGAGCGTTTTCGCAACGCGGCCGATTGGTCGTGTCCGTGTAGCCAGTGGCTAACTGCTAAATTGATGGAGTGGTCGAAGTGTCCGACAACGCGTTTGCGGCGGTGATTATCGTGATCGGGGCGCATCCGCGGGCGGAGGCCGGGGATCGTCCGTTGGCATATCGGGTGCGGAGCGAGATCGAGCGCTGGAAGGACAAGCACGCCGAGGCGCTGGGGACAAACCTGGGGGTGCTGGTGTGTACGGACCTGTGGTACATGAACGACGAGGCGCTTCGGCAGCGGCCGACGATCTGCATCGGTGGCCCGGGTGTGAACGCGTTGTCGGCTTATTTGGCGGAGCATCTTTCAGAGACGCACGCGGCGGCGGACGTGCTGATGCAGTTGGACGAAGACTTCACGGACCTGCGGGTCATCCTGTGGGGCCGGGATCACGGCAAGACCGTGCACGGGGTGGAATTGTTTTTGGATAAGTTTTTGGATGCGTATTTGCGGGCGGTGGCGACGCAGGTGGAGCCGGAGGGTTAGTTGCTGGGCCGTGCGATGCGGTTGGTTGGGTTAGACTAAGGATTGCATGGAAGCGAAGCCGTATCGAATTCTGCTGGTCTGCACGGGGAACACATGTCGATCGCCGATGGCCGAGGCGTTGGCGATCGACCTGCTGAAAGACCATCCCGGCGCGGCGGTGTCGTCGGCGGGGGTGTACGCGAGCGACGGCGGGGCGGCGAGTGCCGAGGCGGTCGCGGTGATGGCCAAGCGAGGGCTGGATTTGAGTGGTCACCGTTCTCGGTTGCTCACGGCCGAGATGGTCGCGGCGGCGGACGGGATCTATACGATGACGGCGTCGCACCGGCGGGCGGTGGTTCAGGCGTTCCCTGAGGCTGAGTTGAAGACGCAGCGGCTACTGGATCAGGAAGATATCGCGGACCCGATCGGCGGGCCCGAGTCGGCGTACGCAGAGACCGCTGCGCAGATCGAGCGCGGCTTGAGAGAGCGGTTCACGGAGGCTTCCGCATGAGCACCCCGATCACGAAAGCACAGAATAAAACCACGATTCGTCGCGTGGCCTTGGGGGCCGACCACCGCGGCAGCGAGGCGTTGCACCAGATCGCACAGATGCTCCGGCAGCAGGCGATCGATACGGTCATGTGCGTCGACCGCGGGGGCACGGCCTGCGACTATCCGGACATGGCATTCCCGGTGTGCCGATCGATTGTCGACGGTGAGGCCGATTTGGGGATTCTCGCGTGCGGCACGGGGTTGGGGTCGAGCATCGCGGCCAACAAGGTGCCGGGCATCCGGGCGGCGCTGGTGCACGATGAGATTGGGGCGGAGATGTCGCGTCGTTGCCTGGATGCGAATGTGCTGTGCCTCGCGGCGGATATGACCGGGGCCCGGCTGCTCGAGCGGATCGTGGCCATGTTTTTGGGGACGACGTTCGAGGGCGGTCGGCACGAACGCCGGCTGGCGAAAGTGAGAGCCATTGAGGGCGGCGGGAGCCCCGAGGAAGTCGAAACGGTTGCGGACACCGCCGATCCGGGCGGGGCGTGATCCGGTTCGGCTTAAGCCCGATCTCCTCGGTCCGCGGCCCGCGTAACAAAGCCCCCACCCCCGCTTGACGCCCTATCCCAAACGGATACTCTTATCGGCTTGGCTTTTGCTTCGCGCAACGTCCGCGCGTGGCCCGCTTGTAAGCCCGCTGATCACACCCCCCCAAAGGCCAGCCGCCACAGGGACCCGCTATGACCACCGCCACCCCCGTCGACCCCGCCAGCCTCAGCCGTCTGCAGATGACCCGAAACTTTGGGATCTGTGCCCACATCGACGCCGGCAAAACCACCTGCACAGAACGCATCCTGTACTACACCGGCAAGTCCTACAAGATCGGCGAAGTTCACGAAGGCACCGCCACCATGGACCACCTGCAGGACGAGCAGGACCGCGGCATCACGATTCAATCGGCCGCGACCACTTGCCCGTGGACCCGCCACGGCATCGAGTACACCTGCAACCTCATCGATACGCCCGGCCACGTCGACTTCACCATGGAAGTCGAACGCTCGATGCGCGTGCTCGACGGCGCAGTCGTCGTGTTCGACGGAAAGGAAGGCGTCGAAGCCCAATCCGAAACGGTGTGGCGGCAAGCCCAGCGCTACGGCGTCCCGCGCGTCTGCTTCATCAACAAGATGGACAAGATCGGGGCCGACTTCGAGTTCAGCTTCAACTCCATTGGTGAACGCCTCGGTGCCAAGGCCGTCGCGGTGCAACTGCCCATCGGTGCCGGCCACGACTTCGAGGGCCTAGTCGACCTGATCGCGATGAAGGCGTTCTACTTCACCGGCGACATGGGCTCGACCGTCATCGAGAAAGACATCCCCGAGGATATGGTCGATCTCTGCGCCGCCAAGCGCGAAGAGATGATCGAGAACGCCTGCGACGTCGACGATGAACTCGCCGAGAAGTATCTCGGCGGCGAAGAAATCAGCAACGCCGAGATCTCCGCGGCGCTGCGGGCCGGTACGCTTTCTAAGAAGATCCACCCCACGTTCTGCGGCTCGGCCCTCAAGAACATCGGCGTCCAGAAACTCCTCGACGGCGTGATCGACTACCTGCCCGACCCCACGCAGGTCCCCGAAACCGAAGGCACCGATCCCGCCGACGCCGAAAAGCGCCTGACCCGTCCGCACGATGAGAACGCTCCTTTGTCAGCGTTGGTGTTCAAGATCGTCAACGACGCCCACGGCGACCTCACCTACGTCCGTGTGTACTCCGGCAAGCTGGAAAAGGGCACCCGTGTGCTCAACTCCAACAACGGCCGAAAAGAAATCGTCTCCCGTATTTTCGAGATGCACTCCAAGGACCGCATCGCCCGCGATGAAGCGTTGGCCGGCGAAATCGTCGCGGTGGTCGGCCTCAAGCAGTCCTTCACCGGCGAGACGCTGTGCTCGCCCGACGAGCCCATTGTGCTCGACCGGATGGACTTCCCCGAACCGGTGATCTCGATGTCGATCGAGCCCGCCACCGCCGCGGACAAGGAAAAACTCTCCAACGCGTTGGGCACCATCCGCCGCGAAGATCCGTCCTTCCAGGCCAACTACGACGAAGAGACCGGGCAGACCATCATCGCAGGCATGGGTGAGCTTCACCTAGACATCATCACCACCAAGCTCACCCGCGACATGAAGATCGGCGTCAACGTCGGCACGCCCCGGGTCGCTTACAAGGAATGCATCACCGGGACCGCCGAGGCCCGCGGGATCCACAAGAAGCAGACCGGCGGCCGTGGCCAGTTCGGCGACTGCACGATCGTGGTCAGCCCGATCACCGAAGAGGAAGCCGAGGCCGAAGAGCTCAAGTGGGAAGACGGCATCGTGTTCGTCGACAAGATCGCCGGCGGTGCCGTGCCGCGTGAATACATCCCGTCGGTCGGCGTCGGCTGCCGCAACACCGCGCTCGGCGGCGTCCTCGCGGGCTACCCGCTGCTGGGCGTGAAGGTCGAACTGATCGACGGCAAGTACCACGACGTCGACTCGTCGCAGATCGCCTTCGAGATGGCGGGCATGCTGGCGTTCAAGGACGCCACGCGCAAGGCCGGCCTGCAACTCATGGAGCCGATCATGAAGGTGATCGTCACCACGCCCGACGAGTTCTTCGGCAACGTCACCGGCGACCTCAACCGCCGCCGTGCCATGATCGTCGGCGACGAGGAACGCGGCAACGTCCGCATCATCACCGCCGAGGCTCCGCTGTCCGAGATGTTCGGCTACTCCAACAGCCTCCGCGGCATGAGCCAAGGCCGGGCGTCGTACGCGATGGAGCCGCTGAAGTACGCCCAGGTTCCCGGCAACCTCGCCGACGAGATCGCCAAGGCCGAGGCGTAAGGCGGTGCTCAACTAAGTGTCCTACGAAGCCCAGAGATATCCCTCTCTGGGCTTTTTACTTGCCCATGTGATGCACGATTCTCAACGTCAGCCCGGCCGTTCGTGGCGTTCGCTCACCGTCGTGGCGTCGGTGGCGGTAGTGGTTGTGTTTGTCGGTAGCCTGGTCACGGTTTGGCTGCTGAATCCGCTGGGCGTGTTGCCCAAACATGGACTGCCGTTTGGCTACTTTGGGAAGCACAACGCCGCGTGGGCCGAGATCGAGTCGATGCCCGGTTTCCGGTGGTTGGGGAGCGGTTGCACCGCGACGTCACACTCGAAGACTCGGGGCTCGAGTTGGTGTACCGCGGCGAGCAAGTCTGGGTCCAATTCAATTGGGGTCGGCTGGGGCGGCCGGATGTACGTTCGCTCTTGGCTGAGTTGAATCAAAAACTCGCCGACGCATAGGCCGAGGCCGACGGTGCGGGCGGCCCAATCAACCTCTGGTTGACGCCGTGAGGCATCGGCTCACATTACCCGCGAGCCGATGTCGCGGCGGAAGAACGAACCCTCAAACGAAATCTTCTCGCAGGCGGCGTTGGCTTTCTGCTGGGCTTCTTGGAGCGTGGCCCCCAAGGCGCAGACGTTGAGCACCCGTCCGCCGTTCGTGACGAGTTGCCCGGACTTGTCGAGTTTCGTGCCCGCGTGAAACACCGTGACGTCCGGGTCGGCCTCGGCGTCGGCGATGCCCGTGATGGGCAGGCCCTTGCGGTAGTCGCCGGGGTACCCGCCCGAGCACATGACCACGCAGCAGCACACGCGATCGTCGAACGCCAGGCCCTCACCGCCGGACACAAAGTTGTCCAGCCGGCCCTCGCAGGTCGCGACGATGGCTTCGAGCACGTCGCCTCGGAGGCGGAGCATGAGCGGCTGGCACTCGGGGTCGCCGAAGCGGGTGTTGAATTCGAGCACCTTCGGGCCGCCGGCGGTGAGCATGATCCCGGCGTACAGCACGCCTTGGAACGTCACGTCGTTACGCCGCAGCGCATCGACGGTGCGGACGAGCACTTCGCGTTCGATGTCGGCCAGCGTCTCGTCGTCGAGCAGGGGCGTCGGGCAATACGCGCCCATGCCGCCGGTGTTGGGCCCGGTGTCGCCTTCGTGGGCCTGCTTGTGGTCCTGGGTCGGGTCGAGCACGAAGATGGATTCGCCGTCCACGAGCGCGAGCACGGAGACCTCCTGCCCGACGAGGCGTTCTTCGATCACGACGGTCATGCCGGCGTCGCCGTGGGCCTTGTCGCCCATGATCGCTTGCACGGCCGCGACGGCCTCTTCGGCGGTCTCGGTGACGACCACGCCCTTGCCCTTGGCGAGCCCGGCGGCTTTGACGACCACGGGCAGTTCACGCGTCTCGGCGTAAGCCAGCGCGGCGTCGAGGTGGGTGAAGGTTTTACTGTCGGCGGTGGGGATTTGCGCCGCCCGCATCAGGTCTTTGCTGTACGCCTTGTCGCCTTCGAGTTTGGCGGCATCCGCGGTCGGGCCGAAAATGTACCGAGACTTGTCGTAGGCCTGAAGTCGGTCGGCGAGTCCGGCGCACAGCGGATCTTCGGGGCCGATGATGATCAGGCCGATGTCGCGCTGCCGGGCGAAATAATCGATGGCATCGGCATTTTTGGTGTTAACCGGGTCGAAGGTTAAGTCGACGTTGGTGCCCAGCGACGCGGTGCCGCCGTTACCGGGGGCAAAGTAGAGGTCGCCGCAGCGTGGGGATTGTTTGAGCTTCCAACCGAGCGCGTGTTCGCGTCCGCCGGAGCCGAGGATCAAGACATTCAGCGGTTGGGAGTCAGCGGGCATGGGCGGAGCGTAGCGGGAAGAAAAAGCCCACGGTGAGACACCGTGGGCTTCGGATTGTTGGAATGGCCGATCGTCGGTTTAACGTTCGTAGTAGCCGATGAGCTGGTGGAAGCGGTTTTGATTGAGAATCGGGATGTTGTAGGTCTTGGCGTCTTCTTCAAACTTGGCGTATTCGTTGAATTTCCGCAGGGCAGCGTTGTATTCCTGAATGCGGATCGGGTCGGCCCGCTCGGAACCGGTGAGTTCGCGGGGTAGGGCGGGCGGTTCGCCGAGCACGACATAGTCGACGTTGTAATCAATTTCCTCGGCGACGTCGCTGCCCCATTGGCTGACTTGCGATTTGATGCGCTGGGCCTGCTCGGGTGTGGGGTTTCCGCTCTGGGCGAGATCGAAGTCGCCAAACACAAAGAATCGGTAGCTGCGATTCGGGTCGAACACGAGGTTGACCGCGGCGTCGCCCTCGGTCAATCGGGCTCGGCGTTGACGCTCCACGACGATCGCGACCGACGAGTTCTCCAGAACCTGCGTCACCTGCAGCACGGCCTTGGGTTCCTGGTCGGTGTTGTCTTCGAGCTTGACCAATTCGTCCTGATCGAAGACCGAAAAGGTCATACCGCGTTGCACGCGCTGGTTGCGGCCGATATCCAGAAACGCGGTGTTGCCGTCATTCTGCAGGCTGACAATGTTGGCGTCGGCGTCGGCGATGGCGGCCAGCTGTGTTTCGCGGGCGGTCCGGAGGTTGACCAGCTCGTCGGCGGCATCGGCGAACTGACGTTCGAGCGTGTCGTTGGCCACGCGGAGTTCGTCGATGGTGGCCTGGAGTTGGCGACGAGCCTCTTCGGTGCTTTCGCGGGTGGCGGTTTCGTAACGTTGGAGCTCTTGCTGAAGCTGCTGGTTCGCGGCTTCGGCGGCGCCGACGCGGGAAGCGAGTGAGGCGGCTTCCTGCTCGAAGGTGCGGCGGGCTTCGGCAAGGCCGGCGGCGGCGGCGGCTTGGGCTTGTTGAGAGTCTCCCAGGTCCGACCGGGTTTGCTCGAGCGAACTGTTAGTGTCGGCGAGCTGGACGGTCAGGTCGTCGGCCTTGGCGTTCGCGGCGGCCAACTCGTTGCGGGCCGTGCTGGCTCGGTTGAGCAGCACTTCGACAACGGTTTGGCCGTTTTCATTGGCCACTTGGCGGGCTTCCGCGAAGGCGGGGCTGCCTTGTTGTGCGGCCGAGACGAACGCAGTCAGATCGCTGCGGGCGTCGGCGAGGTCTTCTTCCACGCCGCCTTTCTGGGCGAAAAACAGTGCGGCGAGGATGCCACAGATGAGAAAACCGGCACCCAGGAGGGTGACGGCCCACGCCGCCGAGGGGCTGCCGCCAGAACGAGCACGTGCCATAAAAACTTCTCCACGGGGAGGGCCAAAATCGGATCAAAACGTGACGGCTGGAGCCGCCGGTCGGCTTGCGAGCAAGATCGGACCGCGTATGACCACGTATCGCGATGAAACCCATTCAGGCCGGGAAGCTCCAAGTGTCGTTCGGTCAGCGGGTTTCGTCAAGCTCGGCGCGACATGGGGTGGGGGCGACAAGTTTCGCGGTTTATCGCTTGACGGACGGACGCGAAATATTGAGGATATGTATGGTTGGGGGTTGTCGGGGATTTCCGGACAACGTTTTGCTTGAGCTCAAGAAAGGAAGGCCGGGGTCATGCCTAAGTTCGCGTGCGGGTTCTGTGGTTCGAAAATCAGGGTTCCGGATGAATATGTGGGGAAACGGGTCAAATGTCCCGGCTGCGGCAAGCCCGTTGAGGTGCCCGGTGCCGAGGCTGCGTCGGCGGATACCGGAGCCTCCTTGGACTTGTCACTGCTGGACGACTCGATGTCCGGCGGTGAGAGCTCGGCCAAACCGCGGAAACTGCGATCGATCGCGGTGGGCTGCGGCGTGTGCAGCAAAACGATCCACATTCCCGAAAACCGTAAGGGCGCGGTGACGCCGTGTCCGAAGTGTCGGACGCCGTTGTTGGTGGACGTGCCGGAGTTGCCCGAGACCTCGGGTTCGACGATCGATTTCAAGCACTTGGCGTTGGACCCCGCGAGCGAGCCGTCGCTGCTTGGCGATTCGCTAGCCGGCGGGAGCTTGGCGTCGCTGACCTCGACGGGTTCGTTGGCTGGCCGGACGGGACGGAGTGGGCGGGGCGGCACGACCGGCGGCAGTCGGCTGGGCGCGACGGGCTCGTTTGCGTCCGCCGCCGGCACGGGCATCTCCGGCGGGGCCACCAACTCGAAGGACCAGATGCAGGAGCTGCGTTCGCTCAACGATCTGAAAGCGTCGGGCGCCATCTCCGACGACGAGTACCGCAAACGCAAAGCCGCGATCTATTCGGGCAGTCCGGGATCGGGAGCGGCGACGGGCGCTCGCGCTGCCATGAGCCGTAACGCGAGCGGAGCATCCGAGCGGGCGATCAAGGTGGATATGGGGTTGCAGATTCCCGGGCCCATTAAGCTTTTGGCGGGCGTTGGTGTTTTCGCGCTGGGCGGTTTTCTGGTGTGGCAGTACGGGATTCAGCCGGCGTTGCAAGGGCCGGCTCAACCCCAAGTCGCGGAGGTCGAGGCGCCGACGCCTTCTCAGACCGATCGTGAAGCCGCGCTTGCCGAGCAGGCCGCGGAAGAGGCGCGTCAGGCCGAGGAAGCGGCTCGCCTGGCCGCCGAAGAGGCCGAGACGGTGACGTGGGCGTCGCTGATTCCGGACCTGGGTCCCGAGGCGATGGAGGTGGTGTTCGTTCAGCCCGGTCGGCCGGGCCCGGCGGAAGACCCTTCGATCTTTGCGATGGACGAGGCATCCGAAACCGGGGCCGACTCGGTGGGTGACCCCGCGTTGGCGTCGCTACCCAGCGCGTTGGATGAGTCTCCGGGCGCGACGCCTCCACCGAGAAGTCGTGGCGCGAGAAGCGCGAGATCGGACGGCCCGGCCGAGATTTCGTATTGGGATGTCATGCTGCCCGAGGGGCGCACGACGCATCCGCTGGCTTCGAAAAGTGATTTCACCTACCGGCTCGACCGCCTCGGGCAGACCGCCTACATCGGCGTGGGGCTGGGGCCGGCCGTCACCGGGTTGGACGACGACGCATTTCGCAAGTGGGAACGCAACGAAATCCAGCAGAGCTTTATCAATGGCCTGGCCCGGCAGGTCGGCTTTGAGAATGCCCGCCCGCGCACGATCGATCGGCCGCAAACCGTGCAAGGCGTCGTCTACCACGAGATGACCCTTGAAGGGAGCGGTGCCGACCGGGGCAAGCGCAGCGTTCTGCTTACCGGTGTGCAGGACGGCTATGCCATTCATTACTGGTTTGCCGGCCACGCGAGGCTTTACGCCATCTGGAAGCGCGAAGCCTTGGGCAAAGCGGTGATCGAATGAGTTTCGAATCGGCTTTGCGGCTTGTTGTTTGCGTCACCCTCGGCTCGATGGCGGGGATGGCGATGGGCGGCGTGTTTGGCGCGGCGGCGGGGCGGTTGTCGCCGGGCTTGTTCGTGGGGTTGATGCCGTTTGGCCCGGAGATTGAAAACCCGGTGGGCGCGGCGGTCGTGTTGGGCGCCGCGGGCGGGGTGTGTTGCGGCGGCGCACTGGCGGCGTTTGCGCTGGTGCTTGTTCGGATCGATGAGTGGCTGAAGACGCGGAGTTCGCCGCGTCAGGCGGACGCGGGCTGACGCGATCCGATCCGCGCACACGCCCATGCGGCGACGGCATCTAGGTCGTAAAACCGGCAGGCCTCCATCAGCATCCGGCATTCGGTCCACACGTCTCCGTCCACCATCGGCATGAACAGGTCGTGGATGTTGTCCACCCCCAGGAACGTGCGGACGCCGGCTTCGCGCAGTTTCGGGTAGGGCGCGATCGAGTTGTGCAGGTGCGATTGGGCCTCGAGCTGCTTCATGCTGATCGCCGCAGAGGGGCAGACGATGATGCCGAGGTCGGCTTCTTTGCAGAGCGCGATGACGCGGTCCTGCTCGTGCGGGGGCTGGGCGGCGAGCGAGACGGCGTGGACGCCGTAGACGCGGCCTTGCATGCCGTGCTCGATGGTTTTGAGCGCGAGCATTTCGGTTTCGTGCTCGGCGGGATTGTTTTCCTGGTCGATATGGACGTCGACGGATTTGCCTTGATCCTTCGCGATTTTCAGGATCACGTCGAGGTGTTTTTCCGGCGTCGGTCGGTCGCGGGAGGGGAGGCCGCCGCAGAAGTCGGCGAGTGCGCAGGCCTTTTCGTACTGCTTCCGCGACTCGGGTTCGAGGACGCCTTCGAGCGGCTGGATGCCAACCTCGAATTCGATCTGCCCGGTGAAGCGTTCCTTGACTTCCAGCGCCGCTTTGATGGGTTTCAAGCCGGCGATGCCGTCGGCGTCCACCATGGTTCGGCAGTAAGTCACGCCCTGATCGACCATGGCTTGCAAGCCACGCGAGATGCGTTCGACGAGGCCTTCGTGCGTGTAGTTCTCTTTGAGGTAGCGGTACAGCTCCCACTTGCGTTGCATGTCGACTTGCGAGAGGCGGAGGTTTTCGAGTGAGATGAGATACGCCTTGTCGAAGTGCGCGTGGTGCACCGCGAGGCCGCCGTGTTGCGCGACCATCTCGAAGAATTCCAACCTCAGGTTCCATGGCTCTTCACGGTCGGCGATGCGGTACGCGAAGGTGCCCGCCTGCCAGTCGGCGACGACCTGCTCGAGCGTGGCGATCGCGACGTCGGGATCGGTGATCAGCGGGATGCCGGCCTGAATCGAAAGCGAGCGGATGAGTTTGACGTCCGAGGCCTCGTCGTAGTCTTGATCGCCGGTGAGGATGTTGACGACTAAGTCGAAGCGTTGCTGTTGCAGCAGCGTGTAGATGTTGGGGTCACGGTGCTCAGTGATTTTGTGGACGAGCGTGCTGGGCAGGTCGTGCTCGTCGAAGAAGTGGTGGGTGCCGGGCGTGGCGAAGAGCTTGACGTTGGCGAGCTCGCTGAGTTTCTGGACGGCCGGAAGGATCCGCTGCTTGTCGGATAGTTGGCCGGCGGAGATGAGCACGTGCTTGTCGGACTGCTTGCCGAGCAGCTTGACGTTGAAGGCGAGCAGGTCGAGTGGGTTGGGCAACGCCGACGCCGAGCGGGCGGCGGGAACGGTGGGATCGGCCATGGAGCAACTCCTCGCGGGTGACGCGTGATGGGGCGTTGGTCCGGAGTATGGCAGGAAGTGGTCGCGTTGTGTGCGGCGTCGAGGCCGGTCGACTCAGAAAATCAGGCGGCTTTACGGAGCGCGGCGTCGGTCTCGGGTTCGATCTGCCCGGCCACGCCGTTGACATCAAGAGGCCCGTCGTCGTACACGTCGTAGTCGGCCATGAGCGCTTTTTGGCGCTCCATGAGTTGGCGTTCGTATTCGAGTCGAGTGCTCTTAATCTTGACGAGCAGGTCGTGACGGCGGGTGCGCATGTGGGTGCGATGGGCCAGGACGTAGAGCGTGCAGGTCACGAGCGCGTACGTGAACAGTCCGAGCAAGAGGATCATCGGCAGCGGGAGACTGGTGAGATTGGACAGACCCATGCGAAGAACATCGGGCGACGGCCGGCTGGGCGTGAAGCGTGGAGTTTGGTACCGAAGCGTGGCGGGATTATCGGGCAGTGGTGGGCGGCGTCTGGCTTATGCTGCGACGGAATGCGAACCGCTACGGCAACCCGAATCGCAGGCGATCCCTGCTGTTTCCCGGCTCTGGTTGTGGTGTTGATCCTTGCGTGCCTGCCCGCGGCCGCCCAGCTGGATCGGCTCACGCTGTCGGTGAATCCCGAAGACGTGGGCGTCGGTGGGTACGTCCGGCCGGGGCAGTGGACGCCGATGCGGGTCACGCTTGACAATCCCACGGCCGACGACGTTGAGGTCACGCTCACGTGGCCCATGCGTGATGCGGACGGCGACCTTGCCGAGAGCCGTCGCACCGCGGTGATCAACGCGCAGCGGACCGAACAGATGTGGCTGTACGCGCCTTTGCCGATGAACGCGCGGCCGGATGTGCCTTGGACGGTGCGGGTCACCTCGCCCGACACCGATGCGCAAGGTGACGCGGTGGCGTTGGGGGAGCCGCTGTCGCTTCGGTTGGACGAGAGCCGGTGGCTGCCGACGGGCACGGGCATGATCGCGGTGATGAGTGGGCAGGACCTCGGGCTCGACGATTACGCCCGGCAGTCCACACAGCACGAAGCGATCCAGTTGATTCAGGACGTGGGCTTGGCGGATTTGCCGGATGCAGCCCACGGGTTGTCGGGCTTGAGCGCGATCGTGTGGACCGCGGACACGGGCGGCGATCCGGCCGAACCTGCGGTATCGCCGGCGGTGCTGAGCGCGGTGCGGCAGTACGTCTGGCGGGGTGGCCATCTGGTGATCGTGCTCCCGCGTGTTGGGCAGACGTGGACGCAGTCGCCTTTAGCGGATTTGCTGCCGGTGTCTCCGGAAGCCGTGCGTCGTGTGACGGGGACGCCGCCGCGTTGGGGAGCGGTACGGCTGGTTGGTCTCGAAACGGTGTCGATGCATGTGTTCGATGTCCAGGAAGGTGGGCGAGTCTCTGAGGGCACCGCGGTGTTGTTGCGTGATGCGGAGGATCGCCCGGTGGTGGTTGCTGCGCGACGAGGTTTGGGCACGGTCACGCTCATCGGGCTGGACCTGACCGACCCGGTGTTTCGCCGTGAGTTGGCGTCGGGGGACCGTCGCGGGTGGCACGCCGTCTTTGGCTACAACACGCCGGCGTATACGCCCGAAAAAGAAGAACTCGAGACCGGGCGGGTTGTAGATAGTCTGCCGTTGATGCGGGCGACGCGCGAGATGGACAGCCGGCCGTTGGCCGACTTCGTGCCCGGACGCATCGCGATGCGCGGGACGGTGGCGACATTGGCGCTGATCGCGGTCGCGATGTTGGTGCTGTATGTCGCGGCGGCGGCCGCTTCGTTTTTTGCGGTCCGGAAGCGAGGCATGCCGCAGCGGGCATGGGCGGCGTTCGCGGTGGTGGTCGTGTCGTTCTCGGTGTTGGCTTGGGGCGGTGCGTGGGTCGCGCGGCCCTCGGGGCTCAAGGCAAGCCACGTGAGCGTGATGGATGTGGTCGTGCCGCGCGGCGAGTCCACGGGTTCGACGGCAACGGTGCGTTCGTGGCTGTCGCTGTTCGTCCCGCGTTTCGGTACGGCCGAGGTCACGCTGGCTGAAGACGACGAAGGAACGATTGCGTCCCTGGGTTTTTCGGCCGAAGGGTTGGGGGCCGGCTTCCTGGATGCGCAGCCGTACGACGTGGATTCGCAAGACCCGCGCCGCCTCGAGCTGCCGGTGCGCTCGACGACGCGCCGGCTCACGGTCGACGCGACCACCGACACCACCCGCGACATCGACCCGTCTCGCACCCACCAAGGCGATCCGGCACAGCTGGGTCCCGCCACCTTTATCGCTGACTTGCCGCCTACCCACGATCTCAGTCGCGGCACGCTCGAAGCCCAACTCCGTCACGCCCTGCCCGGCCCACTGCGCGATGTCACGGTGATCTACTGCCCCGGTGAAGTGCTCCGCGTCGGCGGCAGCTTTGTGGAAACGCCGTGGGTCTGGCGTCCCGGTGTTGATCCGGTGTCGGGCGAGCGCACCGCGTGGGAGCCGGGCAAGACCTTGGCGATCGATGGCCGACCGCCCGAAGCGGTGCCGCTCATCGCGCTGCCGACGGTTTACAACGCAGATCGACAACTCAAGGATGAAGGTTTCCTGGGCACGCTGCTCGATCAGCAGGGCGGCGCGGGCGAGCAGTTGCTGGCCAACGATGCATCGGTCGCGCGTCGCCTCATGCTTTTGAGCTTTTACGACGCGTTGCCGTCGCCGAAGTTCAATCAGCTGGGCTGGCCCGGGCCATTTACGTTGGAGCGCAGGCTCGCTAAGCAGATCGACCTGACGACGTTGCTCACCGGGCCACGTTTAATTGTGATCGGGCATCTCCAGGATTCGCCGCTGCCGATCACGCTCACCGTGGATGGACGGGTGCCGCCGGCAGACGGTTGGACGATGGTGCGTTTGATTTACGATCTGTAGTTCCTCGAGCAATGCCCACCATGATCCACACGGTCAATCTCACCAAGCGATACGGCGATCTGATGGCGCTGTCGAACCTGAACCTCGAGATCGAGTCGGGGCAGTGCTTCGGGTTCATCGGGCCCAACGGCGCGGGCAAGACCACGACCATCAAGATCCTCGCGACGCTGCTCAAGCCGACCTGGGGCGAGGCACGCATCGATGGGCTGTCGGTGGGGCCGGTCCATGCACGGCAGGTGCGCCGGGCGATCGGGTACGTCCCGGATTATTTCGGCAGTTATGACGACATGGTTGTGGGCGAATACCTGGGCTTTTTTGCGTCGTGTTACGGCCTCGAGGGCGATCAACGCAAGCAGACCATCGGCGACGTCCTGGACCTCACCGACCTGGCGCACAAAGCCGATGCGGAGGTGAACGCGCTGTCGCGCGGGATGCAGCAACGCTTGTCGGTCGCGCGGGTGCTCTTGCACGATCCGAAGGTGCTGTTGTTGGATGAGCCCGCGTCGGGACTGGACCCGCGGGCGCGGATCGAAATGCGCGAACTGCTCAAAGAGCTGCACTTGATGGGCAAGACGATTCTGATTAGCTCGCACATCTTGTTGGAACTTGCGGACCTGTGCGATGTGTTCGGGATCATCGAGCAGGGGGATTTGAAATTCACCGGCACACTCGACGAATTGCTCTATCGCGCACGGGCGCAAAACATAGTTCATGTGGCGGTGGGGGGCGATATCGCGGCGGCGGCGCGGTTGCTCGGGCAGATGCCGTTTGTCGAGAGCGTGGAGCGCGAGCGGGACGACCTGAAGGTGACGCTCGATGCGGAAGCGGACGCGGCGTCGGTAACGCCACAAATCGCCAGCCAACTAATCGGCGCGGGTTTCGCCCTGCGTCGGCTGGATGAAGAGCGTGTAAACCTGGAGACCGCATTCATGCGGTTGACACAAGGGTTGGTGCAGTAAGCCAAACAGCCAACGCCAGCGCAAAAAAAAGCGCCCGGCTTTCGCCGGACGCTTGCCGTGAATGGGCACGGCCCCCTCTCTCTACCCGCCGGAAGTTCTCTCCCTCTCCGGGTGTGTTTTAGATTTTCGCGCTCTTGACGGTCTGGATGATGACCGCGGCGACCTTGTACGGGTCGGCGGCGGAGTTGGGACGGCGGTCTTCGAGCCAGCCCTTCCAGCCGGCTTCGACGGTGCCGATCGGAATGCGGATCGAGGCGCCGCGGTCGGACACGCCGTAGCTGAACTTGTCGATGCTTTGAGTTTCGTGCAGGCCGGTGAGGCGGCGCTCGTTGCCCGCGCCGTACACGGCGATGTGCTCTTTGACGCGGGGCTCGAAGGCCTGGCAGATCTTGTCGTAAACGTCCTTGCTGCCGGCACCGCGGAGCGTGGAGTTCGAGAAGTTCGCGTGCATGCCCGAGCCGTTCCAGTCGCCAGCCATCGGCTTGCAGTCGATCGAGATCGAGACGCCGTACTTCTCGCCGCAACGCTCAAGCAGGTAGCGGGCGATATGGATCTGGTCGCCGGCTTCCTTCGCGCCCTTCGAGAAGATCTGGAACTCCCACTGGCCGGCCATGACTTCGCCGTTGATGCCCTCGACATTGAGGCCGGCGGCGAGACACATCTCCAGATGTTCTTCGACCAGTTCGCGGCCGAACGCTTTGTGGGCACCGACCGAGCAGTAGTACGGACCCTGCGGGCCCGGATAGCCGCCGGCGGGGAAGCCAAGCGGGCGGGAGGTATCGGGGTCGATCAGTGTGTATTCCTGCTCGAAGCCGAACCAGAAGTCGTTGTCGTCGTCTTCGATGGTCGCGCGGCCGTTGGACTCGTGGGCCGAGCCGTCGGCGTTGAGCACTTCGCACATCACGAGGTAGCCGTCACCGAGCCGACCCGGATCGGGGCAGCAGAACACGGGCTTGAGCAGGCAGTCGGACGAGCCGCCCTCGGCCTGCTGGGTGGACGAGCCGTCGAACGACCACATCGGGCAGTCGTCGAGTTTGCCCGAGAAATCCTTGACGATCTTGGTTTTCCCGCGGAGTTCCTGGGTGGGGGAGGTGCCGTCCAGCCAGATGTATTCGAGTTTGCTCTTGCCGCTCATGCTTCGTGAAGTCCTTCTAAGAGGGTTGAATCGCTCCGTATCCCGCGACACGGGACCACGTATGTAGCGGAATTTGCGGGTCGCATCAAGGGGTGTCGAGCAAAATCTGCCCAATATTTCCTGGCTAATCGGATTTCGTGCCGCAATGAAAGCCGCTACGCAAGCGAGGTTGCGTATTTTTTAGGCAATTCTCGTGTCAGCTCGGCGGCATCAGTCGGCGCAGCGAACGCCCGTAATCCACGGCCCGCTCGACCACGTCGTCCATCGATTCTTTGACGATGAAATGGTCGCCGTTAATGAGCGTGATGGTGGTGTCGGGCTTTTCCTCCACCGTGCGGATCAGCTCGGCGTTGAGGACGAACGGCCGGTCGTTGAGGCGCGTCAGGCGGATCATCGTGTGTGCAGCTTACGCGGCGGCGGCCTTACCGAAGCGTCGCCAGCAGTTCCTGGAGCAGCCGGTCGGCGGTTTGGATGACGCGGGAGTTGGCGGAGTAGCCGGTGGACATGTTGATGAGCTCGACGAACTCTTCGGAGAGTTCGACGTTCGAGAGTTCCAGCGTTCGGCCGACGATCGAGCCGGCGTTGCCCGTGCCGCCGGCGACGACGACGGGCGCGCCCGAGTTGGCGGTGGCCTGATAGAGCCAGCCGCCGTCGGCGGAGAGGCCTTCGTTGTTGGCGAAGGTCGCGAGCGGGAGTTGGCCGAGCGTGCGGAGCAGGCCGTTGGAGAACACGCCGGTGATCTCGCCGGATTCGGCGATGTCGAAGTCCACGAGCGTGCCGATGCCCTGGCCGTCCTGGCTGACCGACGCGATCGTGGAGTTGTTGTCGACGAGCGCGGTCACCGCGCCGAATGGGTCGCGGAACTTGATGCCCACGGTTAGCGGCGTGTCGGCCCCGGTGTCGACGCGATCGATGCTGACGTCCACGTTGTCGATGGTGAGCAGCTCGCCTTCGGTATTGAAGCTCACCAAGCCCGTGCCCAGGAGTTTGTCGATGTCCGTGTCTTCGCTGCTGGTGGCGAAGTAGCGCCACTGGGTGCCGTTGGAATCCTTGTTGACCATCGTGACGGATAGGTCCATCTGGATGGTGTTGCCCAGCGAGTCGTAGACGACGGTGGAGGTGCGGGCGGACTCGCCGATGGCGTCCTGGGCCTGGGTGAAGCTGAAGGGGGTGGTGGGCACGGTCGCGGCGTTGACCACGAAGTTGGCGTCGCCGATGGCAATGCTGTTGGCCTCGCCGACGTTGGATTCGACGTTGATGACACCCGTGCCGTCGATCGTGACGCCGGCTGTGCCTTGGGTTTGGTCGATGCCCAAGAAGTCGTCGAGGAAGTCCATGAGGTCCTGGACGGTGGTGCCGAAGTCGTCGGAGTCGGTGGTGTTGGCGGCGCCGATTTCGAACGTGGCGTCCGGGACGTCGGCCCCGCCGCGGGTTGCGCCGGTGAAGGTGATGACGTCGCCGCCGGCAAGCGGGGCGCTGCCGTCGGCGAGGAACGTGCCGGCGAGGGTGGTCGCGGCGGTGGCGGCCACGGTCGCGCCGGCGTTACTGAAGAGTGCCGGGAACTGCGTAATGCTGCCCTGCGTCGCGAGTTCGCCGCCTGCATTCAAATTACCGGCGAACTTGACTTCGGTGGTCGGCTCGGCAACCGAGAGCACACCGATGGGGATGTTCACGTCGTCGAGCACGCCTTCGACGACGTTGTAATCGTCGTCGATGTTCCAGCCTTGCACCTTTGCGCCACCTCCGGCGACGAGGTTGAAGTCGCGGTCGAGGGAGAAGTTGCCGTTGCGGGTGTAGCGCTGGTTATTGCCGTCGGCGACGATGAAGAAGCCGTTGCCTTCGACGGCGGCATCGGTGTTGGACCCGGTGGGTTCCATGGACCCGGTCGAGAAGTCTTGGGTGATGGAGCCGAGGCCGACGCCCAGGCCGACCTGGGCGGGGTTGGTGCCGCCGAGCACGCCGCTGGGGGCTGAGCCGGGGCGGAGGGTTCTAGCGATTTGAGCTTCGAAGGTGACGTCCGACTTTTTGAACGCGGTGGTGTTGACGTTGGCGATGTTGTTGCCGGCGACGTCGATGCCGATGGAGGCGGCTTTGAGTCCGGTGAGCGCGATGTTGAGCGAGTTGGTGAGGGCCATGGCGTTTGAACTTCGTGCTGGCGTGGGGCTGAATCAGGTCGGCAGGTCTTGCGCGTGGGCCGAGTCACGTTGCGCGATCATCGTGCGGAGCGAGGCGTTCTCGATACGGGAGACGTCGAGCATTGGGGCGGTTTGCGATGTCCGAGGTTCTTCCGCAACGGGCGTGCCAGCGTTCTCAGCGGCTGGGTTGTCCGGGTTCGCGTTGGGCTTCCCGAAGGCGTCGAGTAGTTCATCGAAGCTCTGCTGTTCGAAGGGAACGGGCGTCGCGCCCGTGCGTACCGGCGACACCGGGGCGATGGGGCGGATGGCCGGATCAAGCAGTCGGAGGAGGTCGTCGCTGGTGCCCATGCGCTTAGCCGTCGGCGGTCGCGATCAAGGACAGGGCGGACATCTTGAGTTGTCGTCCGGTGTCGAGTTGCAGGGTGGTTTCGCCGTCGTTCACGCGGACGCTAGAGACGGTGCCCGTGAGTTGTTCGCCGCCCTCGGCGGTGCCCTCAACGGTCTTGCCGATGAGCGACCCGGCCTGCGATAGCGAGTTTTGAAGCACGAGTTCCTGAAGCGATTCTTCGAGCGAGATCTGGCTTTCGATATTCCGGAGCGACGAGACCTGATCGAGCAGGGCTTGGGTGTCGTTGGGCGCAAGCGGATCTTGGTTGGTCAGTTCGGTGAGAATGATGTCGAGAAATTCGTCGGAACTGAGGTCGCCCAGGCCGCCGCCGGTCACGGCAGTGTTGGTGTTGGTGGCGGGGGTATTCAGGCCGCTGGCGATGGCTGACATGGCGTGTCTCGCGTGAAAGAGTTAATTCAAATCGGCGACAAGTTCGGCGAAGTCGTCGGGCGTGTTGTCGCTCGGCCGCCCGGACGTGTCGGCGTCGCCTCGGGATTGTTGGAAGAAGCCGCGGCTGCGGCCGTCGGGGTTTTGATTGGCGTCGTTGTGGTTTTGACCGAACGCTTGGTTTTGCTGATTGAGGTTGTTGCCGTTGAAGCTGGAAGCGCCGCCTGCGTTCGCGGCGGACATGCTCTGAACGCCGAGGCGATCCACGCTGAGGCCTTGGCCTTCGAGGGCGGTCCGGAGTTGGCCAAGCTGCTGTTGCAACAGGTTTCGGGCGGCACCGGTTTCGGCGTGGAACTGGGCGGTGACTTGCGTGCCCTGGAGCTGCATCTGGATGCGGACGGTGCCCATTTCGGGGGGCGTGAGACGGAGGGTGACGGTGCCACCTTGTTGGTTGAGGGCGGACTTGAGACCGCGCGCAAGGCGGGCTTCGTTGAGGGCGTCGGGGCCGTCGCTTCGGGGTGTGGGCTGAGCGGAAGCGGGGGCGTTGGGGCCGGGGGCTTGGTTCGCGGGTTGGGGGGCGTTGCTGGCGGGGTCGGCCGCAGTTGGGGCGGTGGGCGTGAAAGTGCTGGATACGGCGGCATTGGCGGCGCGGGCGTTGCCGGCTTCGGGTTTTGCGGCTTGGCGATTGGGTTCGCCTTCGCTCGGAGGCGCGTCGCTGGATTCGCCTTGGTTGTTGCCGGTGGTCGCGGCGGCGAGGGCCTGCTGCGTTGCGCTGCTCGTTGGGGTTGAGCGGCGCGGGGGCGGCATGATCCAAACCGGGCGCGGCG
>JBCCDN010000045.1:0-21700 GCA_039030755.1 Planctomycetota bacterium | reverse complement strand
CGCTCCGACCCGATGGCCCTGCAACGCCTGAAAGAAGCCGCAGAGAAAGCCAAGATCGAACTCTCGCAATCGCAAGAGACCACGATCAACCTGCCGTTCATCACCGCAACGCAGGACGGCCCGAAGCACCTGATGATCAACCTGACGCGGACCAAGTTCGAGCAGCTCTGCGACGATTTGTTCGATCGCCTGCGGGGACCATGTCAGACCGCGCTCAAAGACGCCGGGCTGTCCACGTCCGACATCGACGAGATCGTCCTCGTCGGCGGCTCGTCCCGCATGCCCAAGGTGCAGCAACTGGCCCAAGACATCTTCGGCAAGGAGCCCAACAAGAGTATTAATCCCGATGAGGTCGTCGCGCTCGGCGCCGCGATCCAGGGTGGCGTGCTACAGGGCGACGTCAAGGACGTGCTGTTGCTCGACGTCACGCCGCTTTCGCTAGGCATCGAAACTTTGGGCGGCGTGATGACCAAGCTCATCGAAAAGAACACCACGATCCCCACGGCCAAGAATGAAACGTTCAGCACCGCGGCCGACAACCAGAACGCGGTGACGATTCACGTACTCCAAGGCGAGCGCGAGTTCAGCCAGGACAACCGCACGCTCGGTAAGTTCAATCTTGATAATATCCCGCCGGCCCCGCGCGGCACGCCACAGATCGAAGTCGAATTCAACCTCGACGCCAATGGCATCCTCAACGTCAAGGCCACCGACAAGGCCACCGGCAAGACGCAGGACATCACGATCGAAGGCAGTTCGGGCTTGAGCGATGCCGAGATTGAGCAGATGAAGGCCGACGCCGAGGCCCATGCCGCCGACGACAAGGCCAAGCGTGAACTCATCGACCTCAAGAACCAAGCCGAACAGGTTGTGCACGAAACCCGTAAGCAACTCGAAGAGCACGGCGAGAAGGTCGGCCCCGATGTCCGCGGAAAGATCGAGTCCTCGCTCAGCAGCGTTGAAGAGAAGGTTAAGGGTGACGACGCCGACGCTCTCAAAGCCGCGCTCACCGAGTTACAAGCGAACTCACAGGAACTCGGCAAGGCCGTATACGAAGCCGCCGCCGCGGAAGGCCAGGCCAGTGCCGGCGGCGGCACGGACGCCACGCCCGATGCCGACACCGCGGACGCGTCCTCGGGTAGTGATGACGACGTCATTGACGCCGAGTACGAAGTCAAGAGTTGACACCCGTCCTCAACAACTCAACCAAGCAAGAAGCCCACGGATCAGATCCGTGGGCTTCTCGTTTGAATTCAGATGGGGACGCCTCAGCCCTTGGCGGCCGCGTACTTCTCCGCCACCGCGTCCCAATTGACGATGCCGAAGAACGCTTCGATGTAGTCCGGGCGACGGTTTTGATAGTTGAGGTAATACGCGTGTTCCCAAACGTCGAGCCCGAGAATCGGCGTGTGGCCCGCGCCGTGGCCACCGAAGGCTTCGGGCATGAACGTCGTGTCCTGATTCGCGGTTGAGGTCACGTGCAGCTTGCCGTCGGGCGACACGCAAAGCCACGCCCAGCCCGAACCGAACCGCGTCGCCGCCGCGTCGCTGAACGCCGACTTGAACTTGTCGAAACCGCCCAGGTCCGCTTCGATCGCCGCGGCTAAGTCGCCACTCACGGCCTTGCCGCCGGGCGTCATCACCGACCAGAACAAGTTGTGGTTGAAGTAGCCACCGCCGTTATTGCGGACCGCGCCTTGCTTAGCTGCCGGGACATCGCCGAGATTCTTGAGGATGTCCACGATGTCTTGGTCCGCGAAAGGCGTGCCCTCGACCGCGGCGGTGAGCTTCGAGGCATAGGCCCCGTGGTGCTTGCCGTAGTGGATTTCCATCGTCTTGGCGTCGATGGCCGGCTCGAGAGCGTCGTAGGCGTAGGGAAGATCGGGGAGCGTGAAAGCCATGGGGTTCCTAAAAAGAGTTCGTTAGCTTGGTCGGTTTTTATTTGGTTTTTTGAAGCAATAACGAGGAAAAACGTTCACTCATCGCATCTGTACGAACGTTTCTAAGCCTAGCACAGGGTGATCACGCGAATCAACTCGTAGAAGGATTCTTAGTGAGAATTAGACATGAAAGCCGATTTCGTTCGATATTCCGAACGTCTTGACGCTTGAGAGCGTACGTCATTTATATAAATTCCTGAACAGAGATGCCAATGCACCGATGAAAAGAAAAACGTTCAAAACATCAAAAACATCTTGACCAACCGCCCCTTCGCAGTGCAAACTGCAGCCCACGGGAACAATCACACGTTTCAAAGGTTCTTCCTTGAACGTTTTTGAAGTTTGACCGAGGCCTCGGCCTCTTCCGCAGCGGACACTGCGGTCCAGCAAAACTTGAGACCCACGCACACCGAGAGGCATGACGCCGATGAACTCCACGCTCGCCGACAACTCCCCGCTCGCCCAAGCCGCCTCCCTGCGAGGTGAGCACGCCGCCGCCTCTGCGGCCCTGCCTCTATCGCCGGGCGACCGGAAACTCTTTGACGCGATCCTGGCCGACAAATACGACTACATGGATCACCCGCTCTTCGTGCTCCCCGCAGACGAAGCCGAGGTGAAAATCTTCGACGAGCCCGCTCCCATCGTCCAGCCCGATACTTCGTGGTATCACCCCGCCATGACTTGGATGGATGAGCCCCGCCTCGGCAAGTCGGCCACCAAAACGATGACCGCCGCCGAAGAACGGGTCATCTTCGCTCAATACAACTATTGCCGATTCAAAGTCGCAGGCATCCGCGAAACGCTCGTCCACGAGCCCAACCCCGACCCGGGCGCCGTCCGCACCATGCTCGACTGGCACCGTAAGGCCCGGGCCTATCGCGAACAGATCGCCGGTCTCAATCTCGCCTTGGTCCTGGCCATGGCCAAGCGCGTCCGCGGCTTCGACAACGACTTCACCGAGATGATCTCCGAGGGCAACATGGCTCTGCTTCGCTCGGTCGACAAGTTCGACATCACCCGCGGCTTCAAGTTCAGCACCTACGCCTGCCGCGCGATCCTCAAGGCCTTCTCCCGCCAAGGCATCAAGCACACCAAGTACAAGACGATGTTCCCCACGGACTTTGACCCCAAGTACGAAAAGTCCAACTGGCAAGAAGAAAAGAATGCCGAGCACGAAAGCGATCTGGTCGACGAGCTCAAGCGCATCTTGGGCAGCAACAAGGCCGAGCTCTCGCCCATCGAACGCGGCGTGATCGAAAAACGCTTCGCCGTTGGCGACGAACCCAAGCTCGACAGCAAGGGGCAACCCAAGCCGCTCACGCTCGAGCAAGTCGGCCGAAGCATCGGCGTGACCAAGGAGCGTGTACGCCAGATTCAGAACAAGGCCCTGGAAAAGATTCGCCAACAGATCGAATCCGACCTGCTCCGCTGACATCCCCCACAGTCGAATTTTGCGAACCCACGAAGCCCACGAACAGCGTCCGTGGGCTTTTCGTAATTCAAGCCGCCGCGAGGTGCCGGTCTAAATCCAACGTTCGGTCAAACTTGACCCCAAGCTCGTACACCACCGCGCCGTCGTAGCCCACCATGCCAATCCGCCGGCACCAACAAACCGTCGCCGGCACGATCGCGCCGAAACCCTCATCGGCTTCCAACGCCAAGATCAGCCGGTCGCCCTCGTCCAACGGCACGCCGTGGAGCAGCGACACGCCCATGCTCGATAAGTTTCGCGTGCCGACCTGAAACGTGTGCGGCGTGTCCGCATCGCTCTGCGGCTGAGTTCGGATCAAGCACTTGACCCGGCGTGCCATGCGCGGCTCGGCGCGTGTCGGCGCTTCGGGCTGCTTCGGCATCCGCTTGGGAATCAGCGCAGATTCGTGGTCGATCCGCTGGATGGCGGCGTGCCAATCGTCGTCGGAGAGCAAACCTATCGGTGGGGGATTCATGCGTAAACTCGACTTGGAGAAAAGATCCCCGCGGCGGCCGACCGCGGATACAACAAACGCAGTGGTGTCTGTGCGTGTGGGATCACGCCGCGTGTACGAATCCGGACAGATCCACGGGCTGATCGAACTGCACGCCCACCTCATAATCCACGGGGTCTTCGCCGCTACGTTCCACCGGCCGACACCACGCCACCCGTCCGCCGAGCACTAAGCCCGGGCCCGACACGGGTTGGAGCGCGACCGTGCAGCGCACACCCGGATGGAGTTCGCGCGAGTGGACAAAGCCGATGCCGCCGCCGCCGACGTTGCGGGTGCGGACGACGTAGGTGCCGTGGTCGTCCGCGGCGTTGTCGGGATTGCCCAAGCGGATCATGCAGCGGAAGTCGCCGGCCACACGCTCGTGCTCGCGTTCGCCGGTCGCGTCCGAGCCGCCGCCGGCCAAGCCGTCGTCATCGCCCTGCTCGATGCGTTTAAGCATCGAAAGCCACTGCCGATCGGACACCCACAGCCGCAGCGTGTCGGGTTGGCCGAAGCCTTCACCGAAATCGAAATCGCGCTCGTCGGACGTCGTGAGTTGCAGCATGCCGGCTCCTAGCGTTTGGGGCAACGCGTGCGGAGGCCACGCGCGGTTGACCTCAAGGTCGGCGGAAAAAAGCGCCGGCTGTAATCCCGAAACGGACGTTGGCTGGAGTTACCAAGATCCGCCACGGTCTGTGCGGGTTGTGCGTGTTCCGCGGCCACCCGCTGACCTCAGTCCATCCACCAGATCGGGTCAACATCCAGGATCAATAACACCTCCGGCAGCAGCGCGGACGCGATCACCAGGAGCATCGGCCACAACAAACGCCGCTCACGCCCGTTCGGAATGGCGGGGACGCGCACGGCAACCAGCACCATCAACACCACGACTGCCGGGAGCGAGCCGAACCAACCTAAGACCAATCCCCCAACCATGAGCCCATCGAAATATTCGAGGATGAACGCGGCCGTCGGCCCCAATGAATCCGGCCAAGGGCGATCGCGGTACGGGCTCGGCGCGAAGCCCAAGTGCCACCACCCCCAAACCCACACGCCGCCCGAAATCGACAGAGCCACCGCTTGCATGCCGCCCAGCACCAGCACGCACGCCCAACCAAACCGCCGAATGCCGCGGGTGGTGTCGGTCCGTAGCGCGTAACTGTCGGGATCGTCGGGACGATACGACGCGCCGCATTCCGGGCAGGCCGTGCGATCGTCGGGGCCGTTCCGCAGGTCGTACTCGCAGCGTCGGCAGTACATGCTTGATCCGCGGTGACGCGATTCAGTCGGGTAACTGCAATTCCGCCAAGGCCGTCGCCGCGTCTTCGCGGAAGCGGAAGACCTGGTCCAGGCCCGCGGTAATGAACACGGACCAGACGCGATCGGTCGGCGACACGAGGATGAGCGAAGCCGACTCGTCCGACAACGCTTTCCGCAGTCGCAGCAGCTTCGCCAACGTCGACGATGTCACGCTCGGGACGCCCGATAGATCAACCACGACGTCCGGCGTGCGCGCCTGTTTCCGCAGCGCGGCGTCGAGGTTGTCCAGGTCTTCGGTCAACTCGGGCTCACGGGAAAGCGCGAGCATCCAGATCCGATCGGACCAGCGTTGCACGGGCATGTCACGCGTCTCCGTTCGAAGCGTCGTCTGCTCCTTCGGCGTCGTCCCGGACCGGGGCGACGGACGCGAGCGTATCCCCGTCCTTGACGCCGATGACGCGGACGCCCGCCGAGTCGCGGTGGGTCTGGCGGATGTCGGCACAGCGGGTGCGGACGATCATGCCGTTGGATGTAATCAGCATCACGTCGTCGTGTTCGGTGACTCTGCGGATCGACACCGATGGTCCGTTGCGGTCGGTGGTCTTGATGTCCCGACGCCCCTTGCCGCCGCGGTTCTGGGTCCGCGTCGTGCCGTCCTCGGACTTGACGAGGTATTCGTGCAGCGGCGTGCGTTTGCCGTAGCCGTTGGCGGTGAGCGTAAGCAAATCTTCGGGTGCCTCGGGTTCGCAGTTCACGACGCCGACGACCGTGTCGCCGTCCGCAAGATTGATGCCCTTCACGCCCGCGGCGTTTCTGCCCATGGCTCGGGCGTCGTCAGCGCGGAAGCGGATCGCCATGCCGGTGGACGTGCCGAGGATGACGTGGTCGTCGTCACCGACGTGCTTGACGCCGACCAGCGAGTCGCCGTCCTTGAGACCGACCGCGATCAAACCGCCGCTGTGTACGTTGCGGTAGTCGGCGAGCGCGGTGCGTTTCACGAGGCCGTTGGAACTCGCGAACAACAGGAAGTCTTCGCCTTTTTCGAAGTCCGCGATGGGCATGAACTCGACGATGCGTTCGCCGGGGGCGAGGTTCATCAGGTTGACGATCGCCCGGCCGCGCGAGGTCCGCGTGCCTTCGGGGATTTCGTACACCTTTTTCTTGAACACCCGGCCGGTGTCGGTGAAACACAACAGATCGTCGTGCGAGCTGGCGACAAACACCTCGGTGGTGAAATCTTCATCCTTGCTCTTGGCCCCGATAACGCCCTTGCCGCCGCGGTTTTGTGTCTTGTATTCGTCCACGGGCAAACGCTTGACGTAGCCCGCGTGGGTGATGGTGACGGCGACGGTGTGCTCGGCGATCATGTCGCCCATGTCGAAGCCCGCGACTTCCGCGTCGCGGAGTTCGGTGCGACGGGCGTCGCCGTACTTGGCTTTGAGGCTGGCGACTTCGTCGTGGATGATTTCGTTGACGCGTTCTTCGCTGGCGAGGATCGCTTCGTATTCCTCGATCGCTTCGACGAGCTTGGCATAATCGCTGACGAGCTTTTCGATCTCGAGGCCGACGAGTTGGATGAGTTGCAAGCGGCCAATGGCTTCGGCTTGCACGCGCGTCAAGGCCACGTCGGTCGATGCGGCATCGAGCAGGCGTTGCGGGATCTGCGGGGCGTATTCGTGGTCGGCGGGGATCTTGAACCCGCGTTGCATGAGCTTTTCGATTGCTTCGTCTCTCGTGCGCGACGAGCGGATCAACCGGATCACTTCGTCGAGGTCGCACACCGCGTAAATCAGGCCCTCGATGCGGTGGGCTTCCTGCTGGGCCTGCTGGAGCTTGTACGCGGTGCGGCGGCGGGTGACGTCGACGCGGTGGTCGATGTAGCAGCCGATCATCTCCTTTAGCCCGAGCGTCCGCGGTTGGCCGTTGACCAGGGCGATGTTGATGATGCTGAACGTGGCCTGCAGCGGCGTCAACGCGTAGAGCTGATTTTCGACGGTGTTCGGGTCGGCGCCCATCTTGAGTTCGATGACCAAACGCATGCCGGCGCGGTTGCTGGATTCGTCGGTGACCGCACTGATTTCGGTGAGCTTGTCGTTGGCGCGTTGCTGCTTGATCTTGTCGATGACGCCGTCGTTCTTGGCAACCTGATAAGGCAGCTCGGTGACGACGAGCAGGTCGCGCTTGCCGCGTTTTTCGTGGTGGATCTTGGCTCGGACGTAGACCCGGCCGCGACCGGTCTTGTATGCCGAGAGCACGCCGCCGCGGCCCATGACGATGCCTCCGGTGGGGAAGTCGGGGCCGGGCACGTGCTGGATCAGCTCGGGCAGATCGATGTCGGGGTTGGCGAGCGTGGCGTGGATCGCGTCGCAGACTTCGCCGAGGTTGTGCGGTGCGAGTGAGGTGGCCATGCCGACCGCGATGCCTTGGCCGCCGTTGACCAAGAGGTTGGGGAAACGCCCGGGTAAGTACCTGGGTTCTTCCGTGGTCGCGTCGAAGTTTTCCTGCCACTCGACGGTGTCGAGTTTGAGGTCTTCGAGCATTTCCGCGGCGGGCGGGGCCATGCGGGCCTCGGTGTACCGCATGGCGGCCGGGGGATCGGGATCGATGCTGCCGAAGTTGCCCTGGGGGTCGATGAGCGGGTAGCGCATCTTCCAGGTCTGGGCCATGTTGACGAGCGTGGGGTAAATGACCGCGTCGCCGTGGGGGTGATAGTTCCCGGAAGTGTCGCCGGAGATCTTGGCGCACTTACGGTGCTTGCTGCCGGGACGGAGGGTGAGGTCATTCATTGCCACCAGGATGCGGCGTTGCGACGGCTTCAAGCCGTCACGCACATCCGGCAACGCGCGGTCCACGATCGTGGACATGGCGTACGTGAGATACGACTCGGCGAGCTCACGCTCGATGGCCAGGTCGGTGATCCGGCCCTCGATCGTGGGCGGCATCGGCTCGCCGTTTTCGTCGAAGTCGTCGGGATTTCCGGGGGTGTCATCGGCCATAGGATTCGGGCTTTCGCGGGGGGCGAGAATCCCAAATCCTACTCGAAATCAAGGGGTTTTGCCGGTGCCCGGTCCCCCCGATCGCTTCAGCCAAACAACAGAAAATACGCCACGATCGCCAGAATCAGCACGCCGCCGACGACGCCTAGCAACACCTTCTTCTTTCTCGCGTCGGCCTTGGCCTGCTCCTGAGCCGCTTGGATCCGTGCCTCTTCGCGGCGGACCCGAGCGATCTCGGGGTTGACGTATTCGGGGTCGTCGCCGGAGAAGTGAGACGCGGCCCCTTTACCGCCCGCCCCGGTTTTCATCCCGCCGTCCGACGCCGGCGGATCGAGGTCGTCAAGCATCGGATCGAGACGATCGTTGCCGCCCGCGGACGACGCAGCGCGGGGGTTCGGCGTGCTGCGGGATGGCTTGGCTGGGGTGTCCTCGACAACCGCCTCGGGGTCTTCGGCCAATTCGTACAGGCCGTCGTCTTCGGGTTCGATCGGCTCGGGCTTACGTTCGTAGGAGTCGGCCATCTCCACAGGATACGACCGCGCCGCGAACGCCCCAAGCGCTGCACGTGAATCCGGAGGTTTTATCTCGTCGAATGAGCGTGTTTGACCAAGCCCATGCCGATGAGCAACGGGCCGGCCACCGCCCACGGCGAGCCCGACAGTTCCAACGTGCCCACGCGGATCATGAGGTACACCGCCGCGCCGCTGGCAACAACCCAACCCGCGGCCTGGGCGGCATACGTGGCGGACACGGCGGGGACTTCTCGCGCGGCGGTCCGTGCGTGCGTGTGACTGATGGAGCGTGGCATGAGGCCTCCGAGGCTTGGTGGAATCTTCACGGGTCCGCTGTCCTGGATCGCGGACGCTGTATCCGACGATTCAAGCTAGGCGGTGGCCAATCGAATCCGGAAAGTTTTTTCCTGTCCGTGGACGGCAGCGCGGTTGTGTCGGTTGTAGCGATGGTCACGCCGTACCCGCCCACGGTTTGAGAAGCGTGTGGGCGCTTCTCACCACTTCCTGCTTCACTTGCCAAAGAACGCGGGCAGAACCGGCCCAACCGAGGCGGCCCGCGAATCGCATCCCGCGTCGCATTGCCCTCGGCCTCGCGGATCGACCGCCCGGGGTTCTCGGAAAAGCGCTCCACCGCATTGTGGCCCGGGATGTCAAGTCCACGGATCGAACCCGTGGGCTTGCCCCGGCAACGCGTTGGCGACGCAAGTCCGCTCACTCCGGGCATCTCGCCCCGCGATCGGCCTCCGATCTGCCGTCCGAGCTTGATTCTTGGCGCTCCGGATGTTTCGGACGGCGGTATTGCGCAAGGCCTGATCAATCCGCGAGCAGCGTGTCGAGCTGGCGGTCGAGGGCGTCTTGAGCGGGATCGGTGAGTCGGGTGGGCGAGATGTTGGTGGTGTAGATCGTGCGAAGCGCGGCGTAGCTGGCGAGCGTGATTTCCAGTTCGACCTCCCGGCCGTTGCGGAGCACCACCAGCGGCACGATGTCGCCGGCGGCGTGGCTCTGGATCAACTCGTTCACGGGCGCGGGTCGGTTCGCCTGATCGGCGTCGGGCGCAGCGGGGATGGGCTGGTTGGCAAAACGCACGATGGCGTCGCCGGGTCGGAGGATCCCGTAGGCGGGGAAGCCGGGCAGCGTGTCGAGCACCATGATTTCGGGCCCTTCGCGTTCGGGCACGGCGTCGATCGGGAGCTGCGAATGCATGATGCCCAGCGAGCCGGCCCGGTTCGGCGCGGCGGCCCGGGCGGCGTCGACCAGGGCCTGCCACGCGGCGTCTGCTTCGCGGGCCTCGGGGGGACCCAGTGCGTCGGGCGGCGGGTCGGCGGGGTCGGAGCCGGGCGCTTGGGGGAAGTTGTTGAGGATGTCGGCGAGGAGTCGGTGCCGGAGGATGAGCCGGAGCCGTTGGTCGGCTTCGGGCGACACGTCCGGCCGGTTGATCGCGTCGGCTAGGCGTGGGGGCGTCGCGTCGGGGGCGTTCAGCAGCGCTTCGGTGGCGCTTTGTCGTGTTGCCCACGCTTTCGCGTCGAGGTCGGCGACGAGCGCGTCGATGGGGTTCGGCTCATCGGCGAGGGCGGGGTTGGGAGCCGGCCCGAGGTCGGTGGCCGAAGGGTTGGGGTTGGGGTTGGGGTTGGGGTTGGGGTTGGGGGTTGGGTTCGGGTTCGGATTCGGGTTGGGCGTTGGGTTTAACGCCGGGGCGTTCGGCACGGTTTGCGCGTAACCCCCCGACAGACTCAATGCGAATAAGAGGCAGGCGAAGGCGGCGGGTCTCACGCGACGGCCTCGACGAGTGGGTCGGCGTGTTTGCGGAGCCATTGCACTTTGCGGACGACCATTTCGAGGAACTTGCCGCCGGCCATTTTCGAGAAGAACCCGGTGGCGGCGACGGGGATTACGGATTCGGCGATGAGCGCTTCGACCATGAGCCAGGGGATCACGCGGAGCTCGGCGTTGGTGAGCATCGCGTCGGGCACGGCGTCGTAGCCCCGCAGGAAACGCTTATACCGGGTGAGGTCCAGGTCGTCGGGCCACTGTGTCGGGTCTTCGCCGCCGCCGCGGATGGAAAACTGCAACGCGCCGTTCGCGGTGTCGAGCACGCGGGGCGCGAAGCGAACGGTGTCGTAGTCGATCACCGCCACGACGCGGGTCCCGCGGAAGAGCATGTTGCCCGGGTGCCAATCGGAGTGGACGACTTGTTGCGGCCAGTCGGCGTATCCCTGGTCTTCGACGCGTTTGGCGGCGTCGAGGTAGGCGTCGGCGAGAAACTTTCCGATTTTTTGTTGTCGCGCGAAGTGGTCTTCGCCGGCGTCGGGCGGGGCGGTGCGTTTGAGGGTGTCGGGCAGGGCCTGCATCGCGCGGTGGACGGACTTGCTGCGGTGGTACGTGCCGCGGGCGGCGTCGTAGTCGGACTTGAAGTCGAGCAGTAGCTTGTGGAACAGGCCGAGCGTTTGGCCGGCGTCGCCGGTGGCGTCGAGCGAGAAGTCGTAACCGGTGCCTTTGATGTACTCGAAGAGTTCGTAGGTGTTGCCGTCGTGCTTGAGCATCGAGTTGTTGGTGTCGACGGTTCCGATGAGGTGCGGCAGGGGGAACTGGCGGTCGGCGAGGTGGAGCTGGACGCCGTGGCAGAACGCGACCTTGCGGGGGTCGTCCTTGCCGGCGGCGCGGCGTTTGAGGAGGAAGCCCGCTTCGTGGTCTTTGGCTTTGAGTCGGAGCTTGGGGGCTTTGCGTGAACCGCGTGCGAACTCACGGACTTCGGTGAGGATGCCGGTGTTGAAGTGCGAAAGGACGATGGCAAGTTCGCCGGGCGCGAAGGCGGATCGGCCGCCGCCCCCGGAGGGGGACCCGGTGCCCGAGAGCGCGGCGGAAGGGCCCGAGGGGAGCGCGGAAGCTCCGGAAAGGTCGGCGGGATTCGCGGCGCTGTTTGGCCCTTCGGACATCGAGGAAGTTTAACGGTCGGCCCGCGAAAGTGATCGGTGGGCGTCGGGCAACCGAAGTCCCGAGGGTCACTCGACGTTTTGCACTTGTTCTTTGATGCGATCGATGATCGATTTGGCTTGCACCACGCGATGGCTGATGAACGCGTCGTTGGATTTACTGCCGATGGTGTTCGCTTCGCGGAGCATTTCCTGGGCGAGGAAGTCGAGCGTTCGGCCGGAGGGTTCGTGGTCGTCGGCGGCGATAACGGTTTCGAATTGTTCGAGGTGGCCGCGGAGGCGGGTGAGCTCTTCGCGGATGTCGCAGCGGTCGGCGAAGACGGCGATCTCTTTGATGAGGTCGGGCTCGTTGACCTGGAGCTGGGCCTTGCTGGTGAGTTCGTTGACGCGCTGCGTGAGGCGGGCGTGGTATTCGTCGACGACGTGCGGGGCGCGGGTTTCGATTTCGCCGACGAGACTGAGTAAACGCTCGGCCTGTTCGCGAAGCTCGACGGCGAGGGATTGGCCTTCGACCTGACGCATCGCGGTGAGCTTGTCGCCGGCCTCGGTGACGAGCTGCAACACGGCGGGCCGGGCGCGTTCGATAAGGTCGAGCTGGGGCGTGTCGCTTTCGCCAGTCAGGACGCCGGGGAGCGTAAGCAGCTGGGCGAGGTCGATCTTGAGGGAATCGTTGGGGCTCCCGCGGAGGGCTTCGAGTTGCTCAAGGTAAGCGCGGAATGCTTTTTCGTTGATCGTGGCGGCGGCCTGGGTGTCGGCGACGCGGAGTTTGACGGCGATGGAGAACGAGCCGCGGGCGAAGCGTTGGCGCAGAGTGACTTCGAGCTCGGCCTCGAGCCCGACGAGTTCGTCGGGCAGGCGGCTGGTGCACTTGAAGTAGCGGTTGTTGAGCGAGCGGAGTTCAACGGCGTAGTGGACGCCGTCGTGTTGCGTGGCCGCGTCGCCGAAGCCGGTCATCGAACGGATCATGTGTGAAGCCTACGGAAAACCCGGGCTGGTTGCCGTGGGGGTTATTCCGCGGGCGCGGTTTCGGTGGGGGGCGGTGCGGCCGACTCGGTCGCGGCGTCGGCTTCGGGGGTTTCGGGTTCGGTGCGTTGGCCGAGGTCGATTGTGCTGGCGTCGGTGGGCGCTTCTTCGGTGAGCTGTTCGCCCGCTTCGGTGTCACCGCCGGAGGTCGTTGCGCCGGTGGTGCCGTTGTTCGTGGTGCTGCTGTTGACGGTGGGGTCTTCGAATTCGGCCGCTTCGGGGTTGATGGCCCAGGTCAAGCCCATGGCCAGGCCGATGAAGGCGACGAAGAAGCCGACGGTGATCCAAGTGAGCACGTCGCCGATTTTGGCACCGACGAACGCGCCTTCGCTGCCGCCACCGCCGCCGAACGCGCCGGCCAGGCCGCCGCCCTTGGGTTTCTGCGCGAGGACCACAAGCATAAGCGCGAAGCACACGACCGCGAACGCGACGGAAAGCACGGTGACGTAGAGGCCGACCGCAAGCGTCGGGAAGAGGATCGGTTCGGGGAGCATGGTCGGTTCCGTGGGAGAAGCGGCGGGTGGCCGGTGGAGACTTAGGACTTGGCGGCGGTGACGATGCCGGTGAAATCGTCGACTTTAAGCGCGGCACCGCCGATGAGGCCGCCGTCGATATCGGGTTGGGCGAGCAGGTCGCCGGCGTTGGCGGGCTTCATCGAGCCGCCGTATTGGATGCGGACGGTGTCGGCGACGCTTTGGCCGTACAGATGCGCGAGGCCAGCGCGGATCGCGGCGTGGGCTTTTTGGGCGTCTTCCGGGGTCGCGGTCTTGCCGGTGCCGATGGCCCAGACGGGTTCGTAGGCGAGCGTGACTTTGGCCATGTGGTCGGCACGGACGCCGGCGAGGCCGAGCGCGGTTTGGCCGAGGTTGATCGCGTCGGTTTGATTCGCTTCGCGTTGTTCGAGTTGTTCGCCGATAGCGAGAATGACCTCGAAGCCGGCCTCGAGCGCGGCGTGCACCTTTTCGTTCACGAGCGCGTCGGTTTCACCGATGACGTGCCGGCGTTCACTGTGCCCGACGAGCACGACGCCGACGCCGACGTCCTTGAGCATCGACAGCGACACCTCGCCGGTGTATGCGCCGTTGGCCTGGGTGTAGCAGTCCTGAGCACCGACTTTGATCGACGACCCCGCGTCGCAGAGCACGGCCGACACGGCCGCGAGATACGGGAACGCGGGGAATATCGAGACGTCCACGACATCGCCGGCCGTGCCCTTGAGTGCGTCGGCGAGGCCTGCGGCGAGCGCCTTGGCGTCGTCGTGGTGCAGGTTCATTTTCCAGTTGCCGCCGACGTGCGGTTTACGGGTGGGCATGGTGAGGGTCCGGAGGTCGAGTGTTTCGGGCGTGGGGTTCGCGGTTCGGGCCGAGCAATATAGCGGAATCAGACCGGCGGCCCGGCGTTGCGATCGGTAGGACCGGCGTGTTCGGAGCCGCCGTTCCACGCGGATCGGGAATTCGCCCAAGCCCGGGGTGGCGATGGCCGAGGGTGGGAGGGGTGGGGTGTCTGCGGGCGTTGTACGTAGCCCGTTTACCGAGTGAATCCCTATGAAAAGACCCAACCTGCGATGCAACCGGCAGATGTGCGCCACGGCGATCACCCTGCTGATGCTCACGGTGCTGCTGCCGATGCTCATGCTGTTGAGCGGGTGTGACGAGGGGTCGGCCCCGTCGGCGATCGTGGTGCACAACCGCTCGGGCGACGGGCTGGATCACCTGGTCGTGGTTGATGCCGGGCCGGTGCTGAATTATCCCAAGCTGGACGACAACGAGCGGAAGGCCCGGAAACTGCCGAACAACGCGACGCTGCCACGGGAGATCAATGTGTACTGGAAATGCCTGGAAGGTCGGCAACACCACCAGAAGATCGAGCTGTGGAAGACGGTGAGTTCGGGTTACCACGGGCCGGTACTGCTGACGCTGGAGCGAAGCGGGAACATCCGAGTGACGAAGACATCAAAGATTTGACGAGGTTTGGCGTCGTTCAGGCGACCGGTTCGACCACCAAGGTGCCGTCGCCGCGTGCGTCGGTGACGGTGACATCAGAAAACGAGGCGAGTGGGCCGGCGGTGCTGATCGCGCGGAGGGTCATCTGTTGGCCCTGGACGACCACGCGGACCTGGCCGGAGCCTTCGCCTTGTGCGGGGATCTGCATGTAGACGGTGCCAACCTTGCCGATGGCGTCGGTGGGGTCGAGCTTGACCTCGTGGGTCATCTTGCGGGCGTAGAACAGCAGCGACGACGCGAAGAGCATGAGCGCCACGCCGAATCCTGCAGACAATGCGGCCGAGACCGGTGGCGTCAACTCCCAATCGACCCGCGCGACCAGGCCCATCCAGCCGGCACCCATGAGGAATGCGGTGACCGACAAAATCGAGAAGATCGAGAAACCGGCGCCGTCGCCGACATCGGAAATATCGATGTCGGCGTCGCCGTCGATCCCAAACAGCAGCATCAGCCCCAGACGTAGGACGAAGATCGCGGTGCCTGCCGCGGCGAGCACCGCGTAAATCAGCGCATCGAACCCGTAGTCGGTGCGAAGAATGCCCCAGTCGAAGAGTACGCGGATCAACTCCATGTCTTTAGACTATCGGGCAGACGGTCGCGGACACGCGAAAGGCGGGGGCCGACTGCCCGATGGCGAGAACTGATGGGCAAAGCCGGCCGGGGCGAGCGGCCGCGATGGGGCGGATTTAGGCCACCGAGCGATTCAGGTCTGCTTGGGCTCCCAGTCCTCGGCGGAGGCAATCGAGCAGGTTGGCGACGCTCTGCATCGCGGGCTCGAAGTCGGTGCCTGCCGAGCGTTTGAGCAGGCGGTTGGTGTCGCGGCGGAGGTGGTCGACGCGCTCCGCGACGTTCGAGTTAGCGCGGAGCATGGTGCCGCGGAGGGTTTCCAGGCGTTCCTGGAGGGCGTCCACGTCGTCTTGGGTGATCGGGGCTTGAGGGTCGAGGTTCATCGGGAATCTCCTTTGGGCCGTGGGGGAAACGTGGGGGCGGTTGCAGTCTGCCGTGACGGGGTTGGCAGGAACGCAGAAAAGTTGGCGGGAACGCAGAAAATCTACCGTAAAAATCGGATTATGAAGTCTGAAATTGTAGGATTCTGCGGGGCCCTGGTTGTGGCGGTGGGATGTTGCAGGCTTGGCCAGTTCGTCGGTCGGAAATGGGTCAGTTCGCCACAATGCGGGCCGGTATGACGTGAAGTCGGCGGAAAGGCGGACTCCCAATCGTGCCACGCGTTGCACGTCCCCGCCACCCAATCGCTCGTGTTTTTTTGAAGCCACTAAGCTCTGGCAATGTTGAAACTCGCAGCCCCGCTTATCAAACCGGGGCTTTTCATCACCGGCACCGATACGGGCGTGGGGAAGACCGTGGTCTCCTGCGGCATCCTCTCGTCGCTCCGCGACCAAGCGGCGGGGCAGCGGCTGCGCCTTGGGCCTTGCAAGCCGTTTGCGACCGGCTGTCGGGAAGGGCGGGATGGGCCAATTCAGGAAGACGTGCAGGCGCTGCTGCGTTTCTCGGACACGAAGGCGACCGCCGCAACCGTCTGTCCCCAGGCGTTTCGCCAACCCGCGGCCCCGGCGGCGGCGGCCGAGGCTGAAGGGCGGGAGGTGGATTGGAACGCGGTGGGCGACGCCTTGATGAAGCTGGATCAGAGCCACGATGCGCTGCTGATCGAGGGCGTGGGCGGCGTGCTCGTGCCGCTGGATCCCAAGCAACCGCGGTACACGGTGCGTGATCTGATCCGGGCGATCGGGTACCCGACGCTGGTGGTCTGCCGGGCAGAGCTGGGCACGCTCAACCACACGGTGCTCACGGTCGAGGCGTTGGAGCGGGAAGGCTGCCGCGTCGTGGGTCTGGTGATGAACCACACCGTCGCCGACCTGCGCGAGGCCGACGACCCGACGATCGCGACCAACGCGCAGTGGCTCGAACGCATGACCGGGGTGAAGGTGTTGTGTCGGATTCCGCACGGCCGAGCGAGCGCGATGCAACTGGAGCACGGCCGGATGGACCCCGCGGTTCAGCACGCGATTAGCGCATGCCACTGGGGCGATCTGTTTGCCGCAGCGGACGGAAAGTAATTCAGTTCACTCGTCGCTCGGCGTGTTGTCGATTTGGGATTTTGAGTCGGATGCCGGGGCGACGACCGGTGACTTGGGTGCGACCGGGCTCACCGGCAGCACGGGTTCGAGGATGTCGCCGGCCGCGCGGCGGGTGCCTTCGAGCGTGGTCAGCGACGCCGTGGGGTTTTCGAGTGTGCCCTTGACCGCAATGCCGACCAACTCGTCTTTCAGGGCGTTGAAGATTTCGGTGAACACGCCAAACGTGGGCGCGTCCGCGTTGCGCGTGGTGAGCAGCAAGTCGAGGTCGGTGCTGGGCCACGCCATGGTGCCGCCGCCCTTGACCAGCAACCCCGGGCCGGTGAGGTCGAGACGGCGGAAACGTACAAGCCCGCCGTCCAGGGTGAAGTCGATGTCCGCGCCGGTGAGCGGTTGACGTGAAGGCAGCGCGAAGTTCATCACCCGCAGCACCGCGACGCTGTTGCGCGCTTCGAAGAGCTTGGCGTTTCGCACCGTGATCGCGCCGCTGCCCGAGCGGCGATCGGGCAGCGCGGCGTCCGCGGCGAGCGTGAGTTCGGCCGAGACCAGACCCGTGTCCAGGTCCCGCTGCATCGCCACGTCGCCGGCCGGCCGGTTGTCGGGCTTGGGCTCCGCGGTGGGATCGATCACCGGGCCCAGCGCCGCGTCGAGCAGGCTCACGGAAAACCGATAGGTCCCCACGCCGCTGAGTGGGAACCCGCCGCGCCCATTCAGCATGCCACCGTAGAGCCGGCCTTGCAGCGTTTCGATCTTCAGCCAATCCGCATTGCCCGCATTGCTGAGTGCCGCGTCAATGCGATCCACTCGCCGGCCCGATGCCCGCAGGCTCGGCGACGACAACGCAAGGTCCAGCCGCGTCGGTCGACCATCGTCGAACATCTGCACCGATGTCTGCAGCGTCCCGTCCAACTCGGTGATCGGCAGCCCGAGGTTCGCGGTGTTGTCAGCCAGAAGTAGCGTCGCGTCAAACTCCACCGCGGCTCGCTCGTCCGGTTGCGCCCGCGAAAGCAACCGGGCCGACTCGACGGTCACCGGCCCACCGATTTCCAGTGCCGCGATCGCCGTGTTCCCCGCGGTAGGTACCGCCGCGCGCATCACCGGCGAGCCCGGCGTGGTTCGTCCCGCGAAGCTCAAGGCGTGGTCGGCCGACTCGGTCAGCCCCACCACGCCATCGATGGTCGCGAACCCGCCGCCGTCGTCCGCGGGGAATCGGCCACGCAGCGATGCGAACTGGGCGTGGTCGCCAAACACCGTCACCGTGCCGTCCATGTCGGTCGCGCGGACGCGCGTCGCTTGGTTCGTCAGCGCGACCTCCCGCGGGGTCAGCACCAGCTCCACGCCCGTGCCGTCCGCGTCGGGCAACGTGATCCGTAGGTCCACATCCGTCGCTCCGCCCGGCTCGTACGTATCGAACAACTCCGCCACCGTCGCGCGTACCGGGAGATCCGGCGGGATCAAATCCAATACTTCGGACGCGATTATCAGATTGGTGGCGGTGGCCGTGAGTGTCAGCGGAGGCTGCGCATCAGGCTCGGCATCGTCGCCGATATGTTCGACGTTCGCCGACACATTCAACACCGTCGGCCCACGCCGCCCGGTCATCCCCACCAGTTCGGTGTGCTCGCGGTCCACCACGAACTCGCCCGACAAATCACGCACGACATAGTCGCCCCCAAACGGCCGAGCCGACCCGTCCACCAGCTCGCCTTGAACACGCCACATCACGTCATCGTCCCCGCTTTCGCTTAGCGTTTCGGGATGTTCGAAGATGCGCACCTGCCCGCGTGCTTCGCCGGTCAGCACAAACGAGTCGAACCATTCCCGAGCCACGCTCGGCAGCGCGGCCAACAAAAACGCGTTGTCCGTGATCGGCACAACCATGTCTTTTACGGTCAAGTTTGGTATGTACGCCGCGCCCGGCTCCCGCGTCAGCTCACCCACGACGGTCGCCGATGCCCCGGCCGGTCCTTGTAGATGCAACGCTTCGAGGCCGATGCGTTCGGGCGAAATGATCAGTGCGCCGTCCGTCACCTCCAATGGGTACGGGAAGAATTCGAACAACACGCGTAAGCCTTCCGCCTCGATGCGCGTGGTGACCTGCGACTTGGGGGCGACCGACAGATCGCGCACGATCCGCACCACACCGCGTCCTCGGTTGTCCAAGTCGAACGCATAGCGCGAAGCGTCGTCGGCATCCGTGGGCCCGATCAGGCCTCGCTCCTGGTAATCCGTAAGCGTGCCCGTGTCCAGGAACATCTGGATCGCGCGTTGGGCTTTCGCGTTGAGTGCGCCGTAAAGATGTTCGTCGAGCGGGATGTTGCTCATCTCGATCGTGACGTCCGCCGCCGCCTGCTCGCCGGGGTTGGTGACCTGGCCGAAGATGGCAACCTGTGCGCCCGTCGGCCCCACCGCTTCGAGCCGCTCGAACGCGACGCCGTTCTCGTCGAAGGTGATCACGCCTTGGATGTCCTGTAGCGGATAGGTGAACTGGTGGTACGTCGCGGATGCACCGAGCACTTCCACCGCGCCCGAAAGCCGGACGGGTCGGCCGCGACGCGCAGGGTCGTGGTCGATGATCGCCGAGGCGCGGAACATGCCCGACGGCCGATACTCCTGGTAGAGGTTGCGCACCGTGCGCGGCAGGCGCAGGATGAACGGCGGGTCGGTCGCGAGGTCGAACGGCTCGGTATGCACTTGCAGCCGGGTCGTTTGGGTTTCTCCCAGGCCGGCCGCGCCCTTGACGTGATATCGCACGCCTTCGATGAGCCCCGTGAGCCCGTCGACGGTGACTTCGTCGTCGGCTAAAACGAACCGTCCGTTGACCTCGGTCATCCGTAGGTCGTGGGGTTGGTCTGCGGGGCGCGTCGCATCGTCGCTGGGGTTCGTAGGCATCGAGCTGTCCAGGCCCAACGCTTCAACCGGCACGGAGAACTCGAGGCCTTCCAGAACCAGCTCGGCCTGCATCAACCGCACGCCGCTTTCAGGCATGTCTGGTGGGCGCTCGAATACCGCGCGAAGCGTCGGCAACGCGCCGGCGGGATTCAGTTCGGCCCAGAACTCCCGCACAGCATCGGGCGCTAAAACACCCAGCGGCGCGGCGACGTCGAAGTCGTCCACACGCAGTTCGATCCGGGCAGGCTCGCGTGTGAGCATGCCTTCGATCCGCAGCGGTGGGGCGGCGGTTTTCGCGGCTTGATTCGACACGACTTGTTCTAAAACCAAGCGTTGCGTGCCGGGTTGATCGGGCATCGGCTCGAAACGTCCCGCAATGGGCAAGTCCGCCAGCGTCTCCGTCACGCCGTTCGCATCGCGACTCTCGACGACGATCTGGCCGTTGCGGAGTTGCACCTTCCGCGGCAGTGTCGGCACGCCGGGCTGCGCTTCGTCGGGCTGCTTTTCGTCGGGAGCGCCGGCGGCGAGCCACTGCCGTAGGTTCACCCGGCCGGTCGCCGCATCTTCGACCACCCGCAGCACCGGTCCGTCGATCACAATCGAATCCAGAACCCCGTCGCCCCGCAACCAGCCGCGTGGTGTCAACGACACCGCGACACGCTCGGCATCGATGAGGCGATCGAAGTTTGCGTCCGCCGTGTTGAACCGGGTATCGCTTCCGGTTTCGGTTTCGGTTTCGGTTTCGGAGGGCACCGCCAAATCCATCCGAACCCCAATCAAATCCACGCGCCCGTCCCAGCTCCATTCGGCTCGGTCCAGGGTCACATCCACACCCAATGCCAACGACATTTGCCAAGAGAGCAACGGCGTGAGCACGAACGATCGCGTGACGACCACACCCCCAACCACCACGATGCAAGCCAAGAGCAACGCGGACCAAGCACAGCGTCGTAGCCACCGGCGCGGCTTGCGCTGGGGTTGACGGGGGGACACGGCGTCCGGCGGGGGAGGGGTACTCACGATCGACATTCCATATTTTCCTACGCCACCGACAGCCCCCCAGATCGTATCGGCTAAGTTCCTCGCTCCCGCGAGAGCACGCAGCGCAGCTGCCTCACCGCGAAACGATTGGTCCGTCCAACCCAGAAGCTAGGAACACACCATGCCCGAACTCAAGCCCACTGTGACTTTCGATGATTTTGTCAAGCTCGACCTGCGTGTCGCGACCGTTGTTGAAGCGGAGCCGCACCCCAACGCCGACCGGTTGCTGAAACTTCAGGTCTCGCTCGGTGACGAGACGCGGCAGATTTGTGCCGGCATCAAGGGGCACTACGAGCCGGGTGATCTGGTCGGTAAGCAGATCGTGATCGTGGCGAACCTAGCGCCGCGGAAGATCCGCGGGGAAGAGAGCAACGGCATGCTCCTGGCCGGCAGCGCCGTGGGCGGCGACGGCGAGAAGGAAGCGGTGGTGTTGGTCACGCCGATGGCCGAGCTGCCCGCCGGTGCGAGCGTGGGTTAACTCAGCTCGCGGCTTCGGCTTTTTCTAATTCGTCGTCTTCGGAAGGTTCGTCCACGGGGACGTCTTCTTCGTCGTCGCCCAAGTCGAAGCCCAACCGCGTGGCGAGCGATTCCCGTTGCAGCGGCGCGAGGATCGGCGTGCCGCCGAGCAGCGCGAAGTCGCTGGCGACGCCGGCCGATTGGTCGAGCATTTCTTCGTAGGCGCGGCGGGTCGGGGCTTCGTATCGCGTGGCTTCAAACACGGCCACCGCGAGTTGACGATCGATCGGCACGGTCACGATCCGATCAGTTGCCGGCAGGGCGTCGGTCAATTCGCCTTGCACGGAGATGCCTTGGACGATGCGGAACGCGGCGTCGATGAGCGGTGTGTTGCGCCCGATGCCGGGGATGATGGGCGAAGGGGCGACGCAGTCGGCCGTGGGCACGCCTTCGTCTCGGCGGGGCAGCGGATCGATCACTTCGGCGAGCGTGCCGTATTGCTCAGCCAATGCATCCAAGCCTTCGGCGGCGGCGACTTCGGACAGGCCGTCGGCCTGCTCAGCGAGCCGTTCGAAAGCTGCAACCCGTTG
>JBCCDN010000044.1:0-21745 GCA_039030755.1 Planctomycetota bacterium | reverse complement strand
TTTTTTCCCGACCACACAAAAACCCCCGGTTGCTTCCCCGCGGGGGGGGGTGGGTGTGGGGGGGGGGGGGGGGGGCCTCACGATGATGCGGGTCGGGTAAATTGGCGTCGAGATCACGTCGATGCCCGGGAAGTCAATCGAGTATTCGCTCGACTTCCACGGAGACGCATCGTATGGACCGCCAGCCGCCCGCCCAAACGGATCAACCCGAACTCAAGCTCGTCCGCGATAAGCCGCTTGACGAGGTCGGCCCGTACAAGTTTGAACGCCGCCGCGAGCACCGCTGGAACACCGCCGGCCAAGTCACCTTCGTGGACTACGGCCAGCCCGACGACGACCGCACCCAACCCCCCGCTATGACCGAAGCGCAAAAACGCATCGGCTCGCTGCAACTCCGCGACCTGTCCACCGGCGGTATCGGCGTGTGGAGCCAACGCGCACTCCCGCTGGGTAGCCAGGTCGCCGTGTTCTTCCCGCCCCGCGGCAACCAGCCCGGCTACGACCGCATGGGCACCGTCGTCCGATGTGAATCCGACACCGCCCTGGGGCAAGGTTTCGAGATCGGCATGAAGATGGACGAAACCATGGTCCACGCCGCGTAATCAACCCGCGAGCGTTTCCGCCAAAGCCCGCTTCAGGTCCGCGTAACAGTCTTCCAACGCCTGCGGGATCACTTTGACCCCGCCGAGCATCTCCATGAAGTTCGTGTCGCCGTGCCACCGAGGGACGATATGAGCGTGGACATGGCCCGGGACCGCCGCGCCGGCACACTTGCCCACATTGAACCCCACGTTGTACCCCTGACAATTCATGGCCCGCTTCAGACAATCGGCACCGAGGGAAATCAGATCCATCACGCCGTGCCGCATATCGGCGGGAAGGTCGGAAAGATCAGCCACATGCTTCCGGGGTGCGACCAGCAAATGGCCGTTGACATACGGGTACCGGTTCAGCAGCAACACCGCGTGCTCCGTGCGATGCAGCACCATTTGATCTTCCAACAACGCATCGCTCGCGTCTTCGGCCGCACAGTCGCAAAAAAAACAGCCGCCGCCGGAAGCGTCATCCGGGCTTTCGGAAAGTTGACGCATGAAATCGATGCGCCACGGCGCCCACAGATTCTTACGGCTCGGCGTTGACATCTCGACAGACTATCCCCCCGCCCCCCGGACGTTTCACTCGGAAAGTTCCGAGAACCGTGGCACACCTCGGAATTTCTCACGTAGCACTGCACCTGCCCTTCTCGCCACGCCGATGTTTTCTTGATGTTGGGGCCGGTTCGATGTGACGACGCGCGACCCGCGTGAACCGCGCGAATCGCGCGAATCGCGTAAGTTCGTTACCCTTCGCTTCGGCGCTGCTGGAAGGATTCCCGACGCATATGACAGACGCATGGCTGCTGCTGCTTGGCGTGTGCTTCCCGGTGATCACCGGGCTGGCGACGTTGTGGCTGCCGCGCACGGCGGTCACGCCCAGGGTGCTGCTCGCTCTGCTAGGGCCGGCCGCAGCGTTCGTGCTGATCGCAAGTTGTCTGAAGCTGGACGCTTCGGCTTCCGGGGAGCAAGCCACCGACGCCATCGCCTGGCTGCCCGACTTCCACCTCGATCTTGCGTTCCTGCCCGACGGCCTGGGCGGTTTCTTTGGCCTGCGCGTCTCGGGCATCGGCGTGCTCATCGTGCTCTACGCCCGCGGCTACTTCGGCGGACACACCGCGCAGGCCCGCGACGATCTCTACCGGTTCCTGCCGACGCTGGGCTTTTTCACCACCGCGATGCTTGGTGTGGTGCTGGCCGATTTCACGCTGCTCACCTTGGTGTTCTGGGAACTCACCTCGATCAGCTCGTTCCTGCTGATCGGATGGGACCGCACCAAACCCGGGGCCGTCAAGCTGGCGTTGCAGGCCTTCGTCACCACCGGCCTGGGCGGCATGTTTCTGCTGGGCGGCATCGCCGTATTCGGCGGGGCGACGGGCGTGTGGCGTTGGAGCGAGTTGTCGGAAGCGTCCGCAACGATTGATTGGTCGTCCACGCCGGTGGTCACCGCCTTCGCGTTGATGCTCGTCGGCGCGTTTGCCAAATCCGCGCAATGGCCGCTGCATTACTGGCTTCCGGGCGCGATGGCAGCGCCGACGCCGGTGTCCGCGTTCCTGCACTCGGCGACCATGGTCAAGGCCGGCGTGTTTCTCGTCGGTCGGCTCTACCCCGAGTTTCAGTACGTTTCGGACGGCACGCTTTGGGCCGCCATCATCGTTCCCTTCGGCACCGTCACCATGCTCTACGGCGGGATCACCGCTGTCTGCAAACACGACCTCAAACAAATTTTCGCGTATACCACCGTCTCGCAGCTCGGCCTGCTCATGACGATGTACGGCCTGGGCGGCCTGCACTACACGCACGACGGCCACCACGTCGCGGCCTTGGATTTCGACCTCACCCAGATCGCCAACCACGCCTTCTACAAAGCGCCTTTGTTCATCCTCGCCGGCGCGATCGGCCACGTCGCGTCCCGCCAACTCCCCGACCTCTTCGGGGCCTTCAAAAAACACCCCGCCATTTGTGGCTTCATGCTCGCCGCCGCATGGGCGCTGGCCGCGTTGCCGGGTTCCATTTCGTTCCAAGCCAAGGAATTGTTCCTGTACGCGGTGGTCCACGCCGCCGAGCAATTCCCGATCGTCTGGGCCGTGTTCGCCGCCACGATCCTCACCGCGGCGTGCAACGTCGCGATCTTCGTCCGGCTCACCACGACGCTCTTGGGTTGGCGGTTCGGCATGACCCCGGCCCCGGAAGACGAGCATGCCGAGCACGAACATCACGACCACGAACACGGCTTGGGTGCCGCCCTGATCTGGCTCCCCGCGGTCCCGCTCGTTGCGCTCCAGTTCATCGGCGGTATCGCCACGCCCGTCTGGGATGCGCTGTTTCTGCCTTTCGAGACGCATGTCCACTACGCCGGCTTCAAGGGTCATGTGCCGAACCTCATCGACGCGTTCACGCATCCGGGCGTCCCGTTGTTCGCGTCGCTGCTGGCCATCGCGCTGGGCGTCGTCCTGGGCCTCAGCCCGCTGCTCCGCCGTCCACATCAGGACGTCCACAACCACATCTACCCCGCCGCCGCGTGGATCCTCGAAACCCTAGGCAAGCTCGGCCGAACGCTCGGGCAAACCGGCAACCTCCGCCATTACCTGCTGTTCACGTTCGCCTTCATCATCGCGGGCGTCATCGGTTCCGCCATCGTCAAGCCCGAAATGTTGGACGCGCTGAGCATTGGCTTCGCGACGCTGACCGAAAACTACGTTGCGCTATTCTTGGGTTTCCTGATTTGCCTTTCGGCGATCATCATTCCGCTCACTCGATCGCGCGTCGTGCGTGTCCTCATCCTCGGGGCTTGTGGCTTTGCGGTCGTTGGTATGTACGTGCTGTTCCAGGCACCGGACCTCGCGCTCACGCAACTCTTTTTCGAAATCATCTCTGTGTTGCTGTTCGTGCTGGTGCTGCGGATGCTGCCCGCCGAGCGCACGTACTACAACCCGACCGTCTGGCTGCGTTTGCCCGCGGCGGTGCTGATCGGCCTAGCGATGGGCTGGATCACGCTGGTGGTTGCCGGCGCGAATCCGGACGAGCGGTTGGGCGCGTGGTTCGTTGAGAACACCTACAAGGGTGCCAAGCTCGCCGACGGAACGTATGGCCACGGCGGGGCCGGGTTCAACATCGTCAACGTGATCCTCGTGGACTTCCGCGGCTTCGACACGCTCGGCGAAGTCAGCGTGCTCGGGCTCGCGGCCTTGGGTGTGTGGTCCATGCTCGCCGGTCGCGGCCGGCCGCTGCGTCAACCCCGCGAACACCGGCGCCTCGCCCGCAAAGCAGCGTTGCAACAGAACAAGCACACCCATCCGTCATCCGAAAGCCCGGGACAACTCCCCGTGTTCCGCGTCGCGCCGCTGGGTGAATCGGCCAGTGGCGAGGCGGGCGAGAAAGGCGGGCCGAACCCATGATGAGTTCCCTGCTGTTCCGCACGGCCACGCGTTTGATCCTGCCCCTCGCGCTCTTGTTCGCGGCGTATATGTCGTTCAAGGGGCACAACGAACCGGGCGGCGGCTTTATCGGCGGCCTCATCGGCGCGGTCGCGCTCATGCTGTACTCCATGGCCCACGGCCGTGAAGCACTGATCGAACTGTTGCCCGTTCACCCCCGCGTGTTGGTGTCCGTGGGCTTCCTGATCGCGCTACTGACCGCGGTCGTGCCGCTGATTTTCGGCTACCCAATGTTGCGCAGCTTCGACCATTACCTGCTCGGCGAAGAGATTCACTTGGTGACGCCGGCCGTGTTCGACATCGGCGTGATGCTTGTGGTGATCGGCGTGTCGACGGGCATGATTCAACGCCTCGGCGATGAGCTGCCGCGCGACGAAACCGAAACCGGCGACACGGAAGGCGGTGCCGGATGATCATGGTGCTCGCCATCTGCGTGGCGGTGACGTTCGGCGTCAGCGCGTATCTGCTGTTGGGCCGAGAGCTCAAGGGTGTGGCGATGGGCGTGTTTTTGCTGGGCCACGCCGCGAATATGGCGATCCTGGCGGCGTCGGGCTCGCCGAAGCTCGACGGCGGTCCGAACATGAAGCGACCGCCGATCAGCGACACGACGTTCGACGCTCAGCTGCGTGACGGCACCATCGCCGACCCGCTTTCGGTGATGGTCGACCCGGTGCCGCAGGCGCTCATCCTCACCGCGATCGTGATCGGGTTTGCGGTGATGGGCTTTCTTCTGTCACTGCTCGTAGTCACCTCCCGCAACGTCGGCACGCTCACGCTCGACGAACTCGCCCAAGTCCACGAAGACGAACCCGACGAAGACATCGATGCGATCTCGCGCGATGTCTGGAAGAAGCGTCGCAATGAAAGCGGTGGCACGCCATGACCAACCGCTGGATCGTGCTCATGGTGGTGTTGCCGATGCTCACCGGCGCCTTGTCCGTGCCGGTGGTGCGGCGGATGCGCTTGAGCCGGGCGATCGGCCTTGTTGGCATGTCGGCCACACTCGCCGCGTCGCTGCTCTTGCTGTGGCAAACGGTCGCCGGCTCGGAAGGCCGCGGAGCCCTTGTTTCGCAAATGGGCCAGTGGGATGCGCCGATGGGCATCACGCTGGTCTTCGACACGTTCAGCGGGATGCTGATGGTCGCCGCGGCGTTCGTGTTCCTCTGCGGCTACCTCGCGAGCTTCGGCGAACTCAAACCCACCTTGGAACGCCGCTACTTCCATCCGCTGCTGCACTTCATGCACGCCGGCGTAAACCTCAGTTTCCTCACCGGCGACCTGTTCAATCTCTTCGTCGCCTTCGAGATCATGCTGATGGCCAGCTACGGCCTGGTGTGCCTCGCCGCCGGCCGTAAACGCTTGGTCCATGCGTACAAATACGTCGTGCTTAACCTGCTCGCCTCGGCGCTGTTCGTCACGTCGGCGGGCTTGGTCTACGGCATGTTCGGCACGCTGAACTTGGCCGACCTGATGCGGATCGTTGGCACCGCGGTCGACTACGGCGACGCGCTGCCGGATGGTTTCGTCGCGGTGTCCGTCCTGCTGCTCACCGTGTTCGGCTTGAAGGCCGCAGTGTTCCCGCTGTTCTTCTGGCTACCTGACGCGTATCCGACGTTGCCTACGCCGCTATTGGCGATCTTTGGCGGCGTGCTCACCAAGGTCGGCATCTACGTGCTCGCGCGGACGTTCCCGCCGATCTTCATGGTGGGCGAGGCCGGCGACGTGGTCGGCCCGATGCTCTTGTTCGCGGCGGTCGTGACGATGTTGTTAGCGGGCGTGATGGCCGTGGCATACCGCAAGCTGCGCGGGGGGTTGTGCATGATGGTTTTGGTGGGCGTGGGCTTTTCGGTGGCGGGCGTCGCGGTGGGCGGGAACGTGGGCCTTTCCGGGGTGGCGTTTTATGCGAGCCAATCCATGATCGCCGCAGCCCTAGCCTTTGTTCTTTGCGGCAAACTCGAAGCCCACACCGGCGCGGACCACCTGGACGACCCACACTTCGGCGGGCTGTGGCGCGAGGTGCCGTGGCTGGCGGTGTTCAGCTTCGTTGCGTTCGTGACGCTCGTGGGGCTGCCGCCGTTGTCGGGGTTCTACGGCAAGCTGTGGATCATCCAGGCGGCGCTCGGCGGCGACGAGACGTCCAACCCCAACACCTGGGTCGGCTTCGCGGCGCTGCTCACCGGCGCGATCACGCTGCTCGCGGTGCTACGTTGGTGGACGTCGGCGTTTTGGTTGGGCAGCGAGCACGGCCGAACGTCGCGCGACAACGCCCGGCCCGGCTCGCGCTCGTTAAGTGCTGCGCTTGGCCTCTTGCTCGCCGCATCGATCACGCTGGGCCTGTTCGCGCAGCCCTTTCTGACGCTCGCACAGAACGCTGGCGACCGGCTGGCTTCGCCGGCTGGGTACATCGAGGCCGTGCTAAACCCGATCGATTTCGAGACGCCCAGGCTTGCGAACACGTTATCGCATGCCCAACCACATCCCCCCAAGCCGGAGGCACATCACTAAATGATCAACAGCTTCCTGCTCAACGTGTTCCTGTCGGTCGTGTATTGCGCCTTGCTGGGCCGGGTGACGTTCCTGGATTTTCTCACGGGATTTCTGATCGGGTTCGTGATCATTTCGCTGATCAACCGCGTCACCGGCGGCGGGCAGTACCTCGGTCGCATCTGGGCGGTCGCGTGTTTCGGCCTGTATTTCCTCGCGATTCTGATTAAGGCCAACGTCCAGGTCGCTTGGGAAGTCATCACGCCGGGACTGGACTTTCAGCCGCGCGTCGTTCGGTACCCCGTGCCCGAGTTGACCGACGTGCAGATCACCGTGCTCGCCAACGCGATCACGCTCACGCCCGGCACGCTCTCGGCCGACATCGACGAACGCACCCGCACGCTTTACGTCCACTGCATGTATGGCTCGGACCGCGACGCTGCGATCGCAGATCTCGACGACCTGAAATTTCGTCTGCTCCGGGAGGTGTTCGATGAACCCGTGTGACCCCGGGAGTTGGCTCACGGTCATGCCGCTGCTTGCCGCGGCCGAATCCGCATCGCAACAAGCTCACGACGGGCCGGGCGTCGGCGAGTTATTTGCGCCGCTGCTCTACGCCGTCGTCATGGGCATGGTGGTGACGGGCGCGGGCATGCTGCTGTGCCTCTACCGTTTGATGGCCGGGCCCAGCTTGCCGGATCGCGTGATCGCCGCCGACCTGTTCGCATTACACGTCGTGGCCGCCGTCGTGCTGCTGACGATTTACCTCGGTGACGACACGTACTTTGGCTCGGTGCTGGGTATCGCGATCATCGGCTTCGCGTCCACCGTGGGCTTCGCGCAACTCATCGGTGCCACCGGCGACAACGCCGACCTCCCGCCCGCCGGTTCGACGAGCGTTCAGAACCTCGGCCCACTCGACCGTGGCGACAAACAAGACCCCCACGTCGTCAACGTCTGCCCCGAAACCGGACGCGTGCCGGAGACGCCAACCCCGCAGGATGCCGACCGATGAACGCGCTCACCGACACCATCGCCGCGCTCTGCCTGGTCTTCGGCCTGTTCTTCATGTTCGTCGGCGTCATCGGCGTGGTCCGGCTGCCCGACACCTACCTCCGCCTCCACGCCGCGACCAAATCCACGACGCTGGGGCTCATCGGCCTGCTGCTCGCGGTCGCCTTCCACATCGGCACCGGCAACGTCATCGCCAAAGTCATCGCAACCCTGGTCTTTGCGCTCATCGCCATGCCGATCGGCTCGCACCTCTTGGCCAAAGCCGCGATGCGCTCGGGACCACGGTTCTGGGGACAGACCATCGCCGACGAACACGGCGAAGACCGCGTGGAGTGAATCAACGCACAACAACCGATCGGCCCCGCGCCTATTCCGCGCTGCCTTCTTCCGCGACCACTCCCACTCGACGCGCCGCCCGTGCCAGTGCGTGGCTCAACACCGGCCCCGCCAACGCCAAAAACACCATCAACACCATCGCCTTGCCGATCGCCGCAACGCCCAGCACGACCGCCGCCACCAGCAGAATCGACACCGCAAAGACGCTCACCTTCCCCACCGCGTGCAGCCGGCTGTACGCATCGGGAAACCGCAACAAACCCAGCACACCCACGATCGAAAACGCCGTGCCGACCACCACGGCCGCCAACGCCAACGACAACACCAAAACGTTCGACTCATTCAACGCGATGCCCCCCTTTCCGAAGCCTCGTCGCCCACCCGCTCGGCCACCAGCTTCGCCAACACCACCGTGCCGGCAAAGCCCACCGCCGCGAAACCCAACGCCAAATCCAGCCACATCGCCCACCCTTTTCGGATCGCCAGCAAGACGATCAGCGCGATCACTAGGGTCCCGATGACATCCAACGCGATCAACCGATCGATCGCGTTCTGCCCGTGCCAAAGCCGCCACAGACAGATCGCGATCAGCACAAGATGCACCACGATGGCCACGTCCAAAGCAACATAAAGCGCTTCAAGCATCGCGATCTCCTTCCGCATCACCCGCCGTGTCCAGCCGATCCTTCGCTCCCGCCACACGCGCGACCACCCGTGCCCGCTGCGTCGAATCATCGTCGCTTTCCACCCGCCGCGTATCCAAGCAGTGCACCTCGAACACCGGCTCGCCGCCGCGATCTTCTCGTACGTGCTCACCTTCAAAGTCAATCACCAACGTGCCCGGCGAAATCGTGATCGCGTGTGCTTCCAACGCCGACGCCAACTCGCGGTCGTGGCGATCGCGCACCCGCACAAAGCCCGGCGAAATCGCCCGACGCCCGCCCGCCACCATCTTCGCCACGATCACGCCGTTCAGCAGGACATCCCACATCAAACGTGCCGCGTGCTGCAACCCCGCCAGCAGCGCACGCGGAACCTCACGCCGCCGAAGCGCCCTGCCCCCCGGAAGTAAGCAAGCCAAGAGCAAGCCAACCAAGGCCGACACGACGAGATTGCTCGCCTGCAGGTTCGACGTCACAAACAAGTACAGCACCGCGATGCCCAAAGCCGTCGTCATCCAACGCGTCATGGTTGGCCACCTTTCGGATTCGTCGGGTCAAGCGTGGTTTGGGCGTCCAACACCAACGAGCCGGTCGCCGAATCCGCGTGTGCCCCCAACACTTCCGCCTGATACGCGCTCGGCTCCAAGAGCCACGCCGACGCCGCGTCCCCCAGCTGTACCAACGGTTCCGCCCAAACGCCCAACACCACACACCCCATCACCAGAATTGCCGGTGCCAGCAGTGAGTCCCCGCGCTTGGGGGGCGGCAGTTCTCCGCCTACCGGCGGCGACCACCAAACACTTTGCAGGGCCCGTGCGACATACGTCAACGTAATCAAGCCACCTAACCCTAGTAACACCAACGCGATCCACGCGTCCACCGAAACCCCCCCGCGCAACACCGACAATTTCGAGATGAACCCGTTTGTCGGCGGCAAGCCAATCAACGCCAACCCCCCAAACAAGAACAACACCCCCGCGAACGGCCGACGCTTGCCCACGCCCTTGACCACCGAGAACGACGCCGATTTAATCGACGCCACGCTCGCGATCGAGCCCGCCAACATCAACATGGCCGCCTTTGCCAGCGCATGGTTCACGCTGAACACGATCGCCGCCGCGATCGCCACCGGACTCCCCCATCCGATCGCCGCGAGGATGAAGCCCAACTGCGCGATCGTCGAATACGCCAGCATCCGCTTGAGGTCATGCGTCCCCGCCGCGCCCAGCCCGCCGAACACCGCGCCGGCACAACCCAACACCACCAGCACCGTGCCGATCTCGTCCGCGCGATGCGGGAACAAGAGCGTCGTGCTGCGAAGCAGCCCGTAGATGCCCAGCTTCACGACCACCGACGACAGCAACGCGCTGATCGGCGTCGGTGCCGTCGTGTGGAAGTCCGGCTGCCAGAAGTGAAATCCCGCCGCCGCCGCCTTGATACACAGCGCGGCGATCAACATCACCATCCCAATCAAAGCCACCGCAACATCCGGCTCCGCCGCGATCCGCACCGACAAATCCGCCATGTTCAGCGTCCCGTACGCCGCGTACAAACACCCGTTGGCGACCAGCAACAAAAACGCCGCGATCAACGACACGTAGAAATATTTGTAAGCCGCCTCAATCCCGTTGCGGTGGTCTGACATCGCCGTCAGCACCGTGCCCGAAATCACCAGCAACTCGGCGAACACGAAAAAGTTGAACAGGTCGCCGGTCAGCATCGCCCCCGACAGTCCCGCGCTCAGCGTCATGAGCAGCGGATAAAACGCCGGGTACTTCACGCACTTGTCCACGCAGCCCATCGCGTAAAGCACGCCGCACCCCACGACGAACTGACACATCACCGCCATCGTCGCTCCCAACACGTCGCCGACCAGGCAGATGCCGTACGGCGCGACCCACCCGCCCACTTGCAGCACCACCGCCCGGTCCCCTTGCGCGACGGCCACCAACACCAGCGAGGCGCCCACCAACCCCGCCGTCGCCGTCAACAGCGCCAACCACGCCCGCACCCCGGCGAAGCGTTGCGGCAACAGCAACATCACCGCCGCCGCCACAACGGGCAGCAACACGGGGAGAAGCAACAAGTGGGGGTTCATCATCACGTGCAAACACTCAATGCTTCAATTCGTTCAGTTCTGCGGTGTCTCCCGTGCGATAGCGCGAGGTCAACACCACCACCATGCCCAACACAAACGCGAACCCGCCCAGCCCAATCACGATCGCGGTCAACACGAGCGCCTGCGGCAACGGGTCCGCCACTTGCAACTCCGGCGTCGCTTCAGCCATCGTCGTATAAGGCGCGATCACGCCGTCGTACGCACCGCAATGAATCAATAAAAGATTCACCGCATTGCCCATGAGCATCAGCCCGATGGCCGAGCGGATCACGTTTCGGCGTAACACCTGGAACACGCCCACGCCGAACATCCCGCCGAGCACGATGGCAATCAAAAGGTTCATCCCGTGACCTCCGGCGCTTCGTCCGCATCGCGAGGCGTGGCCCGACGATCGCCCGGGCGCGTCAACGTGTCCACCAACAAAGTCCCGCCCCCAAACACCGCCAGCGCAATGGCCAACTCAAAGAGCAACGATGTCGTCAGCGCAAAATCCTTCGGCAACGGAATCGCGAACATCCCACTGAGATTGACATGCGAGAAGAACGCGCCGTTGACGATCAACGCAAACGTCGCCGACGCCATCGCCAGGGCCAACCCCGCCCCCACCAACGGCACCGGACGAAGCCAAGGCTTGCTCTTCCGCGATGCCTCGTACCCCAACACGACATAACGCACGCCCGCCGCCAACGAGAGGATCACGCCCGCCGTAAACCCGTCGCCCGGCTGGGCGTGCCCGTACATCACGTGCGTCGCCGCCACCACCGCACACAACGGCAACACCGCCCCCGCCAATAACCGCATCAGCGGCGTATCAAAAATCTCTTCACCGCGACCCGGAGCCGACGCGCCCATCGGAGTGTTGGGCTCCAGCTTGTCGCCCGCGTGAGGTGCCGCGTAACGCACAAGCGTGTACACCCCCACCCCCGCCAAGGCGAACACCGCGATCTCGATAAACGTGTCGATCGCTCGGAAGTCCACCAGGATCGCCCCGACCACGTCGCTCGCGCCCGCGCCGCCCTTGGCATTGGCCATGAACCACGGCGTCAGCGCGCTGTGCCCGTCGCGGGCCTGCAAAACGATCCACACCACCACGGCAAACGCCGCCGCCGCCGCCACCGCGATCCCGCCGTCCCGCACGACCCGCCGGCGCTTCTCGACGTAGTCCAGCCGATCCGCGGCCTGCCGCTGCTTCCGCGGCACTCGGCCCAACGCGAGCACCAACACCACCACCGTCAACACATCCACCACCAACATCACCAACGCCACGTCCGGGGCCGGCTGAAACAAGAACACCAACGCCACGCCCAACCCCGACGCGCCCAATGAAAAGATCGCTTGAAGATCCCGCCGCAGCACCAACGTCGCAAACGCCGCCGACCCCGCCATCAGGAGCGCCGCGATCTTCAAAAGCAGCCACGGCTGATCGTTGCCCCACTGCGCTTCCGTACCGTGATCCACCGCACTCACACCGCCCGCCAGCGTGAGCCAAAGCGCCGCCACGCCCAGCAGCATGATTACCACGTAACGCGTCAACTGCCCGTTCTGCAAACGCGTTGCCAGCCACGCCGGCCGATCCACCAGCCACACCAACGCGGCATACGCCACATCCTTCGTGAGGTCCGGCAACCACCGCCGCACACGATGCCGAAGTAGCACCATCACCACGCCCAGCGCGATCGCGCCAAAGCCCAGCGCTTTGGTGATGCTGAACCCTTTCCAAAATTTGACTTCGACCTCCACGCTGCCCGCAAACGCGGCCGCCGCCGCCTCGCTCGCCAGGGTCTTCATCCACGACAGCGCCGGCAGCGCGACGATCACCGACAGCACCGCCGGAACCGCCGGCATGAACCAAAACGCAACCCCCGGATCGTGCCCGCGGACCGCGACGCCCATCGGCTCCTTTTCAATAAACGCCTCCATCACGATCCGGCCCGCCGCCGCCAAAGACGCTGCCCCCGCGAGCGCGACCGCGGCCGAAAGAAACACGGGCAGATACCCCGGCAGCGTCTCGTGCGACGCCGACGCAAGCAACACATCCTTGGCGAGGTAGCCGAACATCGGCGGCAAACCCGCCATGGAAAGCGCCGCAATCCCCACCACCACGCCCGTAATCGGCATGAGCTTCCGCAGGTTGCCGAGTCGGTCCAGGTCGCGCGTGCCGGTTTCGTGGTCGATGATGCCCACCGCCATGAATAGCGACGACTTGTAGAGCCCGTGCGCGATCAGTCCGATCATCAGCGCCTTGAACGCGACCTCGGTGTCCTGCCCGCACAACATCGTGAGCACGCCGAGCTGGCTCAGCGTGGTGTACGCGAGCACCGCCTTGAGGTCCGTCACCCGTAGCGCCATAAACGCCCCGAGCAGCATCGTCAGCGCTCCCGCGATCGTCAACGTCCAGAACCACGTCTCGGTGAACCCCAGCGCCGGGTTCATCCGTGCGAGCAAAAACACGCCCGCCTTCACCATCGTCGCCGAGTGCAGGAACGCGCTCGCCGGCGTCGGCGCCGTCATGCCATCGGGCAACCAGCCGTGGAACGGAAACTGCGCCGATTTGGTGAACGCTCCGAGCGCCAACAGCGCGAACATGCCGTAGTACACCGACGACGCCCGCAATTGATCACCCGCCGCCAGCACGTCCGGCAACGCGAAGCTGCCCACCTCGTGCCCAATCATCAGCACGCCGATCAACAGTGCCACACCCCCACCGCCGGTCACCATGAGCGACTTGATCGCCCCCGCTCGCGCCTTCGCGTCTCCCCGCTTAAACCCGATCAAAAGAAACGACGTCACGCTCGTCAGTTCCCAGAATACAAACAGCAACACCAGATCCCCTGCCATCACCACGCCCAACATCGCCGCCTGAAACAGCGTCAGATACCCCAAGAAACGCCGATGATCCTGATCCTTTGTCGGGCGCTCGTGGTCGAAAAAGTACTGCCCCGCATAGACCATGATCGCCGAGCCGATGCCCGTCACGAGCATGCCCATCAGCGCCGACAAGCCGTCGAAATACACCCCCAGGCTTAATCCCAGCGACGGCACCCACGGCCAACTTGCGTAAGCCACGCTCTCCCCCGAAGCGTGCAACCCCGCACGCAGCCACCACACCGACGCGAACGCCCCCGCCGTCAACAACCCGCATAGCCAACCCAGCGTCCGCGGCCCCGAGATCGCCTTGAAGCTTGGCAACATCGATAGCCACGCCACCACCGCCGCGCCCACGCACCACCACATCGGTATCGTCAGTTGCCAATCGGTCAAGCGGTGTCTCGTCGGGCCCGTCGTGCCGCCGGCATCAAGCCAGCAGGGCAGCCGATCATAACGATCGGCAGCGCACGCCCATCCGTGCTACACCATTCCCATGAACACCAACGCAGACCCCAAACGCGCCCTCATCGTCTTCGGCGGCTGGGACGGCCACACGCCCAAACAATCCGCCGAGCTCTTCGGCCAAGCCCTGGGGGACGCCGGCTATGCCGTCACCCTCCGCGACACGCTCGACGCCTATCTCGACGCCGACGCGCTCGCCGCCACCGACCTCATCGTCCCGATCTTCACGATGAGCACCATCACCGATGAGCAGTGGAACGGCCTGAACCACGCCGTCCAATCCGGCACCGGCGTCGCCGGCTTCCACGGCGGCATGCTCGACGCCTTCCGCAACAACACCGAATACCAATGGATGACCGGCGCCCAGTGGGTCGCCCACCCCGGCGACTGCATCGAACGCCACACCGTCCACGTCACCGACGCCGGCCTGGGCCACCCCATCACCGCCGGCCTCGACGATTTCGAGCTCTACGACACCGAGCAGTACTTCTGCCACGTCGACCCCGGCAACCACGTCCTCTGCGACACCGTCTTCGACCAAGCCCACGGCGACCCGTCGCTCTACACCCAACACACCGTCATGCCCTACGCCTACTGCAAAACCTGGGGCAAGGCCCGCGTCTTCGCCGCGATGTGGGGACACACGTACAAAGATTTTGACGTCGCCGAAGCGAAAGAAATCGTCCTACGCGGCATGGTTTGGGCCACCCGGATTTAAATCACGAGCTCACGCATCGTCGCGTTCGACGACCCGGTAGTCCTCGCGTTCACCCCGGCCCTTGACCGGGTAGTCCTTGCGTTGCGGGTGGGCGGGATAACTCTCCCACGTCAGGATGCGGCGTAGGTCGGGGTGTCCGTCGAAGCGGACGCCAAACATGTCGAAGACTTCGCGTTCGAGCCATTCGCCGCCGGGCCAGAGGTCGGTGCAGGTCGGCAGATGCAGCGCCGGGTCGTCGTCCGTGCCGTGCGTGTCGAGCGTGGGATCGAGCAGGGCCTTGACGAACAAACGCGAATGCTTGGTCGTGGATTCAAGGTTATAGACCACCGCAAACCGCCCACTTGGCCCGGCCTTGGGCTTCGGGTAATTCAGGTAGTCGATGCCGGTGATGTCCGAGAGGAAGTCAAACTTTGCGTCGGGCGCATCTTTCAAGAATTTCAGCACGTCGTGCAGGATCTCTTTTTTGACGACGAGCGTCGTCTCGCCGCGGAACTCCGTGGCGAACAGTTCGGCGTCGGGAAAGGCGGCCTTCACCGCGGGCAGCACGGGGTGGTCGAGCGTGGGCATGCCTGCACGGTAGGCGATCCGCGATCACCCGAGCAACTTGTCGCTCATCGCCGACAACAGCGCATCCCACCGGCCGATCAGGGCCGGCCATTCGTACCCCAATGCATCGGCGAGTGTCGTCGTGTCGCCGGCCTGGATCAGCTCACGCAATTCGGTCAGCGACGTGGAGAGCCCGGAGATAATCGCCGCCGCCGATTCGTCGCCGTCGGGCGTTGTGAGGTTCAGCGTGTCCAGGTCGATCGAGGTGAGCTGGGCCACCTGCGTCACGGCGTTGGCAATATGAATCCAGTGCTGCACGGCATCGCCCACAAGGTTCAGCGCTTCGCCGGCGTGGTCGGCCTGCAACTTGTCGGCGGCCTGTTGTTGCAACGCCCCGAGCTCTGCCAACTGCGTACGCGATTGCTGCAACGCGTCGATGCCCAGTTCGGCCGGATCCGCGCTGGCGAGTTGCAGCTCGTCGTTGGGCGAAACGGTGTCGGCCCGCTGCTCATCGAGCTGTTCGTGGCCGATGAGCGCGTCGTTGAGACGGACTTCCACCACGACCCGCCCGGTATCGCCGGCGTGTTTCCGCGCGGCGTCCAGCCAACTGCCCAGCGTGGCGGGCGTGGTGAGGTTGGCGGCGTCGGCCGTGAGTTCCGCTTGGTCGAGGTAACAAGGCATACTCAAACTATCGGCCCGATTGCGAACAACGCCCCGGGATTTTCGTTGCCTTAGCATGCCCGCGTGCCCGACCCGTCCGAAAAAAACATGCCTCCTGCCGCGCCAACCCTGATCTATGGCGGCACGTTCGACCCGCCGCACACCGCCCACGCCGCGCTGCCCGTGATGGTTGCCGAGGCGATCGGGGCCGACGCGTTGATCTACGTGCCCGCCGGGCGTTCGCCGTTCAAGCTGGATCACACGCAGTCCGCGCCGCACCACCGCCGGGCGATGCTCGCGCTCCTGCTCGACGCGATCCGACCCGCCACCGCTGTGCAGCTCACGATCGACGACGGCGAAATCCAACGCGGCGACGACACGCCCAGCTACACCATCGACACCATCCGCCGTTTGCGCGAACAGCTCCGCGATCCGACGCCGTTGCGTCTGTTGCTTGGAACGGACCAATTCTTCTCGTTCGATCAGTGGCGTGAGGCCGAGGCGCTCGCCACGCTCGCACCGCCGGTGGTGATGGCCCGCCCGCCGCACGGCCGTGAACAGGTCGCAGCGTTTTTGTCCGAGCATGCCCCCGCGTATCTGAGCCATGCCACCTGCGTGGACATCCCCGCGATGGACCTCTCGTCCACCACGCTGCGCGAAGCGATCCGGGAGAACCGTGACGTCAGCGGCTCCGTCGCACCGGCCGTCTTGCAATACGCGCTGGAGCACCGCCTCTACGTGTAAATCCGTCTCAGCGCCGACGTAGAAGCAGCGGCAAGCCCAGCACGCTCAAGATCACCGCCGCCGCGGGCTCGGGGACCAGCGATTCGTTCAGCGCCGTGGCCGTGAACAGCCGCGTCGAGACAGATTCTCCCGACGTCAGGGACACGTTGTCGTAACCCGCAAGCACGCGGTCGATCCAGCGATTATGGAACCTCACCCGCGTGTGGCCCGACACGTCGCCGTAGCTCGCGTTGGCGTCACCATCCAACAAGCCCCAGCCGAACGAGTGGATGCCCGCGAGCTGCCACTGCCGGAGGTTGCGCTGATAGATAAACAGGCCGCCGCCCGAATCGCCCGGGGCGATTAGGTATTCAAACCGCACCGGACGTGCCCGGCCCGTCGCGTTGTCGTCTGCCGCACCCGAATCGAAATCCATCAACAGCAAACGGTTGTTGTAGATCGCGTCCACCGTGTTCCGGCCGCCGCGCTTGCTCAGGGTCGTGGATGTGCTGTACCCCGTGTCGGCGTCGCCGGTTCGGCCGTAGCCGATCGACGCCCCTTTGCCGCCGATCTCCCGGCCGGTCGTCATGCGGGTCGCCGCGGTGATGGTCGGCAACTCGGCGTTGAGCTTCACGAGCGCCAAATCGTTGCCCGCCAAGAGCGCGCTGCTGGACCAATTCGGATGCAGATACGTCGATTCCGCGACACGCTGCTGGCCGTCCACACTGAACGTCATCGACGCCGCGTCCTCCGCGACGTGCGCCGCGGTCAGCACCCAGCCGTCGCCGAGGTACACGCCCGAACCCGACCACGCCTGGTTGCTCGCGCTACGCACGACGAACTGCCCGACGCTTCGGAACGGCCCCGCCGCGCCGTAACGCTCCGCGATCGAAACGTCGTGGCTCTGATGGATCACGCCCGCGGACGCTTCGCTTGCGAAGATCAAACTCATCGCCGCGATCGCGGCCGTCACGCCCCGCTGCCACCGTCGTCTCATCGTGTCGCCTTCCGTTGCCATGAATCGCTCGGCGTCGGCGACGCCACGAAGCGCCGCCCAACGCAAGAAACGTCGGGCGTTCACGGAAGCGACTTAGGCGACCGGCTCAAGGAAGCACAGGTTCTCGGACTCGAAAAGATTCGGTAGCGATGGGAAAAATAAATTTGATCAATCGCGAACACGGCGTCGCAGGAGCCCACCAATCAGCAACACCCCGCCCGCCGCGAGCGCCGTGGGCGTCGGGATAAACGTATCCACCGTCGCACCGTCGCTGAGCAGCATCAACTCGTAGCTGACGCCCGCCTCGCCGATGCCGACCCACGCGTTGGGAGCCGAGAACGTGATCGTGTTGTCGTTCAGCGCGTAATCGGCCACCCCCAGCGTCGGACCCCAACCGCCGGCCGCGGGGTCCTCGTCAATCGGCGGGACGTTCGCATCACGGAACGGGATCCCGCTGGCCTCCGTCGCTTCGCCGCCGCGCACCACCACCTCCCACGCGAACGGATCGGTCGAATCGTCCGCGTCCGGGTTGGTGTCCAACAAGAACTGGAACGACTCGATCGGCAACGCTTCGCCTTGGCCCGCCGCCACGGCCCCGCCATCCGACAGCGTGCCCAGTTCCAAGCCTTCACCCGGCGCCGGCAGCACGTCCAATAACGGCAACGGCCAGTTCGGCGCTCGATTCAATTCCACTGCGAAGTACACCCGGTCACCCCCGTCGGGCAGGAACACCGACGCATCGACCACCCGCAACGAATCGGCCGACGCCGCACCGCCCAACACGCAAAGGGCGGTCAGAGCAAGCACACCAGCCGTCGTTCGGGGAGCCAACATGATCAGGCCTCGTGGGGTGGGCGAAAAACACGGCACAACCGTCCGCGCCGTAGAAGATCGACCAACCCCCGCCAGGCTCCCTAAAAAAACGCCCCCCCCAGCTCATGAAAAAACCGCTCGGGTCCGAGCGGTTGATCCAGCCTGAAATGCCCGCGACAGGAGTCGAACCTGTACTCCGGTGAAGGAACCGCCACCTGAAGACGGCGCGTCTGCCAATTCCGCCACGCGGGCTCACGTCGGATTGCGACGAACGCGAAAGTGTATCAACCGCCTCAAGGCGAGCAAGCCCCCCCGAAGTCCAAGCAAGCCCACAACGCGGCGCCGTCCACTCCCGCCGTTACCGTGACCCAATCGACACGCCGCATCACCAATCCGTCTCCGGCGAAGACCACGGCCACGTCCCTGTGCTCATGAACGCGGTGCTCGACGCGCTCGTCCCGCCGTTACAAGCCCAGAACGGCGACGGCATCGTGTTCGACGCCACGCTCGGCCGAGGCGGCCACGCCGAAGCACTGCTCCGAAGTGTCCCTCTTCGCGCCTACGTCGCCACCGATCTCGACCAGGGCAACCTCGCCTACGCCCGGCAACGCCTCCAACCCATCGCCGAAAATCGCGGCGTCGCACTGCACCTCCACCACGGCCCATTCACCGACGCCCCCGACATTGTCCAGAGCCTCGATCTTCCGCGACCGGGGGTGGTCCACGCCGACCTGGGTTTCGCGTCGAACCAAGTCGATAACCCCGCCCGCGGCCTCGCGTTTTCCGCCGACGGCCCGCTCGATATGCGTCTGGATCCCACGTCTGGCCTGCCCACCGCCGCCGACCTGGTGAACACGCTTCCGCAGGACGAATTGGCCGACCTGATCTTCGAATTCGGCGAAGAACGCCTTTCACGCCGGATCGCCCGCAAGATTGTCGAAACCCGGGCCCAATCGCCGATTCTTACCACTGCGCAATTGGCCGAATTGTTGCGCGACGCCTACCCCGCGCCTAACCGGGGACAGCGCGGCCCGACCCGACGCACCAAGCACGGCGGACGCGTCCGCCCCGGTCACCGCATCGACCCCGCCACCCGGACCTTCCAAGCCTTACGCATCGCCGTCAACGGAGAACTCCACGCCCTCGACACGTTGCTCACGCAACTGCCCGATCTCATGAAACTCGGCGGAACCGCCGCCCTCATCAGCTTCCACAGCCTTGAAGACCGCCGCGTCAAGCGTGCCTTCCTCGACTTCCAGCAACGCGAACTCGGACGGCGCATCACCCGAAAGCCCCTCGTCGCCGACGAGGATGAACAAGCCCGCAACCCTCGAAGCCGCAGCGCCAAACTCCGCGTCTTCAAATTCAACCCCCCGCCCTAAACGCCGACCCCACCCGGACCCGGCCAACCCCAACGCTCACGGACGAGAACCCCTCATGGCACGCGAAACCAAAGTCGGCCTCCTCATCGCACTCGGCGTCGTCTTGCTCATCGGCGTCATCATCTCGGACCACCTTGCGGTCACCGCCCCGCAGCAGGCCCAGGCCGACACCGCCGCCGCCGTCGCGCAGTTCGCCCCCGCCGCCCAGCACGGCATCCAACCCAACGCCGCGACCCCCACTTCCAACCAAGAGTCAAAGCCCACCGATGGCCTGCGTGGGGTGCCCGGCCAATCGCCCGCCACCCCCCGCCTCATCACCCCCGACCGCTTCGCCGAGCCCGACCTGGGCCCGCCGTCGCGACAACGTCCCGAGACCCAATCCGCCGAAGCCACAAACCTCCTCGCCGACCTCCCCAGCCCGCCGCCCGCTTGGCGTAAGGTCCAACCCGAAACCACCGAACCGAGCGCAGGCCCCACCAACTCCGTCCGCGGCCTCCCGGGCATCGCGGGGTCGGATACCCCTCCCACCGCCGGCACCTCCGCCGACGCCCCGCCCATCGCCCCCACCCCCGTCCGCCAAGCCGGCTCGGAATTCCTCCACGACGTGAGCCGCGGCGACACCCTCGCCTCCGTCGCCATCAAGTACTACCACGACTCCGCCTACGCCGACTCGCTCCTCGCCGCCAACCCCGACGCCCTCAACGAAACCGGCCAACTCACCCCCGGCACCCGCCTCATCATCCCCAACCGCGCCGGGCACATCGATCCGCCCACCCCGCAAGTCGCGAAGCAACCCGAGACGCTCGATCGCCAACCCAACACAACCCCCACCCCCAGCAGCGCCGACGAACCCCCGACCGCCCTGATGTCCACCGGCCGGTTCGTCCCCATCACCGGCGTCAACGCCGCCGGCGACGCACCCGGCACCCTGGCCCCCATCACCGCCCACGCGGCGCGATCCGCCGAATCCACCGACACGATCACGGTCGAAGCCGGCGACTCGCTCTCGGTCCTCGCCCAACGCCACCTGGGCAGCCAGTCCAAGTACCTCGAGCTCTACGAAGCCAACCGCGACATCCTCGACTCTCCCGATAAAGTCGTCGTCGGTATGAAACTGAAGTTGCCCGCCGGCCCAAAGCTCCCAGCCGACGTAACACCGAACATCAATCCTGCGATCACGCCCCCCGCTCGGCCCGCCGCTCAAACCTACACCGTCCAGACCGGCGACAACCTCTCGCGCATCGCCGAGAAAACGCTTGGTTCCCGCGACCGCTGGCAAGACCTCTACGACGCCAACCGCGACCGCCTCACCACTCCCGACCGCGTCAAAGTCGGCCAAGAACTCCGCATCCCCGGCTAATCCTCCCACCGGACTAGTCGCTTCAGCGGCCAGTCACCACCCCCATGCTCCCCCGCCTCCTCCTCCTGCTGATCGGCCTCTCGCTCATCGGCAGCGCCGCGCTCGAGCTGCGTCGCCAACGCAACGAACAGCTGCACGCCATCGCCGAGTTGCACTTGGACATGGACCGCACCCGCAAGGCCACGTGGGACACCCAATACCAAATCGTCGAACGCACCAGCCCGCCCCGGCTCCTCGCCGCGCTCGACCGACTCGACATCCCGACCCGACCCGTGCCCGCGGTCGCACCGCAGATCCCGACGGCGTCCAAGTCGGAGTCGCCGCGTGACTAAAGCCAACACTCCCTTCCCCGACCTCAACCCGCTCAATCCCGCGCCGAGCCTCCCGCAAAACCCACAGGCCCGCGAGGCCGACCGCGCCAACCGCGTCCTCATCGCCGGCCGCATCGCCGTGGGCGCGATGACCATCGCCCTGCTCGCCCTGCTCGGCCGCGTCGCCCAACTCCAACAACGCCCCGACCCGCAAGTCACCGCGCTGCTCGAACGGCAAGCCACCACCCACGAGCTCAAAG
>JBCCDN010000043.1:0-21810 GCA_039030755.1 Planctomycetota bacterium | reverse complement strand
CAACGGCTACGCCCCCTCGCTCACCCTCGGCATCACGCCGCGCGGTCGGCCTCCGATCTGCCGTCCGTGATGCATTGTTGGCGCGCCCAGAATTTCGTGACGCCTCGGTGCGCACGCGGCGTGCGGGTTCTCGCTCAACGCCGCCGCCAACCCGCCAGCCCTAGCAGGAACACCGCGACGCTCGCCGGCTCGGGCACCGCAAACCCGGTGAAATCCGGCGAAGCCGAGGATCCCCAGTGGTTCAGTACCGCATTGAGATCGCCTTGCGCGACGGTCCCGTCCTGATCTAGATCGCCGGTGACCCACGACACGCCGTCGCGGCGTCCCCAGTTGTTCAGCACGGCGTTGAGGTCGCCTTGTTCGACCGTGCCATTGAGGTTCGCGTCGCCGATCAGCGCGACCACGGCCGAGACTTGTGTGGCGTCGTACACCACAGCGAGCGTCAGGCCGTCAGGGATCAGGGGCTCGTCGTCCGGCTCGAACGGGGAACGCAGGATTTCGACCGATCCGAAGGTCCCCGTAACCCCGCCGGACGCATCGACGATCGCGAAGCCTTCGCCAAGCGTCAGCCCCGTCGGTCGTTCGAATCGATTCAGGGCCCCCGGCAGGCTGAGACGCAACGCGCCGCCGACTTCGATCCGCCCGCCGACGCTGGCGTCGCTGTCGTCCGGCCCGGTCACCATGAGAATGGCCCGCACGTATGGATCGGCGAGGTTGTCACCCGCGCGGTAGGGCAGCCTCGGGCTAACCACGCGAAATTCCGCGCTGGGCCGCAACGTGAGTCGTTCGCCCGCGAACGAGAAGGTGCCGCTGGTCCCCAAAATCGTGCCGTGCATGTCGAGCGTCGCTGCCGCCATGGAGTAATGGCCCCGCGAACTGGCCACGTCGATCGTCCCGTGCCAGACCACGTCGCCCTCCGCGTCGAGCACGTCGCCGCCTCCCAACGAACCGCCGGTCGCCACGATGCCCGGCCCGACGGTCAGGTCCCCGCCGCGGGAACGGATGCCGCGGAAGGCATTCGCGCCCAGTGACGTCGCAAAGTTCAGCGTGCCATCGCCGTCGAGCGTCTGGGTGCCTTCAAATTCCGCATAGGGCAGGCCCGGGGCTCCGGTGTTCAGCAGCGTGCCATCTAGCCGAAGGCCGTTGCGAACGGTGACGCCGCGGACCGAGACAACCGCGCCGTCGACAATTTCAACGTTGTCGAGCGTGGTCGGCTGCCCGAACGAGCGGTGGGGTTCGCCGCCGATGTCGTTGGTCGCTCCGGCCAAGGACACCGAGCCGAGGATCGGACCGTCCGCGATGGTCGGCCCGTTGATCACCGAGCCGTTCGCGTTGAGATCACGCAGGCCCGAGGGGTCCAGTCCGCCGAGCAGCGTCGCGCCGTCGATGGCCTCAAACGTGTCGCCCGGCGCGACCGGGCCGCCGTTGGGATTGATAAAGGTGCCGCCTTGCAGATTCAGCCGCGAGTCGGTCAGGTTCAACTGAAGGTCCGTCGGCCCGGCGTCGAGAACTTCTTCGAACGTGACCGTCCGGTCATCGGGCATCACGAGGTAGCTCTCGGAGAAGCCGTTCGTGCCTCCGCGGAGCGCAGCGAACTTGGCGGTCATCGTGCCTTGGCCGAGCGTCCCGGCGATCGCGAGGAACTCGTCGTAGTGCAGCGTGCTGAAGAACACGCTGATGTCGGTGGTGGAGGTCGGGCGGAGGTTCGAGAAGAACGAGGCCGACATCGGCAACACGTCGTTTCGGCCCACGCTGACGCTGCCCGCGCCCTCGAACAACACCTCGCCGTTGCCGACGAAGACCGCCGGGTCGTAGGGCAGCGATACGTTGCCGCCCGGCGCGACACGAACCTGTTCGTGGATCGTCGCGTATTGACGCGGCTGGGTCGATGCGCGGGTCGGGATCTCGAATGCGCCGGTGTCGGCGACGACTTCCAGTCGGCTGCCGTCTCCGACCCTCAGCGGAGCGCGCAGGCTCGGCGCTTCCCCGTCGTTGATGCCGCGAACCTGGAGGCGCATCACCCCCTGGGTGATCGTGGCCGGGGCCTCGACACGGACGTTGCCCGACAAACCGTTGGCGGTGCCGGCGAAGGCGAAGCCCGCGCCCGGATCGGCGGCCAGCACGAGCGGGGTGGCTGCGCTGATCAATGCCGAGTCGATGAACGTGAGCCGTTCGCCGTGGGGAGCGGGCGTCTGGGCGACCACGCGCGGGACCAGCCCTGGGCTCGCAGCGCCGGCGAGGATGGCGGAACGCTGCACCACGCCTTCCCGCACCATGAACAAGTCCGAGCCGCCGTTGAGCTGCAGCGTGACCCGGTCGATCAACCCCGGCTCAAACGAAAACCCCGCGCCCACCTGCGCGCCGCTGTTGATGATCAAGTCGCCGTTGGCCACCAACAGGGCATTGACCGGGCCGATGGTTTCGATCCCGGCGACCGTGTGGAACGTCTGCGTCACCGTGGTTGGATTCGGCACGAGCGGATCGAGCAGTACCCGCGCCGGGCCGGCGCTCCCGTAGCTATCGGGCACCGCTTGGGGCGACCAGTTGCTCGCGTCTTCGTACCGATCGCTGATGGCACCGGTCCAGGTGAAGTCGGTCGGTTGCCCGGTGGCCCCGGCCGAGATCCACGCACCCGCCGCCGCCACGAACGCCCAGCTGTTCCCGAAATAAAACGATTTCTCCATCGTTCGAATGTACGGCAAACGTGTCAGTGTTCAAGTAGTTTGTGCGAACACACGCAAATCTTGCAGGCCGTTGCCGCCGGTCTGATCGGGCCAGGTTCAAAGTTATGCCCGGCGGATCACCAGCGTGTCGTTCTGGCCACCGAAGCCGAAGCTATTGGAGAGCACGGTGTCGACGGTCGTGGGTCGCGCCTCGTTGGGGACGTAGTCCAAGTCGAGCTCGGGGGCGGGCGTGTGCAGGTTGGCGGTGGGGGGGATCGCGCCGCGTTGGATGGCGAGGACGGCGGTGATGGCCTGCACCGCGCCAGCGGCGGCGATGAGGTGGCCGAGCATGGACTTGATGCTGGACACGGGCGGGACGGCGGCGGGATCGGAACCGAAGACGGCCTTGATCGCGCGGGTTTCGATCTTGTCGTTCTCTTGCGTGCCCGTGCCGTGCGCGGCGATCCAATGGACATCGGCGGGCTGGACGTTGGCTTCGTCGAGCGCGTGCCGCATCGCCAACGATGCGCCACGGCCCTCGGGATGGATATCGGTGATGCGGTAGGCGTCGGCGGTGGACCCGTAGCCGGCGACTTCGGCGAGGATCGTCGCGCCGCGGGCCTTGGCGTGCTGCTCGGTTTCGAGCACGAGGATGCCGGCCCCTTCGCCCATGACGAAGCCGTCGCGGTCGGCGCTGAACGGGCGCGACGCGGTGGTCGGGTCGTCGTTGCGGTTCGAGAGGGCGGTGAGGCGGTTGAAGCCGGTCATGCCCAGCGGGTGGATCATGGTGTGGCAACCGCCGGTGAGCATGACGTCCGCGTCGCCGCGCCGGAGCACTTCCGCCGCCTCGCCGATCGCTTGCGTCGAGGCGGCGCAGGCGGTGAGGCAGTTGCTGCTGGGGCCGCGGGCGTCGAACTCCAAAGCGAGGTGCGACAGCGGCATGTTCGGTTCCTGCTCCGCTTCGCGGAACGTGTCGAACGCCTGCTTGGCGGCTTCGGCCCATTTCTTGCCGTTCACAGTTTGCGTCTTCTTGTCCCAGCCCGCGAGATTTGTGGCGACATACGGCTCGAAATCGATCGTGCCTTCGCCGGCCCCGAGATAAATCCCCAAGCGATCGCGATCCAAACCGTCCGAATCCGCGAACGCCTCGAGGCCTGCTTGATTCCAAGCCTGGACCGCCGCCCCCAGCGCGAACGCGGTGTTGAGGCCGACGTGTTGGTGCAACTCGGGGTGGCGGACGAAGTCGCCGTGGTCGTAGTCCTTGACCTGCGCCGAGAACGTGGTCGGAAAGGTCGACGCGTCGAAGCGCTTCGTTTCGCTAACGCCCGAAGCGCCTTGCAGCAGCGCGCTCCAGACGGTGTCGAGGTCGTGGCCAAGCGGCGTGACCCAGCCCAGGCCGGTGATGACGATGCGTTGGTTCTGGTGACTCACGAGGCGTCCTCCGCTTGGCCCAGTACGCAGGCCGTGTTCTGTCCGCCGACGCTCGTGGCCACGACCAACACCCGCTCCAGCTTGCCTTCGAGTTTCTTGCACTCGAAGCCGGGCATCGGCACGCCGCGATTGAGGATCGGCACGGTCCGGCCGTGGTGCAGCATGAGCGCTGCGACCGCGAGTTCGTAGCCGCCGGCGCCGGCGTGCAGGTTGCCCACGCTGGACTTCAGCGACACCACCGGGAGGCCACTCAACCGATCGCCGAACACGCCACGCAGGGCTTCTGCTTCCGGGGGGTCCCAATCGCCGTGGCCCAAGCCGAAGGGCACGACCGCGTCGATGTCGCCGGGCTCGCTGTCCGCATCGCGTAGCGCTCCACGGATGGCCGCCGCGATGCCTCGGCCATGTACATCGGGCGTCGCGTTGGCGTTGTCGCGGTTGACGGTTTGGCTGCTCGCGAAACCGAGCAGCTTGGCGTAAGCCCGCTTCTCGCCGGTGCGAGACTCAAACGTGTCCGCCGCTTCGAGCACGATGATGCCGCCGCCTTCGCCGACCGCGCCGCCGTTCTGATTCTGATCAAATGGGCGAACACAACCACCGGCGTTCTTCATCGCGTGATCGCCCGCCAACCGCCCGGTCAAGACCTGCCGGTAATACGCCATCGGGTTCATCGGGCTCACCGCGCCGCCGGCCAAACAGACGTCCGCGTCCCCGCGCTGGATCACGCGCAACGACTCGCCGATGCTTAGGCCGCCGCTCGCCTCGCCACAGGTGATCGTGTTGCTCGGGCCTTGCGCGTCGTGCACGATCGTGACGTGGCACGCCAGCATGTTGGGCAGGTACTTCAGCAGCCACAGCGGCGTGAGCTGCTGCATGCCTTCGCTGCCCCAGTGCTTCAGATCAAACACGCCCTTCGCGTCGGTCGATTCGGCCAGCGCGGCGGTGAGTTCGTCCGTGTCTGCGGCGATCAAACCTGCGCCGATGTGGCACCCCGTGCGTTCGGCGGGATAGGTGCGTTCCGTATCGGCGTCGGTTCCCGGCGTCACCAATCCCGCGTCACGCACCGCCAAATCCGCCGCCACGACCGCCAACTCGATGTCCCGAGCCATCACCTTGGTCGCCTTGCGATAGCTCTTGGGTACGAAGTCGCGGATCTTGAATTCCGGCACTTCCCCCGCGATCGGGGCGCCCATCTTCGATGCATCAAACGCCGTGATCACGGCCAATCCGCACCGTCCGGCGCATAGCGCTTCCCAGTTGTCGTCCTTGCCCAAGCCCAGCGCCGACACCGGCCCGAGCCCCGTGATGAGAACGTCCCTGCTCATAAGTGTCGCAGTGTAGTGGCCCGTCATGGCGCGGGTGGTCTCGCCGTGCGTGGTTGAGAGGGTTCTATTACGCCTCGTTGCGACATATGATTAATGTCTCTTCTTAATTTTCATCTCTGGAGACATCTCATGACCGTTGCCCCGTCCCTGCGTTTGCCCGATTCCGTCAACGGCTCGGCCCTCCACGATTTTTTGGCCAAACCCAAGCAGTTGTTGATTAACAACGAGTGGGTCGACGGCGACTCGGGCGAAACCTTTGCCGTGTACGACCCCGCACGCGGCCAAGAGATCGCGCAGTGCGTGGCCGGCAACGCGCGAGATGTGGACCGCGCGGTCGCGGCAGCGCGAAGGGCATTCGACGACGGGCCGTGGACGCGCATGACCGCCAGCGAGCGCGGTCGATTGATCTGGAAGCTCAGCGACCTGCTCGAAGAACACCTCGACGAATTCGCGCAACTCGAAACGATCGACAACGGTAAGCCGCTGGCGGTCGCGACGGCCGCAGACGTGCCGTTGGCCGTGGACATCTTCCGTTACATGGCCGGGTGGGTGACCAAGATCGAGGGCAGCACGATCCCGCTCAACGTGCCCTACACGCCCGGCGCCATGTACCACGCGTACACCCGCCGCGAACCGGTGGGCGTCGCGGCGCAGATCGTGCCGTGGAATTTCCCGTTACTCATGACCGCGTGGAAGCTGTCGCCCGCATTGGCCGCGGGCTGCACGATCGTGCTCAAGCCCGCGGAGCAGACCCCGCTTTCGGCGTTGCGGCTCGGCGAGTTGATCGTCGAGGCCGGCTTCCCCGAAGGTGTGGTCAATATCGTCACCGGCTTCGGCGAAGATGCCGGCGCCCCGCTCGCGGCGCACCCCAAGGTGGACAAAGTCGCCTTCACCGGCAGCACCGAGGTTGGCAAGTTGATCGTCAAAGCCGCGACCGGCAATCTGAAAAAAGTCACGCTCGAACTCGGCGGCAAAAGCCCCAACGTCATTTACCCCGACGCCGATCTGGAGACCGCGATCCCCGGGGCCGCGAATGCGATTTTCTTTAATCACGGCCAGTGCTGCTGTGCAGGCAGCCGACTGTTCGCGCACGAGAGCATCTTCGATCAAGTGGTCGCGGGCGTCGCCGAACACGCGCAGAACATCAAACTGGGCAGCGGCTTCGAGGCCGACACCGGCATGGGCCCGCTGGTCAGCAAAGAACAGCAGGACCGCGTCGCGGGCTATCTCAACGCCGGCCGAAGCGAAGGCGCGACCGCGGTGTGTGGCGGGCAGGTGCCGGACCGCGACGGCTATTTCGTCCAGCCCACCGTGCTCACCGACACGACCGACGATATGAAGGTCGTCCGCGAAGAGATTTTCGGCCCGGTGGTTGTCGCGACGCCGTTTAACGACGAAGACGATTTGCTTCGCCGCGCGAACGATTCGGAATACGGCCTCGCCGCCGGCGTTTGGACGAAGGACATCAACAAGGCCCACCGCCTCGCCGCCGCGATCAAGGCCGGCACGGTGTGGATCAACTGCTACAACATTTTCGACGCGGCAATGCCCTTCGGCGGTTACAAACAGTCCGGCTGGGGCCGTGAGATGGGCGGGGCAGCACTCGAGAACTACCTCGAAACCAAGAGCGTGGTCGCGTCGCTGTAATCGATGCCTCGCCGTCGGCGTTGACGCGTAGGCTTGGGCCGTGAGCCCAGCGCTAAAGGCAATACCTGATCCGTTCCCCGCCGTGTTCAATGGACACACGTCTCGATCTCGGCGCCCACCGGTCATGGCGATGCGTTGGAGCGACCTGCTCTTCGCGCATTGGCCGATCGATGCCCAGGTGTTGCGGGCGACGCTGCCCGGAGCGCTGCGCCCGCACCTCGATACGTTCGAGGGGCAGGCTTGGCTGGGTGTGGTGCCGTTCATGATGTCGCGGGTGCGTGGCGTGTTGGGTCCGGCCGAACTGCCGGCCGTGCCGGGACTGTCGCGGTTCCCCGAACTAAACCTGCGGACTTATGTAAACGTCAACGGTGTACCGGGCGTGTGGTTCTTTTCGTTGGATGCGCAACACAAGCTCGCGGTACGAACCGCGCGATTGACCTTCGGCCTGCCCTACTTCGATGCGGACATGCGTTGCACGACACACGACAACGGTCGTACCGACTATCGCAGTACACGGACACATCGCGGTGTGCCCGGTGCCGAGTTCGACGCGACGTATGAATCGGCCGGCGATGCATTCGAGACGACGCCGGGCATGCTCGAACATTTCTTGACGGCCCGGTATTGCTTGTTCGCGCAGCGGCGCGGTCGATTGTTGCGCGGAGACATCCTGCACGATCCGTGGCGATTGCGGCCCGCTGCTTGGGATGTACGGCGTTGCGACATGACGCGTTTGCTCGGCGTTCCGCTGCCCAATGTGTCGCCGCACCTGCTGTATGCCGAGCCGCTGGATGTGTGGGCGTGGTGGCCCCGCTCCGCCGGGTGACGGCGGTGCGTGGCGGCGGGATTCTTTAGGATTGGTCGATGGCCACCGATCCGTCCGAGACGCTGCTGAACCAGATCGAGAATCGCACCGCCCGTGTCGGCGTGCTGGCGTTGGGATACGTCGGGCTGCCGCTGATCCGGACGTTCTGGGACGCGGGTTTTTCGGTGCTGGGTTTTGATGTGGACCCGCGGAAGATCGAGCTGCTGAAACGCGGCGAGAGTTATCTGAATCACTTCGGGCCCGACTTTGTGGCAGACATGGCGTCGTGTGACGCGGACCGGTTTGACGTCACCACAGACCTGTCGCGGCTGGGCGAGGCGGACGCGGTGTTGGTTTGCGTACCGACGCCGCTGGGGCCGCACCAGGAGCCGGACTTGTCGTTCATCGAGCGGGCAGCGGAGAACCTCGCGGCGAGTCTGCGGGAGGGGCAGTTGATCGTGTTGGAAAGCACGACGTACCCGGGCACGACGCGGAAGGTGATGAAGCCGATTCTGGACCGCGCGGCCGAAGCACGCGGCGTGTCGTACATGCTCGCGTACTCGCCCGAGCGTGAAGACCCCGGACGGAAAGATCACTCGACGCGCACGATCCCGAAGTTGGTCGGGGGTTGCGACGATGCTTCGGGCGAAGTGGCGAGCGCGCTGTATTCGGCGGCGCTCGAACAAGTTGTGCCGGTACGCAGCGCGGAAGTCGCCGAGGCCGCGAAGATTCTGGAGAACGTGTACCGCGCGGTGAACATCGCGCTGGTGAATGAGCTGAAGGTGATTCTGACCGCGATGGACGTGGATGTGTGGGAAGTCGTGGAGGCGGCGAGCACGAAACCCTTTGGTTTTCAGGCGTTCTATCCGGGCCCAGGGCTGGGGGGGCACTGCATCCCGATCGATCCGTTTTATCTGACCTGGGCGGCACGCGAGGTCGGCGAGAGCACGGAGTTCATCGAGTTGGCCGGCCGGGTGAACCACGCGATGCCGGGGTTTGTCATCGAGCGGACGATGCTGGCATTGAACGACGCGGGCAAGGCGGTCCGAAATGCCAACGTGTTGGTGTTGGGGCTGGCGTACAAGCCGGACGTGGACGATGTGCGGGAAAGCCCGAGCTTTGAGTTGATCGATCGTTTGCGGAAGCTCGGGGCCGACGTGTGTTATCACGATCCGCACGTGCCGGCGACGCACGCGATGCGTCACTACCCCGAGTTGCCGGCGATGGAAAGTGTGACGCTGGACGAAGCGACGGTGGTGGCGGCCGATTGCGTGCTGATCGCGACGCACCACACGGCGTACGACTGGGGCTGGCTCGGCGAGCACGCGAAGCTGATTGTGGACACGCGTGGCGTGATGCGCGGGGTGAGCGGCAAGGCGACGGTGGTCAGCGCTTAGGCGGGCGTGGCGGTCGTGGGGTCGCCAAGTGTGGTCCGCATCACGATCGTGGCGTCGTGGCCGTCGCGGAAGTAGTCCTGGCGGAGCACGACGTACGGCGTTTTGTCCAGCGCCCAATCGAGCAACTTGCGGGTCGGCAGCCGATGCGCGGGATATTGCTGCGGCACGGCGTGTGGACCGCAGGTGTCCGACAAAAAGTTGAACACGAGCGCTTCGCGGCAGCCCGCCCACGCGGCTTCAAGCACGCGCAGCGCGGTGTCGTCGTCCATGGTGTTGAGCGTGCCGGAGATCAGCGTGATGTCCGGCTGCGTTTCGGCGAGCAACTCGGGTTGGTTCACGAAGTCACCGGCTGCGAACGACGCGCGTTCGAGGCCACGCGTCCGGGCGAATGAGACCACGTCGTCAAGGCCGTCGACGCCGTGATAATGAGCGTAATCGTGCCCGTGTTCGAGCAGCCATTCGGCGAGGTCGCCGCGGCTGCATCCGGCATCCAGCAACCGCTTGTTGCGAAGGTTGATCGTTTCGGCGAAGACCTTGAAGCGCAGCCGTTGCGTTTCGGGGCGCGCCCACATCGTCACGTCGAAGGCGCTGCCGTGCTGACCTTGCGCTTCACGATAAGGCTGGAGATAAGCGTCTTTATTTGATGCCGTCACGCTTCGATCTCCGCGTCGAGGCCTTTACGTTTGCGTTGCATCAGCCGGCGAGCGAGTTCGCGCATGTCGGCGGTGGTGTCGGTTTCGTCGACGATCTCGACGCCGAGCAGGGTCTCGATGCAGTCTTCGAGCGTGATCATGCCCGCGGTGCCGCCGAACTCGTCGACGACGAGCATGGCGTGGCGCTGCTCGCGGATAAAGCGGTCCATGACCTGGTCGAGCCGGGCCGAATCGGGCACGACGGGCATATCGCGCATTAGTTGTTTCAACGTTTTGTCGGTGTCGCCGTCGGCGTATGCGTGAAGGATGGCGTGACGGGTGACCTTCCCGGTGACGTTATCGAGGTCGTGATCGTAGACAGGGATGCGGGAAAAGCGCAGCCGGCCGTATTCGTCCACGACCTGCTGCACCGTGGTTTCTTGCGGCAAAGCGAAGACGACGGGGCGGGGCGTCATGACTTCTTTGACCGGAACTTGCGTCATGCCCAGGAGGTTGCGGATGACGCGGAGTTCTTCGCGGTCGAGCGCGCCATCGGTGAGGCCGATGTCGGCCATGGAGGCGATCTCTTCGCGGGACACGGGCGCGGTGTGCCCGCCGCCGAACCACTTGGACATCCAGTTGAGCGGCACGAGGATCGGCCAGAGGAGGATCATCAGAATGCTGATGGTGACCGCGGTGAACGGTGCGAGGGGGCGGGCGTACGCGGCACCAAGGCTCTTGGGGATGATCTCGGAGAACACGAGGATCAGCAGCGTGAGCACGGCCATGCCGACCGCGTTGACCGTGCTGCCGTACATGATCTGAACTTGGGCGCCGACGCCGGCGGCGCCGAAGGTGTGCGAGATGGTGTTGAGCGTCAGGATCGCGGCCAACGCGCGGTCGAGGTTTTCTTGGATGCGTTCAAAACGCACGCCCGCCTTGGAGCCCTTGGCTTTGAGCGACGCGACGTAGCTGCGAGGCAGTGAAAGGACGCCAGCTTCGAGCATTGAGCACAGAAACGACACGCCGATCGCGATCGCGAAAAACACGATGAGGAGCGTGCCGTTGGTGGCGTTCCAACCAATGGCGGGGACGTTGGAGGCGGAAGGGGGGGCGACCGCGAGAAGGGCAAAGTTGTTCACGACGAGAGCTTACCCCAGCCGGTCCATCGCGAGGCCGTGGGCTTCGTCGTAGCGTCGTCCGAGGTTGTTCCAGTCGAAGTGCTGGGCGAAGTCTTCGACGTGGTTGCGGAGGTTGATGCGGTCGCGTCGCGAGCTCTGGCAGAATTCTTCCAAGTAGCGGGTGAGCGCTTCGGCGGAGTCGTTGGGGTGGTGTCCGCGGCGGGGGTTGACGTGCATGCCTTGTGCGGCGCTTCCGAGTTGTAGGTGCTGGATATAGCTGCCGAAGCCCGACAGGTCGGACGTGACGGCGGGAACGCCCGAGGCGATGCATTCGAGCGGCGTGTAGCCCCAGGGTTCGTAGTAGCTGGGAAACACGCCGAGGTGGCAGCCGCGAACGAACTGGTCGTAGTCCAGGCCGAAGAGCGGGTTGGTCGCGGTCACGAAGTCGGGGTGGAAGACGACCTTGACCTTGTCGTCGGGGGCGTTGAACAAACCACACTGTCGCAGCTGATTGAGCACCGGGTCTTTGGCGTCGTCATCGAGGTCGTGGGTGACGATGGGGGGGAGGCCGTCGCGTTTCCACGCTTGTTGGTTGCGGCGCAGACGCAGACGCCAGTAATCGTCGACCAGCAGATTGAGATCGGGGATACGGCCGGCGGTGGCTTCGAAGAAGAGCTTCTCGCCGATCTGCTCCTGATACTTCCCGATGATCTTGCGGAAGTCTTGTAAGGCCGCGGCGTTGTGCATCTGTTGGATGTTGATCGCGCGGTGCGGGGCCTTGGTGATGATGAGGAAGATCAGGGTGACCGGGGCTTGCGCCGCTTTGAGCCGGTGGTTGAGGCGGGCGAGGGCTTCGATGGTAAGGTCCATGCCCTTGTTGCGGAACTCGTATCGGCCGGCGGTAAATGCGTAGAGGGTTTGGTCGAGGTCGAAGGTGTAGTGCGGGAAGAAGTGCCCGATGGTGAATTCGTGCAAGCGTTGCTTGTACTGGTCGTGGAGGTGTTGGAACTCGTGGACCGCGGCGAAGCGTTCGATGTTGATGCCGTTGGGCAGGACGACGTCGCACTTGCGGCCGAGGATGTGCTCGCACTCGAAGGCGGTGACGTCGGAGACGGTGGAGAACACGTGGCTGCCGTGGGCGGCGGCGCGTTCGAGGCCGTGCTGCGCTTCGATGTTGTAGTTCTTGGCTTCCTCGGCGGTGTTGTAAAACGGCAGGTGGTCGTAGTACACCGGGCTGTTCATCGCGAGGTATCGGCCCAGCAGCGTCGCGTGCGTCGTGAACACCAGCGAGCCGGGCCAGTTCTCCTTGCGGAGCATCGGGATGCAGCCGCCGGCCATCCACTCGTGCACGTGGGCGACGAGCTTGCGGCGGTGGCCCTCCTGTTCGCCGAGCACGGTGAGCAGCACGCGGATCGATTCGGAGAACGCGACGACGTCGTTGACGAGTGCATCGTCGTTGGGCGTCGGGATGTGGTGGTCGGCCCAGAGGCGGTACTTGATGTCGTCCAGGTAGCGCTTGGTGTCGTTGAGGTGCAGCAGCACGATGTGCGGGCGACCGGTGACCAGCCACCGGCCGTACTCGGCGCCGATGCCAATCTCGCGCATGCGTTGCACGGCCTTGCCCATCGGGCCGACGAGCGGCGCGGGCTCGAACTCGACCTGGGCGCTGCGTTCCTGGTACGGGCCGACGAGGCAGTACCGGCTGTTGCCCCAGCGGCGGTTCATCGTCGGGATCTTGGAGCGCAGCACGGTGTAGATGCCGCCGACCTGGTTGCAGGCTTCCCAGGCGATTTCGAGCAGGAGCGGATCGGCCCGGCGGCGGTTGGACAGCGCCGCAACCCGCGGGTTCGTTGAACTGGCGGACTCGCCGGAGATGTCGTAGATGCCGTCGTCTTCGAAGGGCGGTTCGGTCGGTTGGACGTCGGGGTTCTGCTCGGCTTCCGGGGGCGGGGCGGTCGGGAGATCGGGCGTCACCGGGTTCCTCCAGAGGGACGGGGCAAAGACAAAGGTAAAAAGCAAAAACACGCGGCGTACTAGCATCGGCCACGTTGCGGTTGCGCCGCCATTGATTCGAGGCGGCGGGGTGATGTGGGGACCGGGCGGGTCGCGCGGCGGTTCTCGGACTCTAGGATGGCTTGAGGCGAAGCGACATGCACGACGACGACCATCATCACGATCACGATCACGCGGAGGAAGAGGGGCCGGCGATGCAGGCCCGGGCGAAAGCGCATCTGCAAGCCGAGTCGGCCGAGGCGTGGGCAAACACGTTGATGGGCGGCGACGCGGCGGCGGTGTCGGCCCTGCTGGAGGCTCGGCCGGGACGGGCGAATCAGTTTTTGTCGCAAGATCGTCCGTGGGGCTTAGAGATGTGGATGCCGCTGCACTTTGCGGCCCAGGGTGGACACGACGCGGTGGTCAAGCTGCTGCTGGATCGCGGGATTCGGCCGGAGTGTCGCACGCGGTTCGCGACGCCGATGCACGCGCGGCGCACGCCGCTGCACTTCGCGGCGGCGGGCGGGCATACGGCGGTCATGGCGATGCTGTTGGATGCGGGAGCCGATGCGGACGTGCTGGATGCGCGGAGCGATCGGCCGCTGCACCTGGCGGCGCGTGGCGGGCACGCGGCGGCGGCGCGTTTGTTGGTGGAGCGTGGTTCGGATTTGGAAGCGAAGAACGGCAACGCGCGGACGGCGCTGCACGAAGCGATCCGCAGTGACGACGGCGTGGCCGATGACAACGCGAACGCCGCGGCGTTGGCGCTGTTGGAACTCGGAGCCGATGCGACCGCGGAATGCCCGAAGGAGGCGTTGTTTCGGACGCCGGTGTTGCGGTGTGAAGCCATGGGCGAGCGGCGCGATGCGGTGTTGGCGGAGCTGCGTCTCCGGCTGGCTTAGCATGCTGGCATGAATCTCGAACGTGCTATCTCCATTGCCACCGAGGCCCACGCCGGGCAGACCCAACGCAACGGCGAGCCGTACATCCTGCACCCGATGCGGGTGATGTTGTCGCTGTCGCAGGGGCCGACGGCGCCGTCGCACGCGGCCGGTGACGTGCTGGAGAAGCTGCGGATCGTGGCGATCTTGCACGACGTCGTGGAAGACACGCCGTGGACGTTGACGGCGTTGCGGGAAGAAGGGTTTGCCGACGACGTGCTCGCGGCGATCGACAGCGTGACCAAACGCGACGGCGAGGATTACCCGGCATTTGTCGAACGCAGCGGAGCCGACACGCTGGGGCGGTGGGTGAAGCTCGCCGACCTCGAAGACAACATGGACATCAAGCGGCTGCCGACGTGGAAGGCCAAGGACGCGGCGCGGGCGGAGACATACGTCAAGGCGTGGCGTCGGTTGAAGGCGTGGGGGTCGGCTTGACCAGCGTGCCGTTGTCCAGCGTGTAGCCGGGGATGCCGCGATCGTCGAAGCGTGCGTCGTAGCCGAAGTGTTTGAGGATCGCGGTGAGTACGGCGGCACCATTGCCGCGGTCGTCGACGACACGCAGCGGGAACCCAAACACGTCGGGACGCGCCGTGTCGCCGGGCAGGCCGCGCATCACCGCGTCGAAGACCCGCGCTTGCGCGTCGGGCGCGATCACGGGCCGTTGGATGTTCGGCACCAGCGTCCGCCACGGCAAGTTCACCGAGCGCGGAAGGTGGCCGCGTTGGTCGGTCGCCGGGACGCGGGTTTGCCCGGCGAAGGCCTTGGCGGCGCGGGCGTCGAGGACGGCCCGGGCTTCCAAGGCGGACACGCGGTCCGAGAGGTCGGTGGGGATCACCACCGGATCGCGCGGCGGGGGCGGCTGGGTGCTGACGGGCCGACCTTGGGCGACCCATTCGCGGAGGTGGCCGTCGAGCAGGCGGGCGTGGTCGTCCAGGCCGAGCAGGGTGAGGCCCGCGTAGACCCGTGCTGGGAACACGCCGGCCGCGTCGCCGTAGAGCAGGAGATCCACGCCCGGGCCGATGCCGAGCGCCCCGAGCCAGGCGGCGAAGTCTTCGGGGGTGGGCAGCACGGTGTCGACGCCTTCGCGGCTGGCGTAGGTGTCTCGGCCTTCGACGTAGATCGCGCCGGCGATGTGGCCACGGTCGTAGCCCTTGCGGCCGTGCCCGACGTGCACGACGACCAGGGGCCGTACGGCGTCGTGCCAGCCGCCGTCTGAAGCCTTAGAAGTTTCGCCTTGGGAGGTCGGGCCGTTTGCAAGATCGGTGCGCTGCGCCTCGGCGGCGAGGCGGGCGGCGAGCTGCTCGGCGGTGACGAAGACTTCGCCCGTCGCGGGTTGGCTGAGGCCGAAGCTGACAAAAAGCGCGCCGCTTAGGGCCAAGACGCCGCTTAAGGTCAAGGTCCCGCCGGCGATCGTGGAGCGGAGCCAACAAAAAACCCCGCGTGGGAACGCGGGGCTTTCGAGATTGAAAGAGCGGTCACGCATGGCGTGATCTTAGGTCGTCGCGGCGATCAGGCCGATCGGCGACGCAGCATGGCGAGTCCGCCGAGGCCCAGCAGGGCGGCGGTGGCGGGCTCGGGGATGGCGTACAGGCCGCCGAGTTCACCGGTGACGGTGCTGTCGTTGTCGATCAGAAAGGCCAGTTGGCCATCGACCCAGCCGAGGTCGGCGACGGTACCGATGCTCGGGCCGTTGCTGGACGTGGCGACACCCGAGTTACCGGGGCCAGCGAGCAACTGGGCTTGGCTGAGCACCACTTGCAGGGTGTTTAGGGCATCAGTGGGATCGAAGCTGAGAATCGCGTCGTAACCGGTATCGAAAAAGTAGATATTGCCATCGGGAGCCGCGAAGAAGCTCGTATTGGTCGGGTTGATGCCGGTGGTTCCGCCGAGAATGCCATCCGCTTGGGCGGCGGATACCAGCGTTGAGCCCGTGCCGGTGCCAAGATCCCAGCTGTAAAGGCCTTCGGTATTTCCGCTGCCCGCGGCATTGCCGAAGTAGAGCACCCCGTTCGCGGCGGCGAGGCCGGAAATGGTGTCGTCGCCGGTGAGCGCGGTCAGATCGGTATCCGCGACCGTGGTGGCGAAACTATTGATGCCGGTAGAGGCCACGATGCCGTCGGTTCGCGATTCGTAAAAGTAAGCCACGCCGTTGGACTGATCGACCCCACCGAAGAACACGCCGCCGCTACCCCCAGCAAACGCATCGAGCGAAGCTTCGTCGGCGAACACGACACCGTTATTGGTCGTCGGTAGGCCGTAGAGATACAGCTGGTCACCAGCGATTTCACCTGAGGCCAAAACATTACCAACCAAGTCGAAATAGGCGGCGCTGTAGGTCGTTCGCCCGGTGATCGAACTGAGCGTGGCGCTGTCGACTTGAGGCGCGACGGTATTGCTGGTGCCAGCACCGGTCACCTTGTGAATCGCCGCGTCACTGCCGCCGGTGACCACGACGTAAGCATCGGTGCCGTCGCCCGCAAAGGCGTTGAGCAGCGTATTGCCCGAGCCAGCGAAGATCGTGTCGTCGTCGGCGAGCAGGACATAATTCGCCGACGCGGCGGTGCCCATCGAGAGCGAACCGAGCAAGGCGGCGGTGGTCAGGACAAAACGAGGGGTCATTTCTTTCTCTCCGGTTGAATGACAAAAAGGGGTGTGTCGAGCGCAGTGAGTTGCTAGCTCGACGCCCCGAAGAATAGCCACGGTTAGGCGTCGCGCCAAGGTCTTTCGCAAGAACTCGAACGACGCCGCGCAAAGGCCGTGAGGCTTAGAAGTAGTGCGGACGTGGGTTCAGGTACGGAAAATCCTGTGAAATCAGGATTTACGGCCGTATTGCCCCAGTTATTGAGTACGCGGTTGAGCTCTTCCTGGTCCACGGCAAGCGTGGCGAACGGGTCGCCGTTGGGCTCGAAAGGCGCGTCCTGCCCCCAGTTATTCAGGACCAAGTTGAGGTCGCCCTGTTCGACCGAGCCCGAGTCGTCGTAGTCGCCGGGGATGCCCCCCTCGAGCGTGAGCACCAAACGGTAAATATCGCTTTGGTTCAACGTTTCGCCCGGCAGCCGGCCCGAAAAATGAATCACCAACTCGCCGTCGTCCGTGCGTTCGCTGAGCGTGAGGCCCAGATTCAACTGACCCAGCGTGGTGGAGGTCGGGTCTCCGGCGGCGTCCAACACTTCCGAGCCGATGCCCGCGACTTCCCGCCCGTTCACGAACACGCTGTCGCCCCAGACCGCCGCGATATCGCCGTCTTCGTTGATCGCCAGACGCCCGGCCGTATCCACGAAGGTTGCGTCGTCGCCCAGGTCCGACGGGACGCTGTCGCCCGGCCGATACAGCACCTCCGTCATCGTGTCGCCCGAGCCGCGGAGGATCAAGACCTCGTCGATCGTGGAGTCCGTCGCCGTGCCGTCGCCGATCTGGCCCGCCACGACCCAGTCGCCTTGCGAGTTGATCGAACCGCCAAAGAAGTCTTCCCAGATAAACCCCGTCTCGCCATCGACCAACGCCGCGGGGACGGGCAGGTCTTCTTGCAGCAGCGAGCCGTCGCCGGCGTTGGTCACCGCCGCGCTGTCGACGAGCAGCTGATTCCGTACGGGGAACGGGTTGACGGTCGGCCGAAACGTGCTGGGATCGACATCGACCACGCCGATCCACCGTTCCCCGTCCGCCGAGACGCCGATGCTGCCTAGGTCGTTGAACGTGCTGCCGTCCAGGCGGGCGTAGGACACGACGGATTCGGGACCGGTAAGTCCCGCCAACGTGTCGCCGGTCTGGACCAGGGACGTCCACGTGCCGTTGTCGAACTTGAACACGCCTTGGTCAAACCGGGTGCCGGTCACGTTTTGCGGGGCGTAGGTGTCGACCGTGCCGTCGGTGTATTCCCCGGAGATGACAAAGGTGTCCTGGTCGATGAAACGGACCAGCCCGAATTGGTCCCAGGTCGCGCCGGGCAGATTCAAAGCGGGGTCCAACGCGTCGCCTTCGGAAAGGATGGTCGTCGGGCTCCCGCCGGCGGGTAGGAAGAGCAGCGGGTCGCCGGCCGCGTCGGTGTTGCGATACGCCAGCGTCCGGTCGTCGGCGATGTTCAGCGAACCGATCGGGCTGCTGGCGTTGGTGGGCGTGAAGTCGAAGCCCTGCAACGCCACCGAGGGCGTCACCGGCGAGCCCGAACCGTCCGGCGGTTCGATCACGATGCCGATACGCGCGCCGCCGTTGGCCGGGAACGGCACGGTCTGCATGAAGCTCAGGTCCGTCCCGCGGACGGCGACCGCGCCGTCCGATGTGCCTCGAAAGCTGCCGATGACGTTGAGGTCGAACCCTTCGATCGCGTCCGGCTCGCCGATGATCCGCTGCACCGGCGTGGCCTGGCCCAGCGCGAGCGGAGCAGACGCGACGCCGACCAGCAAGATGCAGCACCGAAGCCCGCGGGCGGCATTGGGATGACGGACGGAGAGGGGGTGGGTCATCTTTCGTTCCTTTCGAAATCGGCCATCAGCGCGTACGACCGACTTCGGGAGGACTAGCGGTGAAGCGGGTTCACTTTTTGCAATATCCTCATATAATTCTGGATCCACGAATATATACCGGACTCGAGACGACTCCATGACAAATCTTCCACGCCCGGCCGTTCCCCAGTGCCGTCGAAGCCGGGCCGGGTTCACCCTCATCGAGTTGTTGGTGGTGATCTCGATTATCGCCCTGCTGATTGGCATTCTTCTCCCTGCCTTGGGAGCAGCCCGGAATCTGGGTCGCAACGCGGTGTGTTTGGCCAATCTCAAGGGTATCACGACCGCGTCGCATGCCTACGCGGCCGACCAAGACGGGTTTTTCCCCTGCAACGGGCAATGGGGGCAGCGAGGGTGGAGCCAGGACCAGCCGGGCCAAACGGGGTTTGCTTCGGCGACGTACCGCGCCGGTGCCGGATTCACCGTGGCGGATAACCCCTTCGAGATCCACGCGGGCACTGGTCCCGAAGATGTTGGCCTGGGAGCTGCGCTCGAACACGGCGGCTATATGGTCGGCGGCGGAGACCCGTGGATCTGCCCGTCGCGGACCCGGGAACTCAAGGACAACGGCAACACCTACGCGTTCAATGCAAGCAAGGGGCCCGAGCGACTGTTTGGCACGACGATTCAATCGATTTCTGATCGCGACAAGCGGTTCGATGTTGGCTACACCCGGGCGGATCAAATCGCGCTGTTCGCCGCCGGCGACGTGGCCGGCTCGGGTCAGTCTCGCGTGCCGTGGGTGTTTGATTCGACCCGGCTGGGCGCGGCTCCGGCGGGCACGCCCCTGATCGGCACCGTCTCCCCGTTACGCGGCGAGCCCAACGAAGCCAAACCCCACGACATCGACGCCGACGGGCCGGGCATCAACGACGGCTATTTCGACGGCTCGGCCGGAACGCGCAGCCTGATCGACTGACTTCGTCGCGTGAACCGACCCGATAGGATTTCTAGATGACCATGGACCACGCATGGCGGGCGATCCCGGTGGGACTGTTGACGGTTTTCGTGCTGGCGATGGTCGCGTTTGCCGAGACGCCCGACGACGCGTCGCCGCAAACGTCCCGGGACGCGGCGTCCACGCCGATCGAACAACTCCGTGCGGCGTACGCCGGGCCGCCAGAAACGTGGCCGGCGTTTGTGGTGGACGAAGGCGTGGACGCCCAAGAGCTCGGCACCGTCCCGCCCGTGACGCACCCGGACGACAACCCGCCCTCGGCCGCGAAGGCGAAGCTGGGCAAGCAGCTGTTTTTCGATCCCCGGCTCAGCCGAAGCAACCAGATGTCGTGCGCTTCCTGCCACGATCCGGATTTGGGCTGGGCGGATGGGCGGACCGTATCGTTCGGCACCGACCGGCTCGAGTTGCCCCGCAATTCGCCGACCGTGCTGGGCTCCGGGCATTTCGACACGCTGTTCTGGGACGGGCGGGCGGATTCGCTGGAAGATTTGACGCTCCAGGTGATCACCAACGCCGACGAGATGCACGGCGTGGGCGACATGGTCGCGAACAAGATCGGCATGATTCCCGAGTATCGCAGCGCCTTCGCTGCGGTCTTCGATGAGGACAAGCCCAAGCCCAAGGCCGGGCCGGACGGTCGCGATCGGGGGCCGCGTCCTGCGCGGCGAGCAACCAACCCGGTCACGCTCGATCGCATCGGCCAGGCCGTCGCCGCGTTTGTGCGGACCCTGGAGCCGGGGCGGTCGCGGTTCGATCGCTTCTTGCGACGCGTCAGCGATTCCGGCGACACGTCGTCGTTCACCGATGAGGAGTTGTCCGGCTTGCACCTGTACCGGACGCGGGCCAAATGCATGAATTGCCATCACGGCCCGATGCTGACCGATGGGCTGACGCACGTCACGGGCCTGCACCTTTACACCCGGCCCAAGGATTACGACATCGGCGCGTTCGAAGTCACGGGCGATCCGGCCGACCGCGGCGCGTTCAAGACGCCACATCTGCGACACATCGAACGCACCGCGCCGTACATGCATCACGGCTTGTTCGAGTCGTTGGCCGTCACGGTTCGGGCGTACAACGGCGGGATGCGGATCGGTAGGCCGCGCGGGAAATACCTCGACGACCCGGAGTTTCCAACGCTCTCGCCGCTGATCCATCCGCTGGGTCTGACCGAGGACGACGTGCAGGCCATCGCGGCGTTCCTGAGGACCCTGACCGAACCGCATCGGCGGGTGGCGCCGCCCGAGCTGCCGCGCGGGTTGTATGGCCGGGACTGATTCGCGAAACGGTTGGGTCGGTTTCGCTATTCCGCGAGGGCGATCGGCGTTAGGTTGACCTGCTATGTCCGAACCCACGCCCGACGACACCGGTCACGCCGCGCCCGACGCGCCCTCGCGCAATTACGATCTTTACGGTAAGCCGCACACACCGCTTTGGCGGATGCGCTGGTTCCAGGTGAGCCTGGGCGTGATCGTGATCTTGTCGGTGGCGTCGTACGTGGTCCCCGCGGCGTTCCGTTTGATCTACGCGACGCGTTCGGTGCTGACGCCGATCTTGGTGGGGCTGACCTTGGCGTACGTGTTCAATCCGGTGGTGACGTCGTTGTACGACCGGTTCAAGGTGCCCCGGCCGGTGACCGCGGCGAGCATGCTCGCGTCGCTGGCGTTGGTTGCCACCGGCCTGTTGGTGCTGATTCCGATCATGCTGTGGCAGGCGCTGTTGCTGCTGCAAAAAATCCCCAGCACGATTCACGACCTCGCGGCGCGAGAAGACCTGCCCGCCTTGGCCGAGCCGATCGTGCAGTGGCTGTCCGAGACGCTCAAGCAGCTGGACGTGGTCGCACATTCCTTTTTTGAGCCGGCCGCGGCGACGTCGGGCGCAAGGGCCCGGAACGACGCGTCCTTAGACGCGGTGTCCGCTGCGGCGGCACCCGCCGAACAAGCCGCCGGTGCGGTCGAGGCCGCGGTGGCCGAGGTTGCGGAAGCGGTGGAGGCGACCGAAACGGTGACGTCCGAAGTTGCCTTGAGCGACGTGGCCGGCGACACCGTTGAGCAGGGCGCGTCTTATTGGGATTCGGTGACGGGCTCGTTGGGGGAGGTGAATTGGCGGGCAGTGGCGGAAGCGAGCAGCACGGCGTTGGACCTGGGAGCCGGGGCGTTGGGTTCGGTGACGGGCGCGGTGGGTTACGCGATGGTGTTTGCGGTGGTGGCGGCGTTTGTGTTTTTCTTTGCGACGTGGAAGTTCCGCGACTTCGTGGGTTGGTTCGATCCATACGTGCCCGTGAGCAAGAAAGAGCGCACCTACGAAGTGCTGGGCATGATGGACAAGTCGGTGTCGGGTTTCATCCGCGGCCGGCTGATTCAGGCGAGCATCATGGCGGTGGTGCTGACCGT
>JBCCDN010000042.1:0-22265 GCA_039030755.1 Planctomycetota bacterium | reverse complement strand
TACACCTGTGAACCTAGAACCGGCGATGCGTCTGGGCGATGAGTTGGGCGGTCACATAGTATCGGGGCACGTCGACGGTCTTGGAGAGCCGCCGGAACGTGTGCCGCCGCAACGATCGAATCCACGCCCAACCTCGTGGGCTACTGGGACTTCTCCGAAACCGCCGACCAGACGCGTACGTCCACCGGCACCACCAACAGCCACGCGCTCGACGTCGTCGGCGACCCGATCACGTATGTCGCCGACGCTCCGCTCGGCGGCGCGGCCTACCTCGACGGGTCGCAGTTTTTCTCCATTCCTTACGCGCAGACCGCCGACCTGAACATCAGCGGGCCGACGGCGCAAGTGTCGATGCTCGCCTTCCTCAAGCTCGATGAACTCGAGGGCGGCACGACCGTTGCGGGCATGTGGTACGAGGGCTCGGGCGCGAACGACGACTCGGGTTCACGGCAGTACTCGCTGCTGATGAACATTGGGCCCAACGTTGGCCGCGGCAAGGTCACGCCGCACATCTCCGCCGAGGGTGGCGTCAGCCGTCGGGCCGACGGATCGGGCCTGCCCTGGAACCTGGACTACGCCGCCAGCCCGCAAACCATCGAAGTGGATCGCTGGGTCTCGGTCGGCTTCACGTACGACGGCGTCTCCCTCAAAGCGTTCTACAACGGCGAGTTCGAAGAGAACCCCGGCAACGTCAACAACCCATCGCTCGACGGGCGCAACGACCCATACTTTTTTGAAGCACCCGGCGGCGAATACCGCGGGATCAACGACTACTACCACGGCCGAGGCATCTTCGAGTACGACCCGGCCATTCACGCCGCGACCAAGCCGCAGGGCGGTGCCGACTTCACCATCGGCTCCCGCTTCGCCGTCGGCAGCGCCCTGAAGGAATCGATGAAGGGGCAGATTGGCGGGCTTGCCGTGTTCGATCGGGCGCTGACGCAAAGCGAGATGCTCGCGCTGCACGACAGCGCGAACTTGGAGGCTTTCAATCCGGTGCTGCCTGACTTTGCTCTCTTTGAAGACTTCACCAATACCACCGGCGAAAACAACATCGCTTTGACCGACTTCTCAACGAATACCGGTCGGACATGGAGCGCGGTCATCGGTGACAGTGCAACCCCGCCCGCCGGCACGATTGACGACGCGATCCGGGTCGCCAACTCCGGCGTCTCGGGCGTCGATCATTTCTTGGCGTTTCTTCCCGAAGGCGGCGCCACCGACGGTTTCGCGTGGACCGAAAGCACCGGGCCCGTCGATGTCGACACGATCGAAACGATCCAGGCCACGCTCAACAACCGATCGACCGACGACGCGATTCGATTTGCCGTCCGCCTGGGCGGGCAGTGGTACGTCAGTGCCGAAACGCTTTCGATGAGCGTGGCGGGCGTAGGGTTCAGCGATTGGTCGCGGTCGCAAGCGGTGTCGCTGGCATTCACTTCGCAGGCCGGGTCGTGGTTGGCCCTGAATGTCGAACCGGGCGTGTCTCTGGCGCTCGGCAGCACCGCGGCGGCCGACTTGGTCGGCGAAATTGACGCGTTTGGCGTCTTCGCGGAAGTGGCCGACGGCGGTCTGGTTCGGCTGGACGGCTTGGGCGTCGTGGTGCCCGAGCCGGCGGCGGCGATGGGCCTGATGGCGCTTGGGGTGATGCTTCGCGGTCGGCGGTCTTGCGTCGTCCTGTCGAAAGTGGGTTGAGCGATGAAGTCGACGCCGACCGCGATCCACGAACCCGCGCGGCACACGCCGGTGGCCTGGGAAGGCGACCTGGTGGTGGTGGGCGGCTCGTGCACCGGCGTGTTTGCGGCGGTGCGTGCGGCTCGGCTGGGCTTGTCGGTCGCGCTCGTTGAGCAGGGAGCGATCTTTGGCGGCAGCGCCACCGCCGCGCAGGTCAACGAGTGGCACAGCCTGTACGACACCAACGGACAGCGGCAGATCATCGCCGGGCTCACCGCCGAGGTGGTGAACACGCTACGCAGCCGCAACGCGCTAAACGAATCCGAGCGCGGCTTGCGTGACCGGTTCCGATTCAACAGCGCCGAACTCGCATACGCACTCGACGAACTGGTGCGCAGCCATCGCATCCGCCCGTTCCTTCAAGCCCGCCTCGTCAGCGCGACACGGACCGGCGACCGCATCGAGTCTGCGATTCTCGAGGACAAGTCCGGCCGACGCGCGCTGCGGGCCGGTGCGTTTATCGACGCGTCGGGGGACGGCGACCTCCTCCGGCACGCGGGCTTTGAAGCGTGGAAACCTGATGAACTACAGCCCGTCACGCTGCAAGCGCTGCTGCACGGCTTCGCCGAGATTCCCCGTCTGTACCCTGGCGCCAATTTTTGGAACGACGCCCGGGCCTTGGCCCAGCACCACGGGCTGCCTAACCGCAACGCCAATCCATGGATCTCCGGATACCCCGGCGTGGACGGAGCGAGCAACGTCTACGGCCCACGGATGAACGGCGTGGATGCGTCCGACGCCGACCAACTCAGCGACGCCTTGCTGCAGGGCCGGGCGTACATTCATGCGTACCGTCAGCTCGCCAAAGCACAGTACCCCGACGCCGACGTCAATGTCATCGCTTGGTCGCAGGCGCTAGGGGTCCGCGAAACTTGGCACGCAAGCTGTCGTCATCGCTTGACGGGGCGGGCGCTTCTCCGCGGCGAAACGTTCGACGACGCGATTGCCCTAGGGACCTACCCCATCGACATCCATCACCCCGACGGCACGGTGCTGCGATGGCTGAATGGCACCGAAGAGCGCGTCGGCCCCGACGGCATCCGCACCCGGCACCGTTGGCGGGACGACTCGGATTCCCCGCCGTATTACGCGGTGCCTTACCGAACCTTGCTGCCCGCGACGGCCGAGAATCTATGGGTCGCCGGCCGGCTCATCGATGCGGATCAGGAAGCGTTCGGCGCCGTGCGGGTCATGGTCAACTGCAACCAACTCGGCGAAGCCGCGGGCGTCGCCGCAGCCCTCGCGGTGCAAGAAGGCGTCGCCGCCGCGCAGGTTGATCCCGCACGCTTGCAGCAAACACTCACCGCCGGCGGCTCGGCCGACGCATTGAGCCCGATACGATCTCTCTCCGCTTAGCCTTCGGTCCGATTCAGCGCTCAGGCTACGGCGTGTACTTCCACACGCCGTAGCAACCCGTGGTGGCCCACAGTTCACCGGTGTGCGGATCGACGCGTAAAAACTGCGGCTCCCGGCCGCCGTCCAACTGCTCGGTGTCGCGCACGTCGCGGGACAAGGGCTTGACCCGATTGAGGTTGACCCAGGTTTGACCGCCGTCGTCGGATCGCAACACGCCGGCCGACGCGCTGTGGATGTCCATCCGTTGCCCGGCGTACAACCGGCCGGGCGTCGTGGGATCGACCGCCACCGTCGCCACGCGGTGCCGACCGGTGTCCGTTTGCGGCGTCTCGATCAGGACCAGCGGATCACCCAGCACCGCCTCGGCGTTCATCCCCGGGTAGATCCGCCACAAACGATCACGCGACGCGAGATACAACCAACGCGCCTCGGGGGTCACCGCCAAGTCGTCAACATATCCCGGCACTTGGCAGATCACCTCCCACGTATCGCCCGCGTCGCTGCTGCGGACCAACGCGCTGCGATCACCCGACAACCGATGGACGCCGTACAAAACCCCCGACGCGTCTGCAGCCAACACACCGCTCACGCCCTGCATGGGCGTCCAGGTCAAGCCACCATCTTCCGTGCGGAAGCGCGACACGAACGCGCGATCCGCATCTACCGGACAGACCAGCCCCGCGTCGTACCCAAACGCCGGGCTGTTGCGATCACTGGCCCATTGGACGTCGTCGTGCTGGGCCCACGTCGCGCCGCCGTCGGTACTGCGACGCAGCCATCGGTCTGCCCCCCATCCGCCATCGGCGTGACCACCAACAATGACCTCGGGCGAAATCGCCAACCCGCCGTAGACAAAACCGCCCCAGCCGTAACCCGAGACGTTGGGGTAGGTCCAGGTGTGTCCGCCGTCTCGCGTAACCCCGCCGTTGTAGTCCTGACTGGCGATGAACAGCAGGCCGGGATGATGCGGGTTGAACGCGAAAGGACTCCCGGAGTACACCGCGTTCTGCCCCTCGGCCGACCAGCGGAAGTTCATGCCGCCGTCGTCGCTACGCGTCGGCCAATCGCCGCCGAAGCTCAGCACGACGTCGGGATCGGTGGGGTGCCAAGCGAACGCGCCTTCCCGGGCGTTTTGCGGGAAAAACGCGCGGGCGTCGTCGATCTGCACGGTGTGCCAAGTCCGGCCGGCGTCGTGCGACACGTGACGCAGCCAGCGCCAGTTGTCCGCGCGGGACGCCATCAGGATGCGGTCGGGGTCGGCCGGGCTCACCGCGATGCGGTTGAAACGCACGTTGGTCCGCGGCGTGCCGGGCACGGCGTCGGGGCCACGTTCATCGGCGATCGGTTCGTCGAGCCCCCGGGTTTGAAGCGTGGTCCACGTCTCCCCCGCGTCTTCGCTACGCAGCACGGCCTGGGCCTGCGTCGCGTAGACCACCCCATCGCGCACCGGACACGCCGCGACGCTGGTGACCGGCTCGTCGAAACGCCGCTCGAACGTCTCGCCCCGGTCGTCGCTGACAAAAACGCCCCGCTCGTTGGTCGCGATCAAACGCCCGGCTCGCTCCCCCGACGGCACGACATCGATCCAGCTGTGACCCGCGACCGCCGACGCCGCGTCGTTCAATCGGTTCCATGTCCGCCCGCCGTCGTCGCTGCGGTACAGACCCGGGTCATATTCGATCTCGCCCCAATGATCTTGCCGCACCTCGGCGGTCCGCGACCAATACACCACCGCCGTGACGCCCGCGTCGTCGTCCCGGGTCGTCGGATCGAACGCGAGCTTCTGCCGCGCATCCTCGTGGCCAGAAACTGCCTCGCGCCGCACCGGCGTCCACGAGCTCGCGCGGTCTTCGCTGAGGTACAGCCCGTTGAACGCCGAACCCATCGTGTTCATCCCGGCCATCAGGACGCGGTCCGGGAAGTGCGGGTCGAACGCCGCGTCCGTCGCGCCGCGCGGCGTGAAGCCCACGTTGGTCGGCTCCCACGTTAAGCCCGTGTCGAGGCTGCGATACACGCCGCCGACGTCCGTGAGAAATAGCGCAAAGTCGCCATCGCCCGGCGCGATCGCGATCTCCTGCGGCCACTGCGCGCCTTCGCCGCCGATGCGGACCCCGGCGTCACGAAGCTCCTGAGAAACCAGCGGGACCGGCGACCACGTGCCCGGGCTTTCGGCCAACACGGTAGGGCACGGGATCGACGAGGCAAAAGCAAACGCAGCGAGGCGAAATCGGAATTGAAGTGTGGGCATGGTGAAGGGGCCGGAGTTCGGCGAGCAGGACAAAAGACTTGAAAGATCAGCGATCAACACGGGTATGACGCACTTGCATCTCACCATCTCGGATCGCACCGGCGTGACCGTCGACAAAAACAAGGTTGACCGCTTCGTCTCCGGCGTGTCGGAAGCGGAGTTGCGCGAAGCCCTGAGCCGGGTCAAACGTGCCACGCACCTCGGTGTTGGGCCCTGCGTTGATGGAGGCACTCAGGTTGTCGCCTGGCGTCAGAATCAAGCCTTGCCAGAAGATGCGAGAGTCGTCCACGTTTTTCGCCAAGGCCTGCACACCGCCGTCGTTTTCGGTTTGGGCGCCGTCGGCCACGACGAACAACTCACTCGCACGGGAGATCTGATCCGGACGGACGACATCCAACCGCCGTCCATCGGTAAAGGCTGGATCGACCATGGTGATATCGGGAAACAATCGGGGATGAGCCGAGTAATGGTTGGGCTGATCGCCTTGGTTTTCATTGGAGCGGGCGGTCGGACACTGCAGCACCCGCGTCCGTTGTTGCGCCTGGGCCGAGCCGACGCTGCTGCCGCCCATGTATTCGTCGGGCAACACGAACGTCCAGTCGTTGTACGGCGAATAGCCTTCAATACCGACCGGCAACACGCCGTAGTCGGTGCTGTAAGAAGTCGTCGCGATCCCAACCTGACGAAGGTTCGATAGGCACGCAACGTCACGCGCGGCTGCCCGTGCGCCGCCCAGCGCTGGCAACAGCAAAGAAATCAACAACGCAATGATCGAGATCACGACAAGCAGCTCGATAAGCGTGAAACCTCGGGCGTGTCGGGGGCGTGGCCTACGGTGGCATAGATGCATGGCAAACTCCAGGGCGATGGGACGATGAGACGCTGTCCATGACGTCAACGGACGCCGCGCGGATCGGCTGATCGGCGAAACGTTCAACGCGGCTCGCCAAACACCGTCACGTTGTCGAACGCTTCAAACCCCGAGGGCTGCAGCAGCAACCCCAGGCCGGTCAGCACGCCGTCGGGCAACGCCTCGGCCGGCTGCGACGTGTCTAAGCCCATGGTCGTGCCGGGTACAAAGTTCATCGGCAACCAAGCCGCATCGCTGAGGTCGATCCGAAGCGTTTTGGCCTTCGCGGCAAACCCGCTGTAAATCTCGTAGCCATCCACCGGCGAGGTGCTGAACGTCTGCTGCGAGGCAAACCACGCATCGCCGATCTTCACGGTCAGCCGCACGTCGTCGGGTTGGCTCAGAGCCAGGTCAAGCCCCAACGCCTCCACACGGTGCGTGGAACGATCGATCGACAGCTCCGTCGTCGCGTAATGCGTCAACTGATTCCAATACGGGTCGTCGTCCGGCCCCGCGCCATCGGGGCCTAACGCGTTGACCACAAATCCCCGGCCACGAGCCTCGTGGTTCGCCTCGGCGTCCGGCGTGTCGCCGCCCGCGTGAACCGGAAGCAAGCCCGCTCCGCTGCCGACGCCTTCGTTGACCAATCCCTGCGCCGCGTCGTTGCCGGCCTCATCCCAACCCTGCGTCCCCAAGTGATACGACCAGCCGTATGTCGAGAGCGGTTGGCCGGACCCCGCCGCATTCGGAAACGTTTCGCGATACAGCACCGCTTCTTCGCCAACCGCTTGGCCCCCACTTAACAGCACCACCCCCGCGAGCGAAGCGGTCAAAGCGCGAGCCCAAAGTAATGTGTGTGGATTCCGAAACGCCATGACGTGAACCTTTAATCAAAACACGAGAAACCGACCGGAAGCTTGATCACGAGACCGGCCGCAGCGAGTCGCCGTCGATCCAACCCATCGGCAGCTTGGTCAGCGAAGGCGGCTGCTCGCCGGCACACCATTGGGCCGAGAGTTTGACCAACGTCTGCCCGATCTCTTCGAGCGGCACCTTCATCGTCGCGGGCTGCATCCCCAACATCGAGGGTACTTCGGGGTACTGGTCGATCACGACCAGCGAAAAATCATCGGGCACCCGAAACGCCCCGCTCCGCATGAGCTGCCCCAGATGCAACGCCGGCGCCCAGTGGCCACAGATCACGACCGTGGGCTTGGCCCGTTCGATCCAACGCGCTAGGCCCGTGAACGCCGAGTCGGCCATCAAGGCGTCGTTGTTCTGTGGGAGCCAGTGCATCAAGCCTTCGTCTGCAGGCAGGCCGAGGTCCCGCCGCGTGTCGTGCCACTGCTCATGCCGTTTAAAAAGCCAAGGGCTCGGCCAACGCCGCATCACCAACCCCATCCGTTCGTGCCCCAAACCCGCGAGCCGACGAACCACCGCGTCCATCCCCGCGCGGTTGTCCTCGCACACCCGCGGCACCGGTAGATCGGGGAACGCCGTGCCCGCCAAGAAGCAACGCATCCCCCGTTCGCTTGCCAATCGCAGCAACAACCCGTCAGCCGGATCAACCGAAAGACAGACCACCGTATCGACTCCGCTTTGCTCCAGACGCTTGACGCCATCGGCAACCTTCATGTCCGAACTGCCCACGCCCGTCAAGAGTTCGACCCGAGTTCCGAATTCGTCGGCAACGCTGTGGATGCCACGGAGCACGGCAGGCTTCAACCAATCAAACGCAGGCGTCAACTCACTGAACGCGATCATGCCTAAACGCAATGCCGACGATGACGATCGCTCGGCCGCAACGCTGCCGCAGTCCGCCGTCGCGCTCGACGGCACCACCGTTCCGACATAAGTGCCCAAGCCCGCCTGGCTCTTAAGCCAGCCCTCGTCGCGCAAGCCCGACAATGCGCGCCGCACCGTCGACCTGCTTAACGACGTGATCTCCACCAGTTCCTCATCGGTCAAAAACCGATCGCCCGCCGACAAGGCCCCGCTGTGCAACACTTCACGCACCCGACGCGCCAAAACATCGGCCGCGCCCCGGCCCGGGAACGGTTCAGCTAAAAGACGGGCCACCGACGGCGGGATCGGGCCAGAAACATAAGGCGAAGCGGAATCGGGGGCAGGATGCGTCATGACACGAACTTAAAACAAAGCGTCGCAGATCCGGAATCCATCGACGCCCGGAAAACGCGGACCCGCAGCGTTGACTGCGGACCGCGTGGGGAAATTGATCCATTTAGTCGGCGACGCGACGACGCAGCAGCGTCACCGCCCCCGCCAGACCCGCCAACGCCAACGTGCCCGGCTCGGGAACGATGTCCACGCCCAGGTCGTCAACGAAAAGCGTGCCGCCGACGGCAGAGATTTCCACGCTCTGGTTCGCAGCGACGCTGACCACGCTGGGTAATGCACCCGTGAAGCCTTGCCCGCCCAACCCACTGAGCGTGACCGCGGTGCCGCCAACCGGCGTGAAGACCAAGTCAGCATCGTCCGCGAAGAACACGCCGGCCGCGTTGATTTCCACGGGGTCGGTAAAGGTGAAAATCAAAGTCTCGCCGTCATTCAAAGCTTCGTCAACGGTTGCCGACTGAGACACGCCGAGCGCACCGCCAAAGCCCGACGACACAAAATTACCCGACGTCGTGGTGATGGTCAGGTCCGTGCCGGTATCGACCCGCGTGCTGAAGCCGCCGGCCACCGTGGTGGAAAACACGTCCAGGGTGACACTGGCTTGGGCCGGATCAATTTCAAAACCGAAATTGTCCGTACCCCCAGGGCCAGCGCCGCCAAGGAAGTTGAAATTCATGTCGTCGGCAAACGCACCGCCGGATTCAAAAATCGTGATGTCCGTAAACACGGCCGCATGGGCCGAGCCGACGCCCGCAACCGACACGCACACCGCCGACAAACCGTTCATCAATGTTTTCGAGCCAATCAAATTTTTCATGGGAACCTCCTGGTGAAATGGACTTTTCGACGGAACGCCGAATCTAAAAAGGGTGAATCACTCAGAATGCACTGTAGAACTTTTTTGAATTAAATCAAAACTATTTCCCAATTTTCGGGGAATCGAACACCTTGCTAAGGATTTACCACGACTTTTCTTTGAAATATTCAAAAAATAGATGTATTTTGAACCTAGTGAATCAATTCATAACTACTTGCCTGTGTAAAATTTTGCGTCCAAACTTGGTGGAATTTTTTATACACTTCAGTGGAACGAGCCATGGTGGGTTGACTCGCATCGCACATGCAGGTTCCGGCATACGGCCGGCTTTAACTCACCACCGCTGCAAGCGATGTGAAGACCAACGGGCCTTGCGAGGACGCAAGCCGAGCCGTCCTCCAGGCCACCCACCGGTTAAAATTTCGGTTTCCCAAATCTCCACACCGCATCAGCCCATTCCAGGAACTTCAACATGCCCCTTCGCGTCGTTTTCATCGGAGCAGGCTCCGTCGGCTTTACCCGCCGGCTCGCTCAGGACATGCTCATGGTCCCCGAGTTGCAGGACACCGTGTTCGCCCTGCACGACATCGATCGGCGCAACCTCGACATGGTTGCGCAGTTGCTGAAAAAAGACATCAAAGCCAATCTACTCCCCGCGAAGGTGGTCACGTCGCTCAACCGACGCAAAGCGTTGGAAGGGGCGGACTACGTCATCAACTGCACGCGTATTGGCGGGCTCGAAGCCTTCGCCACCGACATCGACATCCCGCTGAAGTACGGCGTTGACCAGTGCGTCGGCGACACCCTCTGTGCCGGCGGCATTATGTACGGCCAACGCAACATCCCGCAGATCCGCGCGTTCTCCAAAGACGCGCTCGAAGTCGGCAACGCGTCGCGCCCCGGCGGGATGCTCTTTCTGAACTACGCCAACCCCATGGCCATGAACACCTGGGCGGCGCTGGACGCGTACGACGCCGGCGAAGGCATCAACACCGTCGGTCTCTGCCACGGGGTCGACGGCGGTTGGCAGCAGATCGCCGCGGCGCTCGCGCGGTACCACGGCGACGAAGACGAATCCTCCAGCAAGGTGGGGCAGTACGGCGAGACGGGCCTGGCCTACCGCGACCTCGTGCAGATCGTTTGTGCCGGGATCAACCACCAAACGTGGTATCTCAAGGTGCTCTACCGAGGACGCGAAGTCGGCCAGGAGGAACTGCTCGCCGCGTTCGAACAGCACGACACGTTGGCGGAAACCGAAAAGGTCCGCATCGACGTGCTCCGCCGGTTCGGGGTGTATAGCACCGAATCCAACGGCCACCTGAGCGAGTACCTGCCCTGGTACCGCAAGCGGCCCAAGGAAATCAAAAAATGGATCAGCATGAACTCCTGGATCAACGGGCAGACCGCTGGCTACCTCCGTGTCTGCACCGAAGATCGCAACTGGTTTGAGACCGATTTCCCCAAGTGGCTCGACGAGGCCGGGCAACCGCTTGAGACGTGGAAGCGCTCGACCGAGCACGGCAGCTACATCATCGAATCACTGGAAACCGGTCGGCCTTACCGCGGGTTCTTCAACGTGCGGAACCGCGGCGTGATCACCAACCTGCCGGAGGATTGCGTGATCGAAGCGCCGGGCTACGTCGACCGCACGGGCTTGCACATGATGTCCGGGATCACCCTGCCGCAAGCCTGCGCCGCGACGTGCATGGCCTCGGTCAACGTCCAGCGCATGAGCAAGGACGCGGCCATCACGGGCGACGTCACGCTGCTGAAGCAGGCCGTCCTGCACGACCCGTTGGTGGGCGCGGTCTGCAACCCCGACGAGGTCTGGCAGATGACCGACGAGATGCTCGTGGCACAACGGCCGTGGTTGCCCAACTACCGCAAGGCCGACCTGGATGCGGCGAGCAAGCGGATGGATCACGCAACAATTCAGACCAAGCCTTGGGCCGGTGCCGCTCGGGCCAAAGTCAAGAGCGTCGCGCAACTCCGCAAGTCCGGCGGGAATGTGATGGATGCCGACAAGGGCAAGAGCCGAACGGCCGGGGTCAAGCGGCGCAAAGGCGCCGCCTAAATCAAAGTCGCTGCGTCAAGCGGCGCGGCGGTGCGTGTTCATCTCGAGCGCCGCGGCGGGTTGGCCGGCCAAGAGCGTGCGGCGGAACTCAGCATTGCCCAGTCGCCAAGGGTGGCGAAGCGCGGCCAGCCAAAGCGGCGCGTCGCGGGCACGGCCGTGGGCTTCGGTGAGCTTGAGCAGGTGGCGGCGGTCGGCGGTTTCTTGCGCGAGCGCGAACCGGTGACCGGGCTGGAGGCGATCGGTAAAGCGTTCGATCAGGTCGAGCACTTCGGCCTGACGCTGTACGATCTCGGCGGGGTTGAGCGGGATGCTGGGACAGGCGTGGGTTTGGAAATCCTGGGCTTGGGGTGCCATCAAATCAGGCGCGGGTTCACGGATACCCGCGAAGGGCGCAGGGATGCGTTGCGGGACGAAGGATTGGTCGAGCAGGCGAAGGATCAGGTCGTCGCCGTAGGTGTGACGGAACTTGGAGTCGCAGCCCGCCATGAGGTCGAGCGTGCCGCGGCGGAAGGCGCACGCGGAGAGCGGCGGGGGTCCGGCGGGATCGATCAGGGCGTGGGTCGGGTGGGTCAGCGGTTGGGCGGCGGTGGCGTAGCCGCGGGTTTGCGGGGCGTCGGCGACGGGTTGGTCGGCTTCGTCGAGGCCTTGGGTGTCGCCGACGAACCAGGCGGCGGCGGGATGAGCCGCGGCGGTGCGGCGGAGTTCGAGTAGGGCGCCGGGAAGCATCACGTCGTCGGCGGCGAGGACCACGATCAGGTCGGCCCGGGAACGCGCGAGGCCGTGGTTGATCGCTTCGGAAGGGCCGGAGTCCCACGCGGTGGTCCAGGAAGCGAGTTGGTCGTTGTAAGCGGCGAGCAAGTCGAGCGTATCGTCGTCCGAGCCGCCGTCGACGACGTGGAGTTCGAGGTCGGGGTCGTGTTGGTCCAGGACGGAGCAGAGCGCGCGTTCGAGGAAACGAGCGTGGTTGAACGACGGGATGATCACGGCGATGCGGCCGTCGAAACACGGGGTTTGAGCTTGGGACGTGAGGCGGAAGGGGAAAGGTTGCATGGCTTGCTCGATGCGGACGGGGTGACGCGTGATTCAGGCTTAACGATCAAGCGGGCGTTACAACCCGCACAGCCGTCATCGACGGGCGCGGCGGGGCGGTGAAGCGCGGCGGGCACGTGCAGCCAAAAAACACGCCGCACGCGTTCGGCGGGCGGTACGAGGGGTGCGGGATTGAACAAAGTCCGAGAACGATCCCAACAGCGAGGCCCTGGGTAGCGTCAGATCGGTCGGCCGAGATAGGGCGGCTCGTCGTCTTGCTCCTCGCCATCGAAGTGGGCGACGCCCGCGATCGCGGGGGTGGCGTCCTGATGGTTGAGCGGGTCTTGATCGCTGTCGTCGTCGTCCCGCGCGAGCGCGTCATAGGGGTGCGGCGCGGTTTCGGGCTTGGCGTCGTCTGGGTCGGCGGCGTTGGCTTTGCCGTAGCCCAGGCTTTGCAGATTTTCCATGAGGCCTTTCGCGCGGTGCGTGCCGGCCGAACCGAGCGCGGCGACGGTTTCGGGACGCAAACCGATGGTGAAGCCGCCGTCGGGCGCGGCGGCGCTGAAGTCGCCGACCTTGGTCTTGGTTTTCCGAGGCTTCACGCGTCGAGGCGCGGGCGGGATCACAACGGCGGCGATGGCAACGCCCTGCACAAACAGCAGCGACATCCGCGACGCTTCGCCGGCATCGGTGGGCGTCATCCCTAACAAACCGCCGCTAGATATCACGAGTAGGCCGAGCAGGCCCCACTGCCGGCGCACCGCCACGAACAGCAACCCCAGCAGCGACGCCGCAAGCAGCAGCGCGTTGATGCCGATCCAGGCTTCGGTGGTCCAGCGGGCGACCGCGTCGGACGATTCGTAAGGCGCTCCGCGACCGATCAGGTTGGTAAGGAAGCCCGCACGTTCGTAGGGCACGCCCAAGTGGGGGAGCAGCGTGTCGGTGGACGGAGCGAGCATGACGTGGCCGGTGTGTCGGAGCAGATATCGCGCAAGGCCGGCAGGTTGATCGGTCCAGGCGTCCAGCGTGTGGCCCCGGAGGGCGGCGAGGGTGTCGGCGGTGGCGGCGAAGGTGGGCGGCGGGGCGGTGGGGCGGCCGGTCCCGAAGGGGTTGAGCAGTTGTGGCTTCGCTTCGTTGGACTGCGGATCGAGACGTTGAACGAAGGCGTCCCAGCCGGCGGCGATCGCGGCGGGGCGATCGTTGCGGAATGCCCCATCGGGGTCGAGCGCGGCGATGTGAGCGGGGACGCCGAAGGCGCGATCGATGCGGGACTCCGTGCTGAGCACCAGTCCCGCGCCGAGTTGGTGGTTTCGGGCGATCCACGCCGCAGGGACGGCGGTGGCGGCAAGCAGAACCAACGCGGCCAGGCCAACTCCCGCGAAGTCACGCTGCTTGGACAGCCGCCACCAGATCAGCGCCGGTGCCACGATCCAGGCCCAAGGTTGGATGAGCGCGGCCCCCCCGATGCCCAGCCCGCCGAGGGTCGGCAGCCACGGCCGATCCGAATACAGCCACGTGATCCCGGCGGCCCCAAGCACGACCAACAGGGCCGCCCAGAGCGTTCCGTCCAGCGTGAGGCTGGCGGTGATTAAACCCGGGTGCAGCGCGACGACCAACGCGACGACGAGCGACGCCCCGGGCAGTTGCGTGAGGTTTCTCGCCGCGGCGTACGCCGGGAACACCAGCAGACCGCCCAGCACGCACTGCGCGAAGATCAGCCAACTCATGGGCAGGCCCATGAGCGCATAGACGCCCAGCACGGCTGGCATCCCGGGCAACACTTTGGTTTCGGGGATCGGTTGGCCGGCGGCTTGGGGCGGCGCGGAGGCTTCGCCGCGGAGGCGGCGCAGCGTGTCGAGCGCGTGGTGTGCTTCGGCGAGGTCGCCGGGGGCGAGCTTGTCGAAGTCCAGCGTGGCCACGGCGGCGGCGGGCGCGGCGGGGTGTTCGGCGGGAAGGCCGAAGCCTTGGCCATCAATCACCGCTTCGCCCAGCGCTCGCTGGTGCTCAACCGCATCGACCATGGCGAGTTCGGGTTGAGCCGCTGGGCCCAAGGAGGCGAGCAAGACGCGGAGCACGATGGCGGCCCCGACAATCAGCCCGAGGTACAGGCCAACACCGCCCACCACGGCGTGGCCGTCGGGCAGCGACGAGAGACCCGGCTGGTCGGCCTTGTCCATCGCGCCGGTCATCGGCTGGAGCAGTCGGCCGTGACCACGCGGGTCGAGCGCCTGTTCCGCCGACGTGGCTTCGATCTCGCCGTGCGCCGTAGCACGGGTCGATGCCGCGGGGTTGGGGTGATTGGTGAACTCGTGGTTCTTAACGACGGGCACGGTGGACTCCGGGGGGTTCCGCGAGACGGCCCGCTCCCACGGACCGCGCACGCAGCGCAGATTCTCCCGGGATCATCGGAAGCACCGCCGTGCCGATCGTGCCAGATTCACCCACCTGACAAGAACCCCACGCAAACCACGCGCGATAGAACGGCTAGGCCGGTTGTGCGGTTGCGTTGACCGTTACGACCCGCACGGAGCAGAATCAAGCCGGGGAGAATCAAGCCGAGCCCAAACGCATCGCAATGTCAGGGGCGGTCGACGACGCGACCGTGAAGGCCGGGGTGCTGGCGTTCGTAGCGGTGCAGTTCGAGGACGGCCAGCAGATAGGCCAGCGTGGATTCGGCACCTTGATTGCGGTTGACGCCGTTCTCGTGCAGCCCGTCGCGGCAGCCGCCGGTGTGGGGGTCGATCAGATTGACGCCCAAGTCGTTGCGCCCGACGAACCAGCCGAAGCAGCGCCACGCACGGGTTTCCCAAGCCAAAGCGGCGGCGGGGTCGGCGGCGGTGTATCGCGCGGCGTCGAGGCAAGCATCGACCAAGGCGTAAGCCTCAAGCGGCTGCTGGTCGAACTTGGCTTTGTGGACCGCTTGGCCGTCACGCGTGAGCCAGCCGTTGTTGCCGATGACCGAAAGATGCGTCGCGCCATCGGCGGGGTCGGTGACGGTTTGTTGCTTCAGTAACCAGGCCAGGCTCGCGAGCGCGTCGTCACACATCGCCGGGTCGCCGAGCAACTGCCCGGACAGCAGCAGCGCGTGCGGGAGTTTCGCGTTGTCGTAAGTGACCACCGGCTCCCACCACGGCCAGCCGTCCCGCCGATTCGCACGCAGTGCTTCCGCCAACCGCGTCGAAAACTCTTCGAGCACCAAACGGGTGGGCTCGTGGCCAGGTTGCGCTTCGAGATAGCGCACCAGACCCAGGATCGCGAACGCCCACGATCGGGCGTGCGCAACCCGCGCGACACCCGGCAGCGAGCGCGCATAGACCTCGGCCGCCAAATCACGGACGTTGGGCGTCGGGCCGTGACGCACGGCCTCGCCCAAGGCCCACAACGCCCGGCCTTGGCTGTCCTCGCTGCCGCGATCTTCGAGCCAGGCGCGGTTGAAGCCCATAAAGTTGCGGAACCGCCCCGGCGGCGCGCCGTCCGCGGCGACCACCGCGAAGCCGCCTTCCGAGCCGGGCTGGGGTTCAGTGGTTTGGGTCGGGTCGGGGTTGAACGCGTAGAAGACGAACTGCAGGTAGGTGTGGATCGGTAGCGCTTCGTCGCCGGGTGGGCCGAGTTCGCGGAGCTCGGCCAAGCGAAGCGTCGCGAGGAGCGCCCGGGCGTTGTCGTCGATGCAGTAGCCGTGGTGCGGGTCGGGCGTGGCGTAGACCGCGTGCTGGATGAGCCCGGTGTCATCGGTGAGCCGGCGGACTTGCCGAAGATCAACCGTGGGCCAGACGTGGGCGGCGGGGGGCGCGGCCTGACCCATCGCCATCGGATCCGCAGAAGGCGCGGTGTCCCTTGAGGTAGGCGGGGAGGGTTGGGTCATCGTGGGCGGGTCAGCGGGGGCGTCGAAGAAACCCGGGGTGAGTTCAGGTGAATCGGCCGTCACGAAAGGCGCGGGAAATTCCCGAGCCTGCGATACGATACGGCCCCGTGTGAATGGTCGTTGAAAGGCCCGCCGGACCCCTGAATGTTTCCGGGGTGGTCGCCGGGTGGCGGCCCGTTGTTTTTTCGCCGTGGCCCCGGCGCCGAGTCAAGGCGGCCCAAGCCGTCTGAACCGTTTGAAATGCGTATGCCCGTGATGTTGCCCGACCGCCACGCCCAACCAACCCGTGACCGGAGAACCCCGAAACCGGGGCTCCCCAACCTTCGCCGGTGGGCCATCGCCAGCCTGGTGATGTTGACGGCCTTTGGGTTACGGACCCAGCCCGCCCACGCGGACGTCAGCCCCGACGAAATCCGCAGCGCCGTCGAGATCCTCAAGGGCAATCTCTATCGCATGCAGGACGAACGCACCGGCGGCTGGTTCGGCACCCACGACGAAACGCCCGCGCTCGACGACCCCAGCCACGACGCGGGCCTCGCCGTCCTTGCGACCTACGCGCTATTGGCCAGCGGCGAATCCCCCGAAGTCGACGAGCGCCTCGCCAACGCTGTTGCCTTTGTCGAAAAGAGCCAACGCGAATGGACCAAGGAAGTCGACGGCTCCTATGTCATCGGGATCCGCAACCACATCTGGCCGCTGCTCCCGCGTGAGAAGTATCGCTCAGCCTTGGAACGCGACACCAAGCGCCTGCTCGAAGGCGCCGACGAACGCGGCTGTTTCAGTTACCGGCTCTCCCAACCGCCCAAAGGCAAGGGCGAGTACTACGACCACTCCACCACGCAGTACGGCGTGCTGGGCCTGTGGGAAGCCGCGAAGCAGGACGCCCGCATCCCCGCGTCGTTCTGGGAACGCGTCACCGAACACTTCATCGACGCACAACACAGCGACGGCGGCTGGAGCTACAACCCCAGCAAAGATGTCAGTAAGACGATGACCGCGGCCGGCCTCACCGTCCTCACCATCGCGCAGCAAGAACTCGGCCGGAACAACAAAACCGTCAACCCGCAGATGCGACAAGCCATCGACCGTGGCCTCGCCCGGCTCGACGCCATGTTCGACCAAGACAAAAACTCCTACGGCGGCGGCGGGTACTGGATCTATTCCGTCGAACGCGTCGGCCTGGCCACCGGCCGCTCGCGCTTCGGCACTTCCAACGGCGGACGCGGCACGGATTGGTTCGACTTCTTCGCCCGCTACATCATCGATCGCGTGCACAAACCTTCTGATGATGTCCACAGCCAAGTGGTCAACTCCTCGTTCTTTCTCCTGTTCTTGGCCCGCGGCGACACGCCCGTCTTCTTCAACAAACTCGACCTCACGGCCGCCGGGCTCGAGTGGAATCATCGCCCCAACGACATCTACTTCCTCGCCAAGCAGCTCTCCGAAACCTTCCGGTCCGAACTCAACTTCCGCACCGTACCCATCGACTGGGCCATCGAACGCTGGCTGGGCGCCCCCATGTCGTTCGTCTCCGTCGACGAGCCGATCGAACTGCCCCCCGCTCAGATTCAAACCATCAAGCGCTACCTCGACCTCGGCGGGATGCTCGTCGTCAACCCCGAGGACAACGAACGCCGCGTCCTGGCCTCCGTCGACGCGATGCTCGACGCTATGTACCCAGGCGCGAAGCTCGAAGAGGTGCCCGACGACCACCCGGTGCTGGGTCTGTGGCGGCCGGTCAAGCGTCCGCCGGCGCTCCGGCGGTACCACAACGGCGTCCGTGACCTGGTGCTCGTGCTCGGCGACGATATCGGCTTCGACTGGCAGCGCGGCGGACGCAACGCCGAGGACGCGTACGTGCTCGGCGCCAACCTGTACCTGCACACCACCGGCTACCAACGCATGGATGGCCGAGCCGCCACGTCTTTCCCCGCCGACCCGGGCAGCAACGCCCAAGGCCCCAAGAAAACCGTCGCCGTCGTCACGCCCGAGGTTGGCCTCGAGCCGGGCCTCTGGCAACGACAGCGCCGCGAACTCGGCCGCCCCGCCCAGGCCGCGTCACGCAGCCGAACCAACCCCCGCCCCGCCGAAGTCAAGCCCAACGCGGATCTCGCTGTGATCCGACAAGCCTGGGACGACGCCGGCCAACCCGTCAACGCCCACGGCCAAACCGCGGCGCCCGACCTTCTCCACCTGGTGGGGGTGACCGGCACGCAACTCCCTGACGACGCGGTCCGACGCGTCATTGATTACGCCGCCGACGGCGGCACCGTGCTCATCGAAACCCTTGGCGGGACGGGCGACTTCGCGGCCGCTTTAGAGGAGCAATTCGCCGCCGCGCTGGGCCAACCCCCCGAGCGCCTCTCGCGGTACGAAGACGTCTTCGCCGCCGACCGCAACCAAAACACGTTCGACCTGGGTCGGGTGACGTACCGGGCTTATTCCGTGCGGAACTTCAACACCGACAATAAGCCCCGCCTCGCCGGCTTCCGCATCGAGAACCGTCCCGCGATTTTTGTCTCCGGCGAAGACCTCTCGCTCGCGGCCATGGGCGTCCGCCACTGGGGCCTGCACGGCTACAGCGACGCCTCGGCCCGCCAACTGCTCAGCAACCTGTTGCTCAACAATTGGTGACCCAACGTTCGCCACGCCAACACCACTGCAAACGCCAAGGACATGCCTTACGCGCCGTAGCCATCCGGGTGTTTCTGGAACCACGCCCACGCGTGTTCCACCATCGTTGCCGCGTCGGTCACCGAGGCCTCCCAACCCAGCGCATCCTTGATCTTCCGTGGGTCGGCGTACAGGCTCGGCGGATCGCCCGGCCGACGCTCGCCGAGCTTGACCTCGAAATCCACGCCCGTCACCTGCTTCACCGCGTCAATGATCTGTTTCACCGACAACCCGGCGCCCGTGCCGAGATTGAAGATCATCTCTTTCCGCTCGGGCTGCTTGGCGTCGAGCGCGTGCATCACCGTGACGTGCGCGTCGATCAAATCGCAGACGTGGATGTAATCGCGGATGCACGTGCCATCGGGCGTGTCGTAGTCGGTGCCGAAGATCGTCGCGTGGTCCCGCTGGCCCAGCGCGGTGTTGAGCAGCACCGGGATCAGGTGCGTCTCGGGCTCGTGGTCTTCGCCAATGCGACCCTGCGGATCGCTGCCCGCGACATTGAAGTAGCGCAAGGCCGCGAACGAAAATTCCGGGTCCGCCGCCGCTTCGTCCATGAACACCCGCTCGACGAACAGCTTGCTCCAGCCGTACGGATTGATCGGCGACTGCGGCGTGGTTTCAACGATGGGCATCTGCTCCGGCTCGCCGTAGGTCGCGCACGTCGAGCTGTGCACCAGCTTCCGCACGCCCGCCTCCCGCATCGCCTCCAATAACGAAATCACACCGGCCGTGTTGTTGCGGTAGTACACCAACGGCTCGGTCACGCTCTCGCCGACGTACGCCAGCGCCGCGAAGTTCATCACGCACTCCACGCCACCGGATGTCAACACCTCGGTGATCTTCGCCGTATCCGCCAAGTCACACGTCACGCGCGTGAACGAACGGCCCGTGCTCGCTTCGATCGCGTCCAACGCCTCGGCGTGCCCGCGATACAGCGAGTCCAACACCGTCACGTCGTGCCCATCTTCCACCAAACGCAGCACCGCGTGGCTACCGATATATCCCGCGCCGCCCGTGACCAAAACCTTCATCGTGTTGCCTCGTTGTGCTCGTGCGTTTCGTAACGGTCTGCCGGTCGCCGCAACCCCACGGATTGCGCGTCCCGCCGCGTGCTCCGCGCAACCCGCGGGGCGGCGGCTACCTCGCGTACTTCGTTCCTACATCCCTTGCTTCTTCTCCCGCCCCAAGCGGTCCACACCCATCGTCACCCCAAACCCCAGCAACATCAAACCCAGTGCCCCGGCGACCTGCCCCGCGCTCGGCGTGAAAAACGCCGTCGGTAGGTCTTCCATTTCCACCGTCTCCAACGACGCCTGCAACACCCACACGCCCGCCACATCCTGCTCGATCGCCTGCCCCTTGACGATCATTCCCGCCTCCGGCTCCACGCTTTGCTGAAACGGCCAAAGTCCCACGACCGCGCCCAGCAACAAACCCAACAACACGCCCAGCGTCGCCCGCTCGTACCGCTTCAACAACCAACGCAGCAGGTTGCTCACGCCCACGATCCCGATCACCACACCCAGCCCCACCGGCAACACCACCGCCAGGCCCACCGCGAACAACGCCTCCACGTCCCGTGAACTCAACGCCTCTTTGAACCCGTCGATCCCCGTGAGGATCGGCACGTACACGCCCAGCACCAGCAACAAATACCCTCCGCTCACGCCCGGCAGAATCATCGCCGCCGCGCCCGCGACGCCCGCCAACAGCATAAACACAAACCCATCGTTGCCGCCCCCGCCGGCGACGCCGCTGCTCTGCACGAGCGCCAACCCCGCCATCGCGACAAAGCCCAAGACCGCCGCGATCCACCAACCCCGATCCCCGCTTCGCTCACGTGCTTCGTCGACGCCGCTAGCTTTCAACAGCCGCCACACCACCGGCACCCCGCCCAGCGTCAGCCCGATAAACAGCGAATACATCGCCCAACGCTGCTCCACCACCAGCGTCTTCACCACCCCCGCCAAGAACACAATCGCAAACAGCGCCGCTGCCACCACCGTCCCCAAACACACCACCGACGCCTTCCGAAACTTCAGCGTCGTCACCTCGCCAATGGCCCCGATAAACCGCGGATACACCCCCGCCGCCAGCAGCATCGTCCCGCCCGAAATCCCGGGGACCAGATTCGCCAACCCCATCAACGCCCCGCCCAACGCCGACCGCGTGACCAACCCACCCAGCGGCGCGGCTTCTCGGTTCGATTCGGCAGGACGCTCGGGCGACAACTCGGCGGGCGATTCGGACATCGTCCTGACCCTATCGGCCACATCCCCCGGCCGCTTGGAATCAGCCCAAACGCCGACGCCTCAGCAACCCCAGACCCATCGCCAACAATCCCGCCGCCACGCCCGGCTCCGGCACCGTCGCCAACAACGCCTCGCCCACCGACGCGTCCGCGTAACGCCGCAGCAGCATCGCGTCCGCAAAGTCCACATCGCCGTCCAGATCAAAGTCGCCGTCACCCCACGACGCCCAGCCCTCGGGGTCATCGATATAGCCCCGGTTCAACCCGTACGCCGCGACCAGCGTTGCCACATCGTCCAGGTCCACGTCGCCATCCAGGTCGGCGTCGCCGTGCGTCGTGCCCTTGATCGTCAGCCACGCGTCCAGGTCGGCCGCGCCCACCGTGCCGTCCTGATCCACATCGGCCTGCAAGAAGTTTTGCCCCTCCTGCAACGTGATCGCCAACGCATCGACATCGGCAAGATTCAAATCGCCATCACCATCGATGTCCGCCATCAGCAACGCCAGCGACACCGTGATCAACTCGCCGCCCAACACATCCCCATCGCCGTTAAGACCGTCGCCGATCGACGCATCAGGCACGAGCGCGCCGCCGTCCCAGCTCTCGAACGCGCCGACCGCCAGCCGAACGTCCTGCGCCGCGAGTTCCGTGAGGCTCACGCCCAGCTCCGAAAGCAGATCGAGCTTGCCTTCCACCACGCCGCCGCCGGTATTGGAACCGCCGCCGGACGATCGGCCTTCTTGATCTACGTCGCCCGCCGCGTTGAACCAACCTTCCCAGTCGTTGCTTTCTTCGTCACCCAGAAACGCCGACCACTGCGTGACCTGCCCGGCCTTACCCCAGTTCGCATCGGTCACCACCGGGGTGCCGTCGGCCGACACGAGATACACAAATAAATCCAACCCATCCCCCGCCTGCTCGGTCGCGACGTACAGTTCGCCTTCCCGAACATCTGCATACAGCGTCCGCGCCCCGGAAGCCGACGCACCCAACGCAGTCGTGCCCGCATCGAGTACGCCGTCCATCACCAACTCTCCGCCCCCGGAAGGATCGCCGCCGCCGCTTCCGGGGGTGGCCTGCCCGACGTACACGTGCTGGATGTCGGTCCGGTGACGTTGCCCCACGCGTCGATCGCCTCGACGTAGTAATCCACCAGCACGTCGTCGAGGCCCGCGATCATCGCGCTGTACTTCGGGGCGCGCTGCGTGGCGGCCAGCACCGCGCCCGCGGGCGGG
>JBCCDN010000041.1:0-22516 GCA_039030755.1 Planctomycetota bacterium | reverse complement strand
CCCGCCGCCGCCCGCTCCGGCCGATCGCCCCACGCCAACGCCCCCGCCCCCGCGGCCACCAGCACCAACACCACCGCCAGCCCCAGCCAGAACCACCCCGGCATCGCCCCCGCGAACACCCCGCCCGTCGCCTCCAACCAACCCGACGCCGCCAACTCCGGCAGGTGCGCCATCGTCCACGGCACCGCCCCCGACAACCCCAGCACCAACGCCGCCGTCAGACCCGCCGCGACCCGCCACGCCCACACCGGCCGACCCTGACCCGCCGCCGCGCTCACGCTCCACAGCGTTTGCGCCCCCGCCAACGCCCCGATCGGCAGCGTCGCCAGCAACACCCCCGTCGTCATCCCCGCCGGCGCCAACAGCACCATCGCCGTCACCCCCACCAGCCACCCCCACCCCACGAACAACCGCCGCCGCGGGCCCGGCAGCTTCCCCCCGGAAGTCGCGCTGCTTTTCGTCGCACCCTTCCCCCGCTCCGCCAACCCGCCCGCCTCCGCCTTGGCTCCCGGCAAAAACGGCCACACCAACGCCAACCCCATCACCAAGCCCCACACCCCCCACGCCCCCACGATCAGCCCCGCCCGCTCGACCAGCCGATCCCACACCCCGCTTACCGCTACGCCCAGAAGCCCACGGTCACCGACCGTGGGTTGCCCGGTCACGCCGCCGCCCTCCCCCAACCGCGCCGTCGCCCACCACCCCCGCCACGCCTCCGGCTCCCGCACGTGTACCGCCGCCACCCACGGCAACACCACCAGCAACCCGATCGCCCCCGCCACCGCCAACCCCAACGCGTTCCCCGGCCGACGCGGACATAACAGCACCAACAAACACAGCGGCAACGCCGCCGGCAACGCCGCGTCCAACCCCCCGCACAACGCCGCCAACCCCAACGCCAACCCGCAAATCGCCCACCCGCACGCCGCCCGGCCCAGCCCCGCCGCAGCCGGCTTCATCGGCCGCATCGCCCACAACGCCGCCGCCCCCGCCAGCACCGTCCACCCCAACACGATCGCGTCCCCGTTGCTCGTCCGCCCCGCCAACGTCAGCAGCGGATTACCCGCCACGATCAGCCCCGCCAACCCCGCCACCGGCAACCCCCCGAGCGCGTGCCCCGCCCAGAACGCCGCCGCCACCACCAAGAGCGCCATCCCCACATGCAGCAGCCGACCCCGCAGCACCCGCTCCGCCGTGCCCACATCTTCCATCTCCCGCCCCATCCACGTCGCCGGCCACCACGCCGCCGCGGTCATCCACACACTCCCCGGCGCCTCGTCCAACGCCTCCCGCCCGTCCACCACCGGCACGAACCGGTCCACCGTCCAACCCTCGCCCGTCGCCCCCAACGCCGCCGACCGCGCCCACGTCCCCCGCGTCACCTCCAACAACCGCACCTCGCCCACGTCACTGAGCGGCGTTTTGCCTAGCCCCGCCAACATCGGCACCGCCGCCCCCGCCAACAACACCACCAACACCACCCACCCCGGCAACCCCCACACCCGCTCGCCCGCCGGCAACCGCCGCCGCTCCGCCCCCCGCGCGCGTTGCCGACGATCCACCCCGCTCCGTCGCTCGGGCGACGCGTCGCCACCCGCCGCCGAATTGTTCACGCCCATCGCTTCCATAAACACCTGAATTCCTGGCACCTATCGTAAACCCGCCCGCAGCATGACCGCCAGCCCAACCGATCGCCCAGCCCGGGGTTCCCCCAGGCCCAACGTCCAAGTAGCATGAAAATGTGGTCGTAGTCCGCCGCCCAAACCAAACCCGGCCAACCCCGGGGGACCCGAGGAGCGTGTGATGTCAATGCGAGCCTGCCTGACCCACGCGTGCGTCGGTGCTGTCATCGCGACGATCGCCGCCACACCGACACCGACGCGCGCGGAGGTTTCGACCTTTCTCAGCCGCGCCTTCTGGGAATTCTCGCTCGACGGGCCTCCGGCCGAGCTCGTAACGTTCAACAACTACACCACCGACGTCGTGTTCGAAGACGCGCCGGTGGACGTCGGCCCGTTCACGTTTCGGACCAACATCGGCGGCCCCTTTTCGACCGGCATCGTCAACTTCATCGACGCGGTTCCGTATGCCACCGATTCAAGCAACAACGGCGTCCCCATCAACGGCAGCACCTACGCCCGCCTCGGGGTCAACAACGACATTTCGGATCGGGGCGATACCACGGTCTCGCTGCTCTACGACCAACCCATCCTGGCCTGGGCCGCCAACTTCACCGCCGCGGCGAATCAGGAAATGGTGGACCTCGCCTTGTTCACAAACCCCGGTTCCCCGCCCATCATCGTGCCGCTGCCGATCAGCGACGGATTCTTCGGTGTCATCCTCAATGACGCCGACGCGGGGATTTCTGAAGTGCAATTTCGATCACGGTTGACCCTGAACCGCACCGAGTTCTTCGGAATGGACAACGTCCGCTTCGTGACGGTCCCCGAACCGGCCGGGCCGCTGACGCTGGGCCTACTCGCTTGGCGGTCGCGCCGATCACGCCATCTTCGCATCCGGTCGCGGGCTTGAAGTGGAGCCGTACGCGACGTGCGCACAACGTCCGTACGCGAAGCTTCGACGGATAAAATCAAGCTCGGACCATCCGTCAGACGCGGATCGTGCGGTGAAGTGTCGGGAGCAAAGCGCTGCGATGGCCGAGTGATGCGAGTACGCCTTGGCGTGGGCGGATGCGATCCGTGGCGCCTGACCGGGCGTCGGATTCCAAATCGGAGTCACGACTTCCCGGGGGTGGGAAAGCCGCTCAGTCGGCCGAGCCGGCGATGGACAGTCTCCCGAGACGAAGGCGCGTGAGGCCGGGGCAGAAGCGACCGCGGGATGCGGCGTGAAGGGTGGGCGCAAGGCGTGTCCACCGGACCCTGAAAGTAGTTGAGCTCGCGGGGCGGGTGCGCGTTCTTTGGCAAGTGCAGAGGATGTGGTTGCGTCGCGAGAGCAATCGCGACGCGGACAGCGGCCACCGGCCGCTGCTTTATGGCCGCCGAAGCAACGTCCATCACGCCGCCGGCTTGCCGCCCTTGCGGTGTGTCTTTTTCACGCCGCCGCCGGGCTTCCCGGCTTTACCGGCGGCGGCTTTCGCGCCCTTGTTGGGTTTGCCGGTGCGCGGCTTGCGGGACGATTTGGTACCGCCGCCGGAACCGCCGCCCATGTGGCCGTAGGACTTGCCGCTCTCCGAACCGCCGCCTTGCCCGTTGCGCTTGCCGGCGGAACCGCCGCGGGGTGAACGCCCACCGCCACCGCCGGACGACCGCGGGCCGCGTTTGCGTTTCCCGCCGCCCATGCCGCCCATGCCGGTGCCGGCGGTGGTGCGGATCGCCCAGTCGGGCTTATCGCCGAGGATGTCCAAGTCCATGCCGATCAGCCGCTCGATCGCGCGGAGCCAGCCGATCTCATCGGGCGTGCACAACGAGATGGCGTCGCCCTCTTGACCCGCGCGGGCCGTACGTCCAATGCGGTGGACATAGGTTTCGGGTTCGTGCGTCAGGTCGTAGTTCACGACGTGCGACACGTGCGGCACGTCGATACCCCGCGCAGCAACATCGGTCGCCACGAGCACCGCGACTTTGTCGTTCTTGAAGTTGTTCAAGGCACGTTGGCGGGCGGCCTGCGATTTGTTGCCGTGGATCGCTTCGCTCTTAACGTCGTGAGCGCGGAGCTGCTTGACGACCTTGTCGGCCCCGTGCTTGGTCCGCGTGAACACCACCGTGCGAAACATGCCGTGGTCCTCAATGAGATTCGCGAGGATCGCGACCTTGTTGCCGGGCGCGACGAATTTCACCGACTGCTTCACGCGATCTACCGTCGGCTTTTCGGGCGCGATCGACACGACCTGCGGGTCCTTGAGTAGCTTGGCGACGAGCTGCTGGATCGCCTTGGGAAGCGTCGCCGAGAAGAACAACGTTTGACGCTGCTTGGGCAGTTCGTTGCTGATCTTGGTGATGTCGTGGATGAAGCCCATATCGAGCATGCGGTCGGCCTCGTCGAGCACGAACGTCTGGATCGCGGACAAATCCACAAAGCCCTGCTCCATCAGGTCCATCAACCTTCCGGGGGTGGCAATGACAACGTCGACGCCGCGCTGGAGCGCGTTGGTCTGGGGGCGTTGCCCGGTGCCGCCGTAGATGGTCACGCCGCGGAGGCCGGTGCCCTTGGCGTAGGCCGCGAAGCCGTCGGCGATCTGTTGGGTGAGTTCGCGCGTCGGCGAGAGGATCAGCGCCCGGGGACGTTTGTCGGACTTCTTGGGTTGCTGGTTGGTGGTGAGCAGGCGGTGGACGATGGGCAGAGCGAACGCAGCGGTTTTGCCCGTGCCGGTCTGGGCCGAGCCGAGCACGTCCCGGCCTTCGAGCGCGACCGGAATCGCACCCGATTGGATCGGCGTCGCCTCTTCGTAGCCCTTGGCGGCGAGGTTGTTCAGGACCGTGGGGTGGAGTTCAAAAGCGTCAAAACGCATACAGCATCGCCTTTCGGTGCGATCGCCGCCACGAGCGGATTTCAAAAACGTGCGGGACGCCTTGGAAAACTTTCGGGGGCGCGGGGAGACGCACCGCGAAGCTGGCGGAAGGTTCCGCACAAAAAAGCGACCGATGCGTGGCGACTGCGGCGATGTTCGTGGGGAAGCGAGGTCCATGGCCGAAAAGGATCCGGCAGGCTCGCGGCCAAGCATGGCTGCAGGCGAATCGAAAAGGGTACGGGGGAAGGCGTTCGCCGTCAATGGCTTCACAGATTGGACGATCCCGCGTTTGGCGACGGCCCCCGGTTGCGATACGATCTTCCGCCACGCCTTTATCGGGGTGTAGCTCAGCTTGGTAGAGCGCTTCGTTCGGGACGAAGAGGTCGCATGTTCAAATCATGTCACCCCGATTGCATGTCAATGACGCGAGTGCGAGTGCATAAGTCCCAAACGGTTCACGCTGAAGTATGTCGGCTTGAGTCAACACTACGATAAGACGAACGGGCTGTTCCCAGCTACCCCATTCTCTCTTAACAGCTAAGACCAAAATCCAGAGGGGTCATGTGTGATTTGAAGGCGTCGCCGCGGGCGATGTTCAGCGGGCGATGTAGCCGCGATCAAAACCACCCACCAAACACGAGGTGTGTATCAGTCTCGGATCGTTTCGCAACGCCCCGGCGCTGACACTTGCCATCAACTTGGCAACACATGGAAATCCAGGCGGTGCCTTTTGATCGGCACGCGATACTTCGGCAGCGTGTCGGGACCGCAACTCCGCGTACCCAGTCCGCGGTGCACGGCGTCGAGACACACGGTCACCTCGGGACGCGGTTTGAGTTCGTGTGTGTGATACGCGTCGGTGAGGTCGCGGGGCGTGAAGTGGCTGGCAGAAAAATGGAACGGCTGTGGCGTCACCGCTTCGAACCGCAGGCGTTGGCCTTGGGCATTCGCAAGCGTGAACCAGCGCGTATCGGTCTTGAGGCCGTGTTCCTGCGGGACGATGTAGGGCTCGTACTGGTCGGTCACGGTCGAGCGGTATCGGCCAATCGGCGTGCCGGCCTTACGGTCCGGGTACGACTCGCCGGGCCCGCGGCCGAACCACTCGAGTTGCTCGAAGCCTTCGGGCAGCGTCAAGATCACCCCGACGCGCGGCACGTCGGTGAAGGCCTCATCGAGATCGATAACGTTCTGCACCCACAACGAACCGTCGGGCGCGAGCGTGTAAGTATGGCGATGCTCGACGCGGTAAGCCGTGCCGTCGCGGCCGGTGCACCCCCACACCTGCCGCAACGCGACCCGGACGGACCCGCCCTGGATGCGCGTGAGTTTCGGCGCTCCGGTCTCGGCGATCGCGAGTTGATTCAAGCCCGCGTTGCACCAAACGCCCAGCGGCTTCCATTCAGAGTGCCACTGCTCGGGCTTGCCTTTGACGCCGTCGTTGCTGGTCGGCCCCCGCCACAAGTTCAGCGTTGGGCCGGCGAGCATCGCGTGGGTCTCGCCGACTTGCAAAGCGGTCACCACGCCACGCGTTCGACTAACTTTGAATTCAACCGGTCGCTTGCCGGACACGGACAGTTTCAAGTCTCGCTTGGTTTCGTGCACCGCGACCTCGGCGCTAACGCGGCGCTTAAGCAAAGGCGGCGACGACTTCGCAGCGTTGGGCCAGACGAACTGCTGCCACGCGATGACGTGACCTTTCTTGCACCACGGCGTCGAACGCTTGGCCTTGGCCTGCACGGTGAAAAACGCTTCGCCGGCGGGTAACGCAGACGACACGTCCAAAGGAAGCATCGCAGAGTGCTGCGGCGCGATCCGCTCCAACCCTTCGCGGAACTCGCCTTGATCGACGCGCTTCCCATCCACCTCAACAAACCACGAAAACGCCAACCAGTCCAGACCGGTGAAGAACTGTTTGTTGGTCACGCGTAGCTTGGGGGGCTCGCCTCGGCTTGCTCTCAACGCAAACCCGATCGGCTGCATCACGTGGTGGCACTCCGCCAGGGCGGCGTGCGGCGTCCGGTCGGGCCAGACCAAGCCGTCGCAGACAAACTCCGCGTCGTGGATCGTCTCACCGAAGTCCCCGCCGTACGCCCAATAGGGTTCGCCGTTGTCCGCGGTCTGCTTCAAGCCGTGATCGACCCACTCCCAAATAAAGCCGCCTTGTAATCCGTCATAAGTCTCGAAGGCTTCCCAATACTCTTTAAGACAACCGTTCGAGTTGCCCATCGCGTGCTGATATTCGCAGGGGATGTACGGCCGATCGTCGTTCTTGCGTTTGGACCAGCGGATCATCTCGTCGATGTCGGGATACATCGGACAGAACACATCGGTTGCGTGCTGGCCCATCGCGGTCTCGGCGTTGACGCCCTGCGTCCAGTTGATGCGCACCGCGCCTTCGTAATGCAGCGGTCGGCTGGGATCGAACTGGCGGACCCAGGTCGCGAGCGCGTCGTGGTTCTCGCCGTAGCCAGACTCGTTGCCCAGCGACCAGAGGATGATTGAAGGATGGTTTTTCGTACGCCGCACCATGTTTTGGCCGCGGTCCATGAATGCTTCGGCGTAGCGCGGGTCGCGACACAATGTGGCGTACTGATCGTGAGCTTCGAGGTTGGCCTCGTCGACGACGTACAGGCCGTACTGGTCGCAGAGCTCATACCACCGGGGGTCGTGTGGGTAGTGGGCGTTGCGGACAGCGTTGAAGTTGTGCCGCTTCATCAACAAAACATCTTGACGCATGTCATCAAGCGTGAGTGCTTTGCCGCGGGTGTCGTGGTGTTCGTGGCGGTTGACGCCACGGATCATGACGGGCTGGCCGTTGATGAGCAGTTGCCGATCTCGAACTTCGACGCGGCGGAAGCCGACCTTGAACGCGGCGTGTTCGATCGCTTTTTTTTGGGGTTGTCCTTGGCGGCCGGCGCGATGCAATGAGAGTTCCACCGTGTAAAGCGCCGGGTCTTCTGCGCTCCAAGGCCGCACACGTTTCAACGCGGCTTCCAGCGTCGCTACGTTGCGATGTGACGCGTAATCCGGCGTGATCACTTCTTCAAGCTTCACCGAACGCATCGGCTTGCCGTCCGGGTCGCGCAGCGTCGCACGGACAAACGTGTTTTCTTCCGGCGGTGTGATGAAGTTGAGCTTCACGTCGATCGCGAGCCGGCCGCTGATGTTGTCCGCGTTCAGATGGGCTTTGGCGAACACATCCTCGACGTACGCTTCGTCCTGCGAATACAGGAAAACCTCGCGGAAGATGCCGCCCAGCCACCACTGGTCCTGGTCTTCGATGTACGACGCGTCGGACCAGCGGATCACCGTCGCCGCGACGTGGTTGGACTTGCCCGGCGTGACATAACGGGAAACATCGAACTCGCTGGGCAGACGCGCGTCTTTACTCATCCCCACAAACTTGCCGTTGACCCAGACACACAGCACGCTCTCGGCCGCGCCAACATGCAGCACGATGCGGCGCCGCTTCCAAGCTTTGGGAACCGAGAACGATCGGCGATACACACCCGTGGGATTTTCATCCGGCACACTGGGCGGATCGTTCTTAAATGGCATCACGACGTTGGTGTAGATGGGCGTGCTATGCCCGTGCTGCGTCCAGTTGCTGGGGACCGGCAGGGTGTCCCAGGACCGGTCCGAACTGTTCGGGTCGACCGCGCGGGTGGAGACCGCGCCGGGACGATCAAAGAGCTTGAACTTCCAGTCGCCATTGAGCGACTCCCACCAGGGCGACTGGGCACGATCATGGGCCCGGGCGGACGCCGCGGAGGCGTAGGGCGTGAGCGGGCTCCGGCCGGGCAGGCGGTTGACCTGCGTCAATTCGGGCGTTTCCCAGAGGGAAATCAGTGACTCGGGAAACAGCGACATTCCGTCGTTGTAGCAGACCCCGCCTCATCGGGGTGGGGACTTGCGGCGGGGGTTTTCAGTCATCGATCACGATCGGCCAATCGGGAAACTGGGCGGATGCCCCCTGCGTCACGTCGGCCCCGAGCGGCCAGCACATCAGCGTGATCCGCCGGGCCGGCTGGTCCACACGGATCAGCGCAACGCCTTCGCCTCCGTGCAGCCGACGCGTCGTTCCCAGGCCGTTTTTGGCCTGATCTGTGGTCACGCGGTGTCGCTGCGGGTTTGGATAATCCTTCATCTTTTCGGCCGGTGCGGGGTTGGCCACGGCGAGGATTTCAAACAGGTTCCCAAAGCCGTCGACATAGCGACCGAGGTGGGGCGGCGGCCCCGCTTCGGGAGGACCGTCCACACGCTGCTGGGCGTTGGGGTGAAACCAGCGCCACCAGATACAGCCCGCCGCGGGCTGACTGAACTGCATCACGCCCGGCCCGTCGGCGCCCGGCGTCTCCAAACGCGCAACACTCGCGAGATGTTGATCGCCGGTAAACAGGATCGCGTCGTTCTTCTCAAACAGCGCGACGGCACGATCGCGGGCCGCCTTCGGCCAACCGTGCGAGTCGCGGTCCTGAGTCATGTTGCCGTCGGCCCGCGTCGCGAGATTGGCGTAGTTGGTCTGGCTGACCACGATGCGCACGTCGGACAGACGCTGCGTGTGCCGGTCTTCCAGCATCTGCCGTTGCGTGTTGCCCAATCGTTGAGGCGGCTGCGCCTGTCGAAACACCTCCTTCGCGGCTGACTTGAATTTGCGATCTTCGAGGACGGCAAAGTCCACGCCGCCGTAGCTGAACGTATGGAAATAATTGGTGACACCGCTGTCGAGAGGGCCGGGGTCGTATGCATCGGGGTTGTGCCCGCACATCGTGCGCTGCACCAGATTGACAAACATCGGCGACTGCAAATATCCGCCGCCCGCGTCCCAACCGTCGGTCGGCTCGGCTGGTACGTGGAATTCGTGGATTTTTTCGGCAGAATCGGCATTTCGTGTGTCCGACAAACCGTGAAGCACCACGCGGAAGTCACTGGACTGGGCAGCGTCGTAATCCGTGATTCGGATCAGCGCGTAATAGTCCGGTTCGGCGATTCCAACGGGTTGACTGGCCGGCGACCATCGGCCCGATGCGTCTTTGACTTCGAGCCGAGCGGCGACGCGCGAGCCGGGAGCCTGCGGGCGGTGGGGCGAACGCGTGTGACCCAGCGCGACGCATGGCACCCCGACCTTGAGGTCACCGTTGGCGACGCTGTAGAGCACGCCGGCGATCGGGCCGAAGGCGCGGTCGGCGTGATGCGTGATGCGGTCGCCGCCCACGCGGATCGCGTGGAACGTGTGGCCGGCGTTGATTGCACCATCGATGCCTGCTTGTGGTTGAGTGGCCCCTCGCCCGCGGCCAGCAGCACACGCGCCCAGCCCGAAGCGCCACGCTCCAAATCCAATTCGACCACGAACCCGTCGCCTTGCGTCGCGAGCTCGTGCGAAAGCACATGGGCGGTCCGCCAACCCCGGATGTGCGGCGCATTCAAGCAGCGCAGCGTTCCGTCCGACACCGACCAGTCCTGCAAGCGGTTGGCCCATACGTTCGGCCCGGGCCATGGGCGATCGGGCACAGCGCGCCAGGCCGCCACTTCCGTGAGTTCGACCGCGGCCGTGGGCATTCCGGCAATCGCGGCGGCGAAAGCGAGACCAAGCCACCGCGCGGCGTAGGTCAGCCGAGAGACGCTGAATACATGCATGTAGATACCCAAGACGAAAGACGCGTCGGACCGAAGGCAACCACAGGATATCGAAAAACCGGTTTTATCTTGATTCAATCGATTTAACCGACACACTGGCAGGTGAAGCCGGTCAACCAACGCGTCGACAAAGCACGCGCCGGCTCGGGCACCACCACGCCACCGACGTCTGCCGACCGGCCGAGCCCCAAGCGCTGAGTACGCGATTCAGTTCCGCCTGGTCCACCGAACCCATGGGTGTTTCGCCGAGCCCGCCTGCCGGTGTACCCAGCGCCGCGTCGGCGGTGAGTTGGTGGCCCGTGGCGGCGGAGTCCACGTCGTTAGGCCCAATGCCGAAATAAGAATCGCGAAGCGAATCGCCAGCAACGCGACCACGCATTGAGAATTGATTCAGCGTCGCGCGGAACTTAGTTGGCAGCGAAAGAGACACCCACAATTGTAAAGGTCACTTGCAGAATCGGCCGTCAAGAAATTCACGGTTTTCAAACACGGCCGTGACATTGGGCTCACACGCCGCCCGTAGTTTTCCCGCTCACTTAGGTCGGCTCCGCAACGGGCGGCGGTTGACCCTCCCACCCGCAGATCAGAGAGGACTGAAGATCATGACGTTTCGCAACGCGATGACCGCGCTGGCACTTGCTGGCATCACCGGCGCGGCCTCGGCCCAGCCCACCATCACCGAGGTCTACATCGGCGGCCTCGACGGACCCGACGGCACGGCCGACTGGTTCGAGCTGACCAACTTCGGCGACACCACGCTCATCTACGCCGCTGGCGACCTGCTTTATGAAGACGAAAGCCGCGACCTGGGGACGCTCGACCCGTTCCCCGCGTTTTCGCTGGCCCCGGGCGAATCGTTCGTGTTTCTGCTCGACGACGACACCGACGGCGACGTCGGCAACGATGACCCCGCCGACGACGTGCCGCCCAACGGCATCCCCGATGCTTTTGAAGCCTTCGATGCCGTGTGGGGCTCGGGCATCAACCGTGGGCTGGTCGACGGCTCGGGCTTGGGCGGCGGTGGCGACGAAGCCAACGTCTATCTCGCCGGCGCCATCGAGCCGCTGCTGTCCTTTGCATACACCGAAGAGGACGCCGACGGGTCGCTCTTTGGTCTGCAAACCTTCGACGTGCTCAACGGCACGTACTCCACCACGGGCGTCAACGGTGCGTTCACCTCCAACCCCTTCGCCAATACCCAACAAATCCCCGGCCAAACGGAGCTGAGCCTCCAAGGTTCGCCCGGCGTCGCCGTCCCCGAACCGGCCACCGCGGCGCTACTGGGCCTGGGTGGCCTCGCGATGCTGCGTCGCCGCTCGGCCTGATCGGCCACCGCCATTGAGAGAGATGTCACGGAGAGAGATCGCCGGGCGTGGTTACCGCCACGCCCGGTTTTTCACCAAACCCGACCGCGCCGAGACACGCCTCGACGCCATCAAGTCACGCCGCCGACGTTGCTTCGCCCATGAGCTCATCCCACCCCACGATGATCGCCGCGGCGCTGCTTGGCATCGCCTTCGTCGTCACGGCCTCGGCCCACGCCCACCCGCAACTCGCCATCACCGAACTCTGGCCCGGCGGGCTCGACGGGGAAGAATCCACCTCCGACTGGATCGAAATCACCAACGTCGGCGACACCGCCTTTGACGCTTGGCCGACGGTCCAGATGCGCGAAGACGTGATCCCCGCCACGTTGCCCGACGGCATCCCCTTGGCCGGCGGCGTGTTCGTCGGCGTGGATGTGCTCTTGCCCGGCGAGTCGGCCGTGTTCCTGACCGCTTACGACGCGGAGTTCTTTGATGCCTGGTCGCCTGATGCGCCGCGCGTTTTCAAACCCGCCGACTTCGACAAAGCCGCCGAAGCCTTCCGCGCGACCTGGGGTCTGGGCGTCGACGACATCAAGCTCGGCGCACTCAACAACAGCAACACCGGCCAACCCTGGGAAGGCCTGAGCCGAGACGGCGAAGCGGTCTCGCTCTATGCCCTCGACGGCGGCACCAACGTCGTCACCGGACAAGTCACGCTTCTCGACGCCGCCGAGTTTCCCCAGTCCGACCCCGCGTCTTGGGTCTTTGAGCCCACGCCCACCGACCAGCCCACGCCTCGGCTGGGCACCCTTTCGGTAGCCGGCATCCAGGGCGCGTTCACCGGCGTCAACCCCGCCAACGGCTTCCTGCTCCCTGCCGTCACGCTCGGCCCGCCGCCCGTCGGCTCGCCCGGTGTGGTCCCCGAGCCCGCCGCCACCACCCTGCTCGCGTTGGGCCTGACCGCCCTGACCCGACGCCAACAACCCCGATGCCGCTAATCCCGTCTTCGACCCAACCAACCCAACCCCTTGGAACCCACCGCATGCCGCGACGCCTGACCCGCACCCTGACCGTTCTATTGGCTCTCCCCGTGCTGCCCGTCTCCGTGGCTTCTGCCAACGAGCTTTACCTCAACGAACTGTTCTTTGACCCGCCCGGTTCCAACGGCGACCGGCTCAACGAGTATGTCGAACTCCGCGGCACGCCCGGCCTCTCGCTCGACAATCATTACTTGCTCTTCCTCGAAAACGAAGGGCCCAGCAGCCCCACCAGCACCGCCAACAGCGGCGAACTCGAAGCCTTTTTCGACCTCACCGGTAAGTCCATTGGCAGCAACGGCTTCCTCACCCTGCGCCAGGCCGATTTCGCGTTCACCGGATTCCCAACCTCACCCAACCCCTACGACACCGAAATCGCCCCCGGCACCGCCGACTTCAAACAGGATGTCGTCCCCGGCGAAGGCGTGTTCATCGGCTGGGGCAGCACCGACCGCCCGAGCACGATCGGCTGGAACTCCGACGGCCGCGTCATCGAAAACTCCGGCTTCTCCGCGCTGCTCATCCGCGCCGACCAGGCCCCCAACCCCGCCTTCGGCCAACCCGAAGAACCCGAATTCCTCCCGCCCGTGGCCCCCGTGCTCAACGCCGACCTCGACACCGGCAACGACGGGCTCGACGAACTACCTCAAGGCTGGTCCATTCTCGACGGCATCGGCGTCGCCGGCGAATCCGACGAAGCTCAGTTCGGCCGGCTCTACGCCCCGGTGAACTTCGGCGTCGCACCGCCCGGGTCCACCGGCAACGTCGAACCCGGCGCCATCTTCATCCCCGTCGATTTCGAAATCGAATACGTCGCCCGACTCGGCGATTCCACCGGCCAAACCGGCGACGACTGGTGGGTCGGCAACCTCACCAGCGACCCCCGGCGACCCGGCACCAACCTCGACGGCTCCGCACCGAATTTCCGGCTCTCCGCGTTCGACACCGACGCAGGCGACCAGACCGGACGCGTCGAAGCCTCCACCGACCAGTTCGAATACGGCACCATCGTCACCTCCACCCTCGGCTCAACCAATTTGGGCGTCGCCGCCACCATCGACGGCCTCGTCGGTGACTACGACAATTCGGGCCAGGTCGAACAGGGCGACCTCAATCTCGTGCTGAACAACTGGGGCGGACCACGCACCTTTCTCGACCCCAGCGGGCTGGCCTTCACCGACGACGCGGTCAATCAGGAAGAACTCAACCGCGTGCTGAACAACTGGGGCAGCTCGGCCACCCCCGACCTCACCGGCATCAACGTGCCCGAACCCGCCGCCGCCACGGTCGCGTTGGGTCTGGCTTTGAGCTTGGGAAGGTGCCGCCGCTCACACAATGCTCACCTCCGCACGACCTTGCGTTCATAGGTTCCTCATATGCATCAACCGCTCCGCCGCCGCGACGCTGGATTTACGTTGATTGAATTGCTCGTGGTGATTTCCATCATCGCGCTGCTCATCGGCATCCTGCTGCCCGCCTTGGGCGCTGCGCGTTCCCAAGCCCGCACCCTCGCCTGTCTTTCCAATGTCCGGCAATGGGGCATCGGCTTCCTCGCCGCCGCCACCGACCGCAAGGAGCACCTCCCCTGGGTCGGCGATTCCGGGGCCGACAACGTCGCCAAAGACGCCACCATGGACATGTGGTGGGGCCACGTCGTTCCCGACTACCTCGGCCAACCCAGCTACCGCGAACTGGGAGCCAATCCCGACACCGTGCCGCTCCCCAGCCGCGACGACAGCATCTTCGTCGACCCCGCCGCAGACTTCCCCGACAACCTCAACGTCCCCTACGTCAACACCTACGCCGGCCCCCGGCCCGGGATCCCCGACATGACGCCGAGCAAATACGGCGGTTCCACCGGCACCGTGCCCAACGAACTGCACTTCTTCTTTTCCTACGTGCCCAGCTCGGCCCTGCCCATCGGCCTCAACCGCGTGGGTACCAACACCGACAAGCGCTACCCCAAACTCGTCCCGCTCCACGCCATCCCGCAAAGCTCCGCCACCGTGCTCATGACCGAACTCCGCGCCAGCGACGCCGAAATCCCCCCAGGCGATAACTGGGCTGGCCGCGACCTCGCCCGAAGCAAAGCCAACTGGAAACGTGCTTCCGGCCGACACCGCGTCGATGGCGGCGACGGCGCGAACTACCTCTTCATCGATGGCCATGCCGCCGGCTTCGACTACGAATACGTGACCCGGGATAACGAACTCGATGAACTCTTCCCCGTCGGGCCCAACGGCTTTCCGCAAGTCGGCTTCAACCGCAAAGACTTCATCTGGAACCCGTTCGGACCCGCCGGCGACTAACCCGCCTGAGAACCTCAAGCCGGTCACGCCCGACTCATCGCCACGCGGATAAAGAACATGCCTCGTGACCGTTTCGCCTTGCGGTATCCCTACCCGTGGCCGATGCTTTTACTGCTACTGGTCGTTGGAGCTTTCCCCAGCGCCGCCCAACGACTCACCCTCGAACACGTCCTCCCGCTGCCCGACGGCAGCGAGATCATCGCGTACGACGCCGCGAACCACACGCTGCTCGTCACCGGAGTTGAAACGATCCGTACATACACCTGGGACGCCGGTCCGCAACCCCCGACGCCTGCGGTCACGATCGAACTCCAGGACACGTTCGCGACGCGCGACACACTCCGCGACATCAGCAGCGTCGCCGTCGATCCGCTCGGCCGGGGCTTCGGCGCCACGACCCTGATCCCCAGCAACAACGGAACACGCCGCGGCCGGGTCGCGTTCTTCGATCTTGCGACCGGCGACCGGCTCGCCACCATCCAGGCCGGATACCACCCGGATTCGCTCGTGTTCACGCCCGACGGGCGAACGCTCGTGATCGTCAACGAAGGTGAATTCACCTCCGGTGGCGACCGCGATGCGCCGGGTTCGGTCTCGTTGATCGACATCACGCCCAACCCCGAAGGGCCGACGCCGCGCTTCACCTACGCCGGCGATTTCCCGTTGGTTTGGCACGCGATGGAGCCGAGCGTCACGCTCGACGAGCTACGGATCAACGACCCGACCACGACGCAGCCGTACCGGCACGCCGAGCCGGAATACGCGGTGGTGATCGGGGATCCCGGTTCCTATCGCGTCGTGGTCGCCTTTCAGGAAAACAACGCGCTGGGCGTGTTCAACCTGCAGCGGCAGAGATGGTCCGCGCTCGCGTCGCTGGGCACCTGGCCGATCACCCTCGACGCTTCCGACCAAGACGGCCCGGCCATCGACGACCACGTGCTCGCCTTGCCCATGCCCGACACCCTCGTCGCCTTCGATCACCCGGCCGTACCCAGCCAACCCATCCTCGCGACGGCCGACGAAGGCGACTTCCGCGTGGATAATGGCGACCGCAAGCGTGTCCAGAATTTCACGAACCCGCCTCCGCAAGCCGAAGGCCTCGCGCGCCTCCGCGTGTCCATCCCCGACAGCGACCCCGATCGCGACGGCACGTTGAATCGACATCCAGGCGCCGTCGCGCCCGGCACGCGCGGCGTCTCGCTCTGGGCAGTCCCGACGCGCGGCAACGCGCCCGCGCATCGCCTTGGCCACACCGGATCGCTCGAGCCTTACCTGCTGCAAGAGGACCCCCAGCGCCACAACCTCAACAGCAAGTCGGCCCCCACCCCCGGATCCCCGGACGACCCGCCCGCCGAAGCGACCGCCGATTCTCGCTCCGACGACAAAGGCCCCGAGCCCGAAGGCCTCGCCGCGCTACCCCCATTCGATCACGACGACGACCCCGGCACCCCGCCACGGACCTACCTGCTCGTCGCGCTCGAACGCCAGAACGGCCTGGTCCTGCTCGACGCCACCGACCCGACCCAGCCGACGCCCGTCGCCTACCGCAACGACCTCGCCCAACTCGCCGCGCCCGAATGCATCCTCGTCGTCCCGCCCGGCGACACACCCGACCACGCAACCCGCTTCGTCGTCGCATACGAAGGAAACGACGCCGGACAACGCATCGGCATGGGCGTTTACCGACTCGAACCCAATCCGTGAGCCGTGAATAGCAAGCAGTCACCCTCGTTTTCGGCGCCGGCGACCAAAACCCGAAAGGCCACCCAACACGACCAACCCGGCGGACGGCTCCGGCACGAAAGCACCCAACACGTCGGGCGGCGTGGCCGAACCCCAGTTGTTGAGGACGCGGTTCAATTCTTCTTGATCGACGCCTGCAGACACGAGCCCCTCGGCGTTCTCCCAATCGCCCCGCGTGCTGCCCCAGTTGTTGAGCACCAGGTTCAGGTCGCCCTGCTCGACTTGCCCGTTGCCGTCGTAGTCACCCAGCAGCAACGTAGCCGCCGCCTCCCACACGAACGTCGCGACCGATTCGGACGTCAAGCGGTATTGAAACGATTCGCCATCGCGGACGACGTTGAACCAGCGTGATCCGCTGCTGGGGTTCAGCGCAATGAGAACTTCGCTGCCGTCGGGATTTTGAAACGCGACGGTTTCGATCACGCCGTCGATGGTGTCGGAGGCGATGCGCACCGCGCCGGGGTCGACGAACTTGCTGGCGTGGCCGTATGCGTAGTACTCGACCTCGGGCGTCACGTCTCCGGTGTTCGGATCGACGGTCACCATGCCGCGGCAGGCATCGCAGCCGCCCAAGTGCGGATCACCGTTGGGGTCCAAGGCGAGGTTCCAATAGAGCGAACTCTGCGCCCAGTTGCGGGTGGTCCCGATGATCGAGGTGCCGACGGCGTAGACGAGATTGTCGGCGAAGTCGTTGAACGGATCGAAGCCCGTGATCTCGGTGTAATGCACTTCTTTGTCAGGGAAAAAGTTCTTGAAGTTGGATTGCTGATCGACCGATCCGGCGTAGCCGTGGAACGCAGCACCCGCGACGAAGGGGTTCGCCTCAGGGTCGTTGGCGACGATGACCGGGTAGTTCCAGTCTTCCCAGTTGTGATCGAAGGCGAGGATGTCCGCGTCGATACCTGCGGCCTGGAGCGCCGGCCCGAGGTGGTCGCCGATGAAGGTGCTCTGCTCGAACGTGGTCATCGACATCGTGGCGTAGCTCGGCGACGTGTTGAGCGGTTCGTTCTGCGGCGTAAAGCTAGTGATGGGGACGCCGCGCTGCGCGTACGCCTCGGCGAACTTGACGAAGTACTGCGCGTAAGCGTCGTAATACTCGGGCTTCAGCGAGCCGCCGTTGAGCGAGCCGTTGGTCTTCATCCAGGCCGGCGCGGACCACGGCGTGGCCATGATCTTCAGCTCCGGGTTGAGCGTCTTGGCTTGCTGCAACGTGGGTACGACGTAGGCATCGTCGCGCGCGACCGAGAACGTGCTCAGCGTCGGGTCGGTCTGGCCGTTGGGCAGATCGGCGTAGGTGAACTGCGAGAGCGCAAAGTCGGACGACCCCATCGCCAACCGCACGTACGACAGCCCGATCCCCATATCCCGGCTAAACAGGTTGGCCATCAGCGCGTCGCGCTGCGTTGCGTTCATGCCCGTCTGCAGGAGCCACGCCGACGACTCGGTGATCGCTGCACCGAAGCCGTCCATCGTTTGATAGGACGTCTCGGCGTCGACGTTGATCTTGAGCGCTTGATTCCCCGCTCCGGCCGTAAAGACCACGTCGGTGCGAGGCTCAAGCAAGATCTGGCCGTTGCCGGTCGTGAGCCACACTTGGGCCGAGGTGGCTGCACCGGCGGCCACGCACGGCAATAGCGCGGCAAAACCGCAAGCCAAAGGGATCCCCCGTCGAAACAAACTCTGCAACCCCATTTAGGCCGACCTTTCACGCCGGCGGCGTAAACCGAGTAGGCCCGCCGACATGGCCACCACGGCGACGCCCGGCTCGGGTACCGCGAACCCCTCGAAGCTCGGCACATTGGTGCTCCCCCAGTTATTGAGCACGCCGTTGAGCTCTTCCTGATCCACATTCGCGGTCGAGAAATCGGTGACGTTGTCCTCGAACGCGCGGACGCTTCCCCAGTTGTTCAGTACGAGGTTCAAGTCGCCTTGAGCGACCTGGCCGTCGCCGTCGTAGTCGCCGGCCAACAACGCCGCCGTGGCCTCGGTCAACGAAGCGTCGAAGATGAACGCCCAGGCGTCCTCGGCGGCGAAGTACGAGCTGTTGACGTTGTCGTAGGAAATCACCGGACGAACGAACGCGGTCCCCGCGACAGCGGTGCCGGTCGTTTCAAAACTCAGGCCGTCGCCGGTGACCGACGTATCGGCCGTGACCAGAGACTCGCCGAGCTTGGTGAAGTTATCGCTGGCGTAGTACTCCAGACCAAAAATCAGGTCGGCGTCCCAGTTGGATTCCAGGCGGACATCGTCGAGCGAGAAGCGATATTCCACGCCCGCCTCGCCGACTTGCGAGGTCTGAAAGATGCCGCCGGTGTTGGCGACCGTGTCCGCAAAGAGCGTGGCGTGTCCGTTCGCGCCATCGGGACCGCCAAAGACGTCACCGAAACCCGCAGCGCCGAAGCTGCCCCAGTTGTCGCCTTCGCTGTCGTCAAGGTTCACGTCTTCGAAGCCCGGATTCTTCAGCAATTCACCGCCGGCCGCTGGAATCTCGGCAAGAAACGTGTCGAAGATAAACGCGTTGGCTTGGGGCTGGGCGGTGTACGAAGTGTTGACATTGCTGTAGTCCACGACCGGCCGCACAAACGCCGCACCCGGGACTGCCGTGCCACGGAGACTGAAGACCGAGCCGTTCACCGCACCGCCGTCATCGACGTTGGGCAGCGCGAGGCGTTCAGCGGTGTTAAGGACGGTGAAGGTTTCGCCAAGTTTGATGCCCGTGTCGTCATCGGTGGACCAGTACTCCAGGCCGATGCGTAAATCCGCGTCAAAGTTGGCTTCCAAGCGAGTGTCCAGCAGATCGAATTGGTAGGTCGCTCCGGGGGTTGCGGAGATACCGAATTGAAAGATCGCGCCGATGTTGCCCCCGGTATCGGGGAACAGGCTCGCGTGCGGGTTGTCGCCGAAGAAGGCGTTGAAACTCGCGGCACCGAAAACGCCCCAGCCATCGCCGAGTGTGCCGCTGGGGTCGCCGTCGGTATCGGCAAAGCCCGGGTTGGTCAGCAGGTTATCCACGGCCAGGGCGGGCGCGGCGAGGCCCAACGCGGCGAAGACCGAAACACAACCCAACGCGGGAGTCATCAGACGTGCCGAGACAGACATGAGGTTTCTCCAAGAGGCAGCGGCGTGAATTCGCCTTGGGATCGAATCAAAGACATCAGAAAACGGCGACGGGCCACTCCGCCCGTGCGCCGCGGATGGGTCACTTGCTTACGCGATCGCGCGACGCCGCAGCATCATGAGTCCGCCGACCCCTAAGAGCGCCGCCGTCGCGGGCTCGGGAACCAGCTTGGCTTCAAACACAAACGCGTTCTCCTGACCGTTGGCCGTTGAGGTCACGTTGTCGAACTGGATAATCGGCCGCACGAACGCCGTACCTGCCGGCGCCGTGTGGGTCATCGAAAACACCAAGCCATCGCCCGTCGTGGCCAGCGAGATCGGCACGATCATCGTGCTGATCTGTGTCGCGTCGTCGGCCTGGTAGTACTCCAGCCCAAAGCGAAGGTTCGCCGCGGCGTTGTCTTCAATCCGCACGTTGGTCAGCGTGAATGTATAGGTCGTGCCCGCGCTGCCGGCGATGCCACCTTGGAACACGCCGCCGAAGTTGCCGGCGTTGTCCATGAACAGGCTGGCGTGCGGATTGCCAAAAAAGTCATTGAAGCCTGCATTGCCGAAGCTGCCCCAGCCATCGCCGAGGTTGCCGTCCATATCAAGGTCTTCAAACCCCGGGTTGGTGAGCAGTTCGGCCTGGGCCACGCCGCTCAGGCTCAAGCCCATGCCTACCGTGAATGCCGAAATCATCTTCCAATCGATTCTCATCGTTTATCCTCCAAAATCAAGTAAGAAACACAAAACAGACTTCCAAAAGACCGCGTGCTTTCAAGCGGCCGCAGGACTCACGTCAAGGCTCGGGATACGGCCAACCGTTGCTCAGCCAGGGCTGAAACCATTCGGCCACCGACGGGTTGGTCTTGCCACCAATCGCGGTCATGCCTTCGACATAATCATCGCCTAGGACCGCCGAGACGTGGCCGTCGACGTAGCCCGTGTTGATCGCGCCACCATGGACGAACACGCCGGCCTCTTCATCAGGAAACAGGATCGGCCACGAACGGAACACCGCGTCGTAATACAACACCGCTTCCGTGCCGCTTTTGACTTGGTCCACCGACAGGCTCTCGATCGCCGGAGCCGGGGGGTTGCCCAAGTCCTGGATCATGTGCCGCCAGATCGCGGCTTGCCAGTTGTACCGGTAGTGCGTGTGAACTACATCGAGCATGTCATCAAATAAGCCTGCCGGGGGCTCGCCAATGGCTTCACGCGACGGACACCTGAACGTCGCCTGGTATTCACCGGTCCCGACATCCCCGCCGATATATGGCACCAAAACGTGGTGGATGAACGCGGGGTTGCCACCTTGATCGACGGCACGCCCACCCATGACGGCATGCCCCGCGGTGTAAGCCGCAGCAATTGGAAAATGCCCGCGATAGTCGTTGGTATACGCCACCGTGGCGATCAACGACTGCCGCACATTCGATTGACATTTCACACCTTGCGCCGTGCGTCGCGCCGCCCCCAAGGCCGGGAGCAGTAGGCCGATCAGCAGCGCGATGATGCTGATTACGACGAGCAACTCAATGAGCGTGAAGCCGTCACGCACGCGTGCCTGAGGTTGAGGTGGGTTTGGGGTCATGGGGAGAATCCGCAAAACGCGGAAAGACTGAAAAAACAAGCCGATTCACGCATTCAGACGCTGGCCCGACGGCGCGATGCGTGCGGGGTGCGTCGGACGCGGCGCGGTGGTCTGATTCACTTCGAGCACCGCGTCCTGCTGATGATGCAGGGGCACGTCCACCCGTACCGAAGAACGCGTCGCGCTGCCGGACGAGGCGGGCGAACCGATCTGTCGGCATAGCCAACGCGCCGCGTGAAAACCGAGTTGCTCCGCTTCCTGACACACGGCCGTGTACACCGGAAACGTGGTCTCGCGCAAGTGCTCATCGTCCACGCCGACGATCGACAACTCGTCGGGCACCGAGATGCCAACTTCGAGGCTGCGCCGCAGCGCGCTGACGGTCATGGCAGGATCCGTGAAGAAGATCGCGGTTGGCGGCTCGGGCAGCGACAGTAGTTGGTTAAACACCGAAGCGCCGCCCCGCATATCCGCCGCGGCGGGGATCACCAGTCGCGGGTCGGCCTCAAGACCGTGCGCGGCGAGCGTGTCGCGATAGGCGCGGAGCCGGTCGTGGTGGTCGGTGTCGAGCACGGTGTTGTGACCCAGGCCGATGCGCTGGTGCCCCAGGCTCAGCAAATGCTCGATCGCCGACCGGCTCGCGTCGTACGAATTGCAAAACGCGTAGCTGACTTGCTCATCGTCGTAACGGTCCGCGACGACCACGTGAGGCACGTCTTGCAGCGCGATGTCCAAACCGCGCTGACGCGTGCCTTCGTCCACCCGCACGACAAATCCGTCAACACCCAAGCGCTCCGCAAAGTCGGCATACGTTTCGCCACTGCGACGACTCAAGGGATCCACGACCGTCACCCCGAACTTCAGCGAGATCGCCGCCCGGGCCACGCCACCCCACACAATCGCGTCGTACCCGCTGAACGGCAGGCCCGACGACGCATTGAAAAACAGCATCCCCAACATGCCCGGCCGCACCGGCTTGGACACGTCGCCGCCCTCGCTGCGAGTGGGCTTGCGCTTCGGCGCCCGGTAGCCGATCCGCTTCGCCTCGGCCACGACTTGATCGCGGACATCCTTGCGGACCACCGTCGGCTGATTGAGGGAGCGCGATACCGTCGCCGGCGAAACGCCCAGGGAACGTGCAATGTCACGGACAGTGGCCATGGGTCAAATAGGGGCTTGAAACAAACAGAACAGACGGGAAACAACACCAGTCAAATGAATCAGCAGACTGGTTTTCAGAAACAAATATACCGGCACATGGATCTACAGCAAGCATTATCGAGATTTTTTTGAAATAACTTCCAAAAATTCGCCGGCCCACT
>JBCCDN010000040.1:0-22556 GCA_039030755.1 Planctomycetota bacterium | reverse complement strand
CCGCCACCCTCGCACGAAAGCCGCACGACATGTCCCCCGTCCGCCGTTGGAGCATCATCGCCTTCGCAGCGCTGGTCGCCGTTTGCTCGTATTACCTCATGCCCGCCGAACTGCCCGGTGCCGAGGGGCCGGTGGCGATCCCCGAAGCGGCGCGGCGGACGATCTGTATTTTCGCGGTGGCGGTGATCTTCTGGGCCACGGAAGTGATTCCGCTCTACGCGACGAGCCTCTGCGTCATTGGCATGCAGGTGTTGTTCATCGCGGGCAGGGGCGGCATGGGCGAAACGTTTCCCGCGGTCGACGGCTCGGCAGTCACGGACCTGCCCGCCGCGCAGGTCTATTTCAACCCCTTTGCGTCGGGCATCATCATCTTGTTTATGGGCGGCTTCCTGTTGTCCGCTGCCGTGACGAAGCATCGTTTGGACCGCAAGATCGCGTCGCGCATCCTTAAACCGTTCGCGAAGAATCCGGTGACACTGATTTTTTCGGTCATGCTCATCACCGCGTTTTTCTCGATGTGGATGAGCAACACGGCCACGGCCGTGATGATGCTCGCGATCGTCGCGCCCATTGTCCGCTCGATGCCTGAGGACGATCAATTCCACCGCGGCGTGATTCTGGCCGTACCGTTCGGCGCGAACATCGGCGGCATCGGCACGCCGATCGGCACGCCGCCCAACGCCGTCGCGCTGGCCGCGTTGCGTAAGCAGTTCCCGGATCTGAACCTGAGTTTTTTGGACTGGATGATGATGGCCGTGCCGCTGGCATTGATCCTGATCGTCGCGGCGGGCGTGGTGCTGCTGCTGATGTTTCGGCCGGCCAAGGGGATGGCGATGCCTCAGATCGAAGCGGCTCACGAGCCCATCAGCAAGCAAGGCTGGGCGACGCTGGTGGTGCTCACAACGGCCATCGTGCTGTGGTTGAGCTCGGGCGTGTTGGGTCTGTCGTCGGCGGCGGTCGCGCTGCTCGCGGCGGCGGCGCTCACGGCGCTGGGCGTGCTCGAAAAGCGGGATGTCGATTCCATCGACTGGAACGTGTTGCTCCTGATGTGGGGCGGGCTGTCGCTCGGCGTCGCGATGAGCGAGACGGGGTTGATCGACGTGATCGCGCAGCTGCCGTTCGCGCAGTTCCAGGGATTCCTATTGGCGGCGGTGGTCGTGCTCTTGGGCGTCACGATGTCCACCTTCATGTCCAACACCGCGACCGCGAACGTGCTCGTGCCCATGGTGATCGCCATCGGCATCGGCGGCGTCGGCGCTTCGGGGGTGGCGGCCGACGGCACGGGTGGGGGCGTGGCGATTCAACTCGCCGTGCTCACCGCCTTGGCCTGCTCGTTTGCGATGGCGATGCCGGTGAGCACGCCGCCCAATGCAATCGCCTTCGCCACGGGCAAGATCCCTGCGGCCACGCTGATCCGCTCGGGCGGGCTGCTGTCGATCCTCTGCATCGCGACGCTGCTGGTGGGTTACCAGTTCGTCATGCCGACGTTCCTGAAGATGGTGCTCGGCGGGTGAGTGGTTGGGTCGCGACGCGTCGCGATGGCCGCGGTTGTCACACCATGCGGTGCTTCCGCCGATACGCCGCGGGCGTGTCGCCGACCTGGCGTTTGAACACTTCATGAAAGTTTTTGAGGCTGTTGAAGCCGCAGGACTTTGCGATTTTAAGCAGCGGCCGGTCGGTGACGCTGAGCATTTCGCGGGCCCGCCCGACGCGGGTCTGGACGATCTCGGTATGCAGCGAGTGCCCGGTGGCCTTGGCGAACCGGCGCTCGAGCGACCGCCGATTCAGGGCGACCGCTTCGGCGATCTGATCGATGGCGATGTCTTCGCCGCTGCGGTTGCGGATGAAGCGAATGGCCTCGGCCACCTCGGGATCGTCGATGGCCAGCACGTCCGTGGACCGACGGGGCACGACCCGGCGGGGGGGGACGGTGATGACTTGGCTCGGCTCGCCGCGGAGCATGCGATCGATGAGTTGGCCGGCTTCGTACCCGATCTGTCGTAGGCCCTGCTCGACGCTGGAGAGCGGCGGGTCGGACAAATCGCAAAGCAGTTCGTCATTATCCACGCCCAGGATGGCCACGTCGTCGGGCACGCGCAGCCCCGCCAAACGGCACGCCAATGACACGTTCCGGGCGTTGATGTCGTGCATCGCCATGACGCCCAACGGTTTGGGTGCCGCCTTGAGCCAATCCACCAGCACGTCGAACGGCTCGGACCACTGGGTTGGGTCCGTGCCCCGGATCGGCTCGGGGACGTCCAGCAGATTCAGATTCGCCGCCTCGACGACCTCGACGAACCCGGCACGCCGTTCCATGCCGCCGATGAAACAGTGATTCCGAAATCCCAGCCGGATGAGGTGCTCCGCCCCCGTCGCTCCAATCGCCCGCTCGTCGGCCAGCACACGCGCGGCCCCGGGCGGCGCGTGGTAGCCGATATACACCCGTGGCGCGTTCTCGGGGACTAACCCGTGCCAGTCGGCCGGCGGCAGATGCCCGATCCCCGCGTCGGCCACCCACCCCTCGGGCGGCAACATGTCGTAGGCCACCATCGCGTGCAGCCGCCAATTCGGGTACCGCTGGGCATATTCGGCGATCCCCCGGGTCACGCCGCGCCCGTACGCCAGTTCGGTCCGGATGACGATGGCAAGTCGGATTTCCGGAATAGACATAGCCAGTCCCGATAGATCATCACCATAAGTAGTCGCAAACAGTGACAAAGTATACGCAATTTGTCATTGCTTCCACGATTTCGGGAGATATGATACGTATACTCAAGTTTGTTTTGTGGACTCCGAAGCCTCTTCCGGAGTTGAGTTTCCTGCTTTCGATTTGCCAACTTGTGTGAGTTGGTTTCTTCTACTTGTGTTTCACCTCGAGAAAGATAGAAATGATGAAAACTCTCAATGCTCCGCTGTGGTGTGCGTCCGGAATCGTGACGCTGATGGTTTCCAGCTCGGCGTGTGCCTCGGTAGTCACAGGCGATGTGCTCGAGACCTTCGATGACGCCGTGACCGATGTGACGTTCGGGTTTGTGGACGAAGACACCATCTCCAGCGGAACCAGCCCCACCAAAGGCGTTGCACCGGGCTGGACGATTGTGGACGGGCAAGCCGTTTTCTACAACAACACGAATTTCTTTGATTCCGGCGTCGCCGTTGTGAGTTACAGCCCCGCCCCATCGGGGATTGATTTTTCGGTATCTTCGGACTTCGATGTGTTTCAGGAAGACTCGTTCTCGAGTTTCTTCAATTACACCCAAGGGAACACCGGCGTGGTCGCTTACGCCGACGCTTCGATCATCACGAGCGAAGCCGTAGGCGACACCGGCATCTACGCCTACGTCGACGAGTTCAACACCAGCGGCAGCGGCTACCAGTTCGTCGTCGCCAATGACGGGGCCGTGATCGCCACTTCGAGCAGCTTCGACCTGACCGACGGCAGCCCGGATTTCACGATCGACCTCGCCGGCTCGTTCGACGGCAGCGGCAACCTGCAGATCACCGCCTCTCTCACCGACATCAATGGCGCAAACAACCAAACGCTCACGCCCCTGATCGCCGCCGTGGATGTGCCCGCCGGCGACCAGTTCGGCGTCCGCGTTTCGCCTGGGTTTAACGGCTACGAAGTCGGCGTTGACAACCTTTCGGTCGTCGTCCCCGAGCCCGGCTCGCTCACGCTGGGAGCCCTGGGCGGCTTGGCCCTACTCGCCCGCCGTCGCGGCGCGTGAACGGCGATTGCATCTTGATCCACCGATGCGGGCCCGGGCTCCATGCCCGGGCCCGCTTTTGCAATCGTCGTGGAATCAGCGCGTACTTGTATTTGTCCGCGACGACGATGCCGGTGAGCACGTCGCCCGATGCCAAGCTTCAACCGTTTCTCCGGGTGACGATCAGGAGAATCCACGTAAAGGCGAACACGGGCGCGAGCAGAAGGCTGAACGCCGAAAGCATCACCACCACGCCGTATCGCTGGTCTGCGGCGGTGGGTTCGGTTTGGCCGAGCCCGCCCATGATGTTGAAGACGACGTGTTCCAGGTTGAGCATCGCCAGCGTAAAGATGATCACCGTGATCGGCAGCATCAACGCCACGATCACTGCCACCGCGGGTAAGCGATTCCACACGTGGAGGTATCGCGCGTACATGGCCACCCGCCAAACCGCGACAACGCCCAGCGCCCACGCGTTGAGGTTCTGGGCGGTGCTCATAGAGGTCCACCGCTCGATCGGGATCGCGTAGATCGCCGCAGGCGGTGCGGTGAGCGTGAGAAACGTCAACAGCTTGACATAACTGCCGCGCTCGGGCCGGAGCGCCCCCGCGACGAACCACAGCAGCCCCGCCAACATCGGAACGTAAATTAGCGAACCCACGCCCAATCGCTGCAACGGCACGGCCCGCGGCGCATCCCAATAACGTCCAACGCCGACCGCCCATACGACGAGGGTTCCGAGCGCGAGATGCAACCCGCCAAGCGACGCGATGTCCGCCGCATCGAATCGGAGCGTGAGCACCCGCAGCCAAATTCGGAACCATCCGCGCGGCTCGTCTATGCGGGTTTGCGTTTCCGGATCAAACTCGGGTTTCCGGGCGTGCGTGGAGCGGTCTTCGGACATGGTCGTATTAGAACCGATGGCCCAGCCAACCCGTTGTTTCGCATCAAAGACCGCCAAGCCCGAGCCGGACACCGCGTAAACTCTCCGCTTGTCCTTCGACCCCGCCGCCATCCTCGCCCACGACGGGCCGGTCGCTCGCCGGCTCGGTGACGACTTCGAGCGTCGGCCGCAGCAGATGGCGATGATCGAGGCGGTGGACGATGCGCTGCAGCGCCGGCACCACCTGCTGATCGAGGCGGGGACGGGCGTGGGGAAATCGTTCGCGTATCTGCTGCCGGCGTTGCGGTTGATCCTCGGCGGGGACCATGCGGACGATCGCAAACGGGTTGTCGTGTCCACGCACACGATCGCGTTGCAGGAACAGATCATCGAGAAGGATGTGCCGATGCTTCAGGCCGTGGTGCCCGGGGAGTTCTCGGCCGTGCTCGCTAAGGGCCGGGGCAACTACGTGTCGATCCGCCGCGCCAACCGGACGTGGGAACGGGCCGCAAACCTCTTCGATCGCAGCGAAGAACATCAGAGTGTGTCGACGGTGTTGGACTGGCTCAAAGACACGCCGGACGGCTCGCTCGCCACGCTCCCGCAACTGCCCGCTCCGGGCGTGTGGAACGACGTGCAGTCCGACCGCGAAGACTGCCAGGGCAAGCGCTGCCCGACGTACAACCAGTGCTTCTACCAGGCGGCGCGGCGGCGGATGCACAACGCGGATTTGCTCGTGGTCAATCACGCGCTGTTCTTCGCCGACCTGGCGTTGCGCTCTTCGGGTGGCGGCTTATTGCCGCCGTACGACGCGGTCATCCTCGATGAAGCGCACACGATCGAGGACGTTGCGTCCGACCACTTCGGCATCAGCATCTCGCGGTTCCAGGTGTCCTACCTGCTTGGCCGTTTGCTCCGACCCCGGAAGGGATCGGGTGTGCTTATGGCGTTGCAGGGCCGGGTCGATGCGAACGCGTGGAACCAGACTGCCGAGTCGGTCAGCCAAGCGAGGATCGCCGCCGACCAGTTCTTCGATGAACTCGGCTTCTGGCAGGAAGAGCGTGGCCCACGCCATAACGGCCGACTCCGTGAACCCCCGCCGATCCGTGACGATCTCTCGGCGGCGCTCATCGGCCTGAGCAACCGCTTGAAAATCCTCGCCGACGCGGCGGGCGAGGGCACCGGCAAATCCGCCGAGGACGACCGCCTCGAACTCCAGAGCTACGCCGACCGCACCGGCTCCCTGGGCCGAACGCTCGCGTCCCTGCTCGAGCATGACCTCGACGACCACGTCTATTGGATCGAGTCGCAACCGGCCACTGAGAAACGCCGCTTTCCTCGCCAAAAACTCGCCGCGTCTCCCATCGAAGTCGGTGGGCTTTTGCGCGATAAACTGTTCAACGCGCAGGCCGCGCAGGGCGGCAAGCTGCCGGTCATCCTGACCTCCGCCACCTTGGCGACCGCTTCGGAAACCGGCAAGGCCGATGCGTTCCAACACACCGTGAATCGCCTCGGCTGCGACGATCCGACGCAAACCCAGACCTACCAACTCGGCTCCCCCTTCGACTACGCCAAACAAGCGACCCTGCTGACCGCTCGCGGCATCCCCGAACCCAACCATCCGCAACACCTCGAAAAAGCCGGCCCGCTTCTCCTCAAACATCTTGACCAGTCCGACGGCGGCGCCTTCGTTCTGTTCACCAGCTACAGCGCGCTGCAACACGCCGCCCGCTGGTTGCGTCCGCACATGTCGCAGCGCTCCATGCCGATGCTGGTCCATGGCGAAGGTGGTGTCCAGCGTCGCGAACTGCTTTCTAGGTTTCGACACGACCGCCGATCCGTTCTGCTCGGTACCGACAGCTTTTGGCAGGGCGTTGACGTGCGCGGCGATGCGCTCCGCCTTGTGGTCATTATGAAGCTCCCGTTTGTCGTCCCCGATCGCCCCATGATCCAGGCCCGCTGCGAACGCATCGAAGCCCGTGGCGGCAAGCCTTTCTTTGACTATTCGCTCCCCGAAGCCGTGCTCAAATTCAAGCAAGGCTTCGGGCGACTCATCCGCAGCAACACCGACACCGGCACCGTGCTCGTGCTCGACCCGCGTTTGGTCACGAAGCCCTACGGCCAAAAGTTTCTAGATGCGTTGCCCGAGTTGCCGACGCGCGACGCGCTCGTCGCCGCTGCGCCCGCGGTGTGATCCACGTCGTCGGCGAGCCCGATCACAGACGAAGACCGCAAAAACCTTGGCGTCTTCGTGCATGGCATTGGTGGGTTTTCGCTTGTCCCACAATGAATTGAGCGGCCCGCGATTGAAATGATTGAGCCTGAACCGTGAACGCTTTCTTGTCAGAAGCAAGCCATTGATCCGTGCCCTGCCGACGGTTGGGGCGATCGAAGGTAGTTCGTCGGCCGCAACTCCCACGAGGGGTCTTGGGCTGTGGGCTGCTGGCTTAAGCAAGCGGGCTTCAGCTGGGCATTCCGCGGCTGGCCAGTTGAACGGCATACACGCAAACACGGCTCCATCGAGACCTCACCATCCTCGCCCTCATTCGCTATTTGACCTATTCCCCCATTCTCCGAGCATTCGGGAACAGGGTGGCTAAAGAATGACCCACGGATTTCAGAATCACCGTTGACGCGGGGTTATGAAACACTAAATTAAATGTGTCTGCTTTCCCGGCGATATTCGCCATGCTTTTCCACATTGGAGGATGATTGATGATTCGCGTTTCTACGGCTGGACTTCTCGCGGCGCTCGTCGCCACCCCGCTCACCGCTCAGGTGACCACCTACACCGAAAACTTCGACGACGGCAACGCGGCGACGCGTTTCTCGGCGCCGGTGGTCAATAGTGAGGTCGGCGTCTTCGACGGGTCGGTGGACTACGCGTTCGACTACGGCGCGATCGGCATCCCCTCGGCCCCCAACAGCGGCGGCACGACCACGGGTGTTTTGATGCAGACCAACCTCACCGACAACGGACCTGTGGATGAAGGCGAAACCTTCTACATCGCCCCACTGTCCGGCGATTCGCTGCCCGACGAATACATCGTGAAGATGGACCTCTTCTTTAATTCCGAGTTCGAGAGCAGCGGCTCGACCGAATACGGCATGTTCGGCCTGCACCGCACCGGCGCGAACGATCCCGGCGATGCCAGCCTGACCGACGACGCGGCGTTCCCGCTGTTCGAGATCGGCGACGGCGACGGCTTCGCCTGGTACCTCAACGGCGACGGCGGCACCGGCAGCTCCGACTTCGGTTATGTGATCGACCCCGGGAACAACGACACCGGCAGCGACGAACCCCAAGGTTCGTATCAAGCCGACATCCCCCTCGGTAGCGTTCCGGGTCTGTCCAACGGCCCCAGTGGCACCGGCTTCGACGAGAACTGGATCACGCTTGAGATGAGCAAGCTCGGCGACGTCCTCACGTTGGCCGTCAACGGCGTTGACATCTTCAGCTACACCGACACCGCCGACGAACTCAACGGCGGCGGCATCTATCTGGGTTATTCCGACGTCTTCAACTCCGTCGGCACGCCCGATCTGCCGGTCGGCCCCGACCCCGACCCTTTCGACAACGTTCCGTTTGGCGACCAGTACCCCAACCTCGCCCACTTCCTGATCTACGACAACATTGAGATCATTGAAGTGCCCGAGCCGGCTACCGGCGCACTATTGCTCGCCGGCGGTGCCTGCCTGCTCCGTCGCCGCAAGGCCTGAGCCTCTTGGCAACAACCCACGCGTTTCATCGAAGCCCACCCCGCATGGGGTGGGCTTTTTAATGCGTGGATGTGGGGCGTCGCGTCGTCGACGGCGACGAGCATGCCCATCGCAAACGTACGGCTCGGGCGTGCCGATGACGGTCGTTACCACCATGCGGCTTCCGGTGTGTTCGTCCTGATTAGGGCATAGCGCATCGCCCTCGATGTTTCCGGGTGTGGCCTGAAACTCGCGCTCATGATCGAACCGCAACTCGTTCAACTCCCCCGGCGATTCCGCCAGATCCCGTCACGAACGCTTCGGCTCCCACCGTGCGAACCGCAGGGCGTTGAAGTGCCGGCGATCGAGTTGTTCTTGAAGTAGCGCCGAGGCGTTTTCGCATGGCGGCCTGGGCGCAATGAAAACGGCGACCGAGTTGAGCCCGTCGCCGTGATCATGCGTTTTTGAATGTGGCCGTGGCGGGACTTAGAAATCCAGCCGCAACGTCAGGCGGACGGCGTCGGTCTGTTGGTCACCGGAGCTTTCGCCGAGGTACGACAGGTCGAGGGTGAGGTTGTCGTCCAGGCCCGCGGTCAGGCCGGCCCCGTAGTAGACGCTGCCCTGGTCGGGCGTGCCGGAGGCGACGGTGAACGGCGTCGAGCCGCCGACGAAGGTCGCGGTCAGGTCGTCGTTGTCGTCGAGGAACTCGTAGGCGTAGCCGACTTCCGCGCGGGGACGCAGGTCGATGTCCGCCACCTCGAACAGCTTGCTGACGCTGACGCCGATCGTGCCGCGGAGCGAGTCGTAGTCGGCGTCGTCGACGTCGAGCGCACCGCCGGGGCCGTCTTCGGTGTAGTCCTCGACCCAGGTGAACACGTACTGCAGGCTGCCCTGTGGGGTGATGCGCCATCCGTCGACGTCGAAGTCGTAGCCCAGGCCCAGGTACGCGGCGAGGTCGTAGCTGTCGTAGTCGGCGGTGAACTCGTCGCCCGTGCCGGGGTTGATGCGGGTGGACTCGTTGTCGTGGATGCCGACGGTGACGGACGCGTCGAGGGAGATCTGGTCGAACTGCCAGCCGACATAGGGGCCGACACGGAAGGTGTCGGTTTCGAGTTCGCCGAGGTTGCCGCCCAGGTCGTCTTCGAGGTCCATGTCGGTGTTGCCGTAGCTGAAGCTCAGGCCGACGACGCCGTCGTTGCCGATGGCCGCGTCGATGCCGACCTGGCCGACGAAGGTGTCGGCGTCGATGCCGTTGATGTCGTCCTCGGCGTCGAGGTCGTAGCTGACGTAGTAGGCGGAGGCGAAGCCGCCCCAGGTGAGGCCGGTACCGGCGGCGTCGCTGGGGTTGGTGCCTTCGGCGGCGAGCACGAGCGCGATGGCGGCGGCGTCGTCCGAGGCCGAGGCGAGGCGAAGGTCGTCGAGGTAGGCCTCATTCGTCGCGGTCTGGGCGGCGTTGGCGAGGCGGGTGCTCTTGAGGTGCGAGCCGAGCGTGGCGTGGGTGCGTTGGACGACGCGGTTCTGCTGGACGGTGCCGGCGGTGGTGACGCGGGGCGAGGTGGCGGCGAGGGTTTGCGCGGCCTGCTCGTTGGTCTGGTTCTGCACGACGGTGCGGAAGGCGAGCAGGGAAGCGCTTGCCGTGCCCGCGTCGGCGTCGAGTGCGGCGCCGGGGCTATCGACCGTGGAACTGCCACCGCCGCCGCCTCCACCGCCGCCGCCTCCGCCACCAAGGTTTTCCTCGGTCGCGGTCAGGACGTAGGCATCATCGACGACCGCGCCGGCGATGCTGAAGCCCGCGAAGTTCTCGGTGACGTTCGCGCCGCTGTCGGTGAGGGTGCCGTCGGCGTCGATGACGGTCCACGTGTCGCCGTCGGCGACGAGGCCAGTGTTACCCGTGACGGTGACGTTGATGGTCGAGCCGTTGTCGAGGGTGACGTTGCCGGAGGCGTCGAGCAGGTCAGCGCTGCCGTCGCCGTCGATGCCGACATCGAGCGTGGCGGACGGGGCGAGGGTGACGCTGCCGTTGACGGTGAGGGTGCCGATGCTGGAACCGCCGGGGGCGACGGTGCCGCCGGTGGCGCTCAGGCCGCCGAGGGTCGGGGTGCCCGAGAGCGAGCCGCTGCTGAGGACGAAGCTCTCGGTGGTGCTGCCGGTGAAGGTGGCGTCGATGCCGCTGCCGAGCTCGAAGGTCTCGAAGTTCTGGAACTGTTGGCCGGCACCGATCGAGTCGAGGTCAAACGTGATCGTGCCCGAACTGCCGCCCACGCGCAGAACGTCCGTGCCGCCCAGTGCGTCCACCGTGCCGTTCAAGGTTGAGCCGTCGAGGACGATCAGCGTGTCGGCCTGGTCGGTGAGATCGTGATCGGTGCCGTCGATCGTGCCCGCGTTGGTGAGGGTCACGCCGCCGCCCGTGCCGGCGTCGAGGTCGAGGTCGCCGGTGATGGTGCCGGCGTTGGTGATGGTGAGGGTTGCACCGTTGTTGGTGGTGTCGATCGCCGTTCCGCCGCTGCCGAGCGTCGCGCCGGCTTGGTTGTCGATGCTGACCGTCCCGGTGTCGTTCTGGAGCAGCACGCCGTTGGTCACGTCGCCCTGGTTGATGAGGCTGACCGCGCCGGGGTTGGCGTCGGTCCGGAACTGATCGGTGATCACGCCGGTCGCGGTGTTGGTGACCGTGATCGTGCCGTCGGAGCGGAGGACGTCGAAGTCGCTGGCGATGGTGCCGGCGTTGATGCCGGTGCTGGTGGTGCCGGCCGCGCGGTCGAAGAAGTCGATGTCGTCGCCGGCGTTGCCGTTGTTGGTGATGCTGGCGTCGCCGGTGCCGAGGATGGCGGAGATGTCGCCGGTGACGGTACCGTTGTTGAGGATGGTGACCGAGTCGGTGCCGTTGATGAAGCCGTCGAGCGTCGCGCCGGTGTTGACGTCGATCGTGATGCCGCTGGCGCTCGTGGTGATGTTCTGGGTCGCCGGGTTGGGCCCGGTGGTGTCGACGGTCACGGTGCTGTTCGCCACGGACGGGTCGCCCACGACAGCCGCGGACGCGGGACCGGCGACGAGGCAGCCGACCCCAAGGCCAAAGCTCACGCCGACGCCGGCCCGCAGAACGGCGTTCTGCAGTAGGCGTCGCGTGCTGATCCGCACGTCGCGTCGGGTCGGGGTGGGGGTGTGAATCGACGCGGCAACAGCAGGGGGAGTGGTTTGCATGCCAGCGATATCGGACGCCCGGTCCGCAGGGGGTGAATTATCGCGCGGCCAGCTGCGGGCTTACCACGGCCCACTCTGAGCCCACCCACGTTCTGAACACCACGCTCACGCATCCTTCACAAACCGGTCGCCCAACGCCGCGCATTATGCTCTGCCGCATGCGTCTGTCCGCCGCACGGCCCCAACTGCTCGCCGAGTTCATCGGCACCTACGCGCTCGTGCTGGCCGGGTGCGGCGCGATCGTGATCAACGGCGTCAGCGGCGGGGCGGTGACGCACGTGGGCGTCGCGCTGACGTTCGGGCTCATCGTCATGGTGATGATCTACGCCGTGGGCGAAACCAGCGGGGCGCACTTCAACCCGGCCGTGACGGTCGCGTTCGCCATCGCCAAGCGCTTCGCCTGGAACCGAGTGCCGGCGTACATCATGACGCAGTGCGGCGCGGCGTTCGCGGCGGCGTTCACACTGCGGCTGCTGTTCCCTGAGGTCGAGAACCTGGGCGTGACGCTGCCCGCGACGGACGACATGCACGGCGTGATGCAGAGTTTTGTGCTGGAGCTGTTACTCACGTTGGGGTTGATGTACGTGATCCTCCATGTCGCAACGGGAAGTAAAGAGCAAGGACTCATGGCGGGCATCGCGATCGGCGGGACCGTGGGGCTGGAGGCGATGTTCGCCGGGCCGATCACGGGAGCCTCGATGAACCCGGCCAGGTCGCTAGGGCCGGCGGTGGCGTCGGGGATGTTGGAGCATCTGTGGTTGTATGTGGTGGCGACGACGCTGGGTGCGGTGTTGGCGGTGCCGTTGTGGTTGGGCAGCCGGCCCACGGAAGCTCAACCCGAGCCAAACCAAAAGGAAACGACCTCATGAAACGTTACCTCGTGTTGTGCACGGCGAACCGCTGCCGTTCGCAGATGGCACACGGATGGCTTGGCAAACTTGGTGGCGACGATGTCGAGGTGTTCAGTGCCGGTACCAAGCCCGGCGGGGTGCATCCGTTGTCGGTCACGGTGATGGCCGAGGCAGGCGTGGATATCGCCGGGCATACCTCGGACTCGATCGAGGCGTATCTTGAACAGGACTTCGACGCGGTGATCACGGTGTGCGATTCGGCAAAGGAAGCGTGTCCGATTTTTCCGGGGGCGAAGCGCACGATCCACCACGCGTTCCCCGACCCGGATGACAAAACGGGAACGAAAAGCGAAGACGAACTGCTGCCGGTCTTCCGGGATGTGCGGGATCAGATCAAAGCGTGGGCCGAGGTGTTTTTGGTCTCAGAAGGCTGAGGGTCAGAACCAGCCGGTGGCTTCGCCGAACGTGCAGGCGAAGACAAAGTCGTCGAACGCCGCACGGTCGCGTGGGGCGATTTCGCTTTCGCGCATCCAACCCTCGGGTAAGTCTTCCGGGGCGCCGGGATGACCGATGGCCACTGCAGAGAAGGCGTGGTAGCCGCCGGGTATTTGCAGAACGTTTTGCGCACGTTCTTGATCGATGCCGGCCATTTGGTGAACGACGAGATCCAACGCGGTGGCTTGTGCAGAGAGGTTTCCCATCGCCAGGCCCAGGTCGTGCTCGGCACACCGGTTGTCTTTCCCATTCTTTTTGAAGACTTCGGACACGGCGGTGATCACCAAGACCGGCGCGGCTTTGGCCCACGCTTGATTGGCTTCGACGAGGCAGGACAACACGCGGTCGTAGTGTTCGGCTTGATCGTTCGTAGCAACGATAAAGCGCCACGGCTGCTCGTTAAACGCGGACGCCGCCCATCGCGCCGCTTCGAACAGTTGCCGTAGTTGGTCACGTTCGACGGGTTGGTCAGTAAACGCCCGCGGGCTCCAGCGTTGTGCCAGGCAATCGAGGATGGGGTGTTGGGTGGTGGCGGTTTTTTGAGCTTGCGACATGATGCGAGCATAGCCGCGACAAGATGGAAAGGAACCGCTTAGCCGTGGGTCCATGTGGCGCGATTCCGAGCCCACCACACCCGTAAAGCGGCAATCGCTCGGAGTTGAGCCGTGCGATCGAGCCAGAGCGGGAAGCGCGGTGCGTCTTCGGGCATCAGCGCATCGAGCACCCATGCAAATCGGTGGTGATCCAGTAACACGATCAACGCATCATCGGACAGACCGAACGGGCCAAGCATGTGGTCCCAGCCGGCGCGGTGCTGTTTGGTGAGCAAACCTGTCAGCACGATGGGGTACGGCAACTCATCGTGGGACAGCAGCCCAGCAAAATAGTCGTGATGCCAAGGGTCGGCCCCACCGATGCTCGGGAGCCGGGTGAGGTCGTAAAGGAAAGTCACCTGCGGACTCGGATCGTCGCCCATCTCGTGAACCAGCATGGAGCGGATGCTGCCGGATGCCCGTGCCGCGAAGTCCGTCAACGCAGAATGAAACTTCGGATTGGTGAGGAGTAAGCCGAGCAGGGCGGCCGACTGCCGTTCGATGGGATCCACGGATCGGGCCAAACCGATCGCGATGCTTTGGGTGATTTCGTCTTCTCCACACTCGGCCAGCAGGACGGCCGTGATAGCCCGGAGCCAGGGGCTGTCGTCGGCGAGTAGTTGTCGGAGTATGTCGGCGTTGTTTTCCGGATCCGTGGTCGCAGCGAGCGCACGCTGGAGCGGAGGCCAGTCGTCATGGGGTGTCTCGATGCTTGAAGGAATCGATGCCCCTCGCTGACGTTGCGATTCGAGCAGCCAGAGCAGACGCACGGCCGCCGGTTCGCCGTCGCCCTCGCGTGTATTTTCACTAAGTGGGGCGGGTCGATTGGCTTCCGGGGGCACGACGTCGCGGAATGTCTTGATGTCCTTCCAATCTTGATTTATTCCAAGCAGCAACCGTGCTTGAGCGGTCGGCCATGCGTTCGCGAGTTCGAGAGCCCTCGTCTCGGTGGCTTGCTTCCAGGCCAACGTCGCATATGCACCACCACGCCGGACACGCGGGTCGGGATCATCTACGGCAGAGAGCAACTGTTCGGTAAGCCCGCCCGTACGTAACGCTTCGCTTGCCTGCGCTTTACTCATGGCATCGTTCATCGCAGCGCTATTGAATAGTTCGGTTGTTGCCGCAATGCGGATGGCGGGAAGCGGCGATGCCAGACGCCGTCCGGTCCATCGCAGCCAAATCGCCAGCGGCACTTGGTCGTGCCGCCACGCTCCGGTCTCTTTGAGTAGCCCCGCGAGGTCGTCAAAACGTTCGTCGTTGACATCATCGAGTCGGGACAGGATCGCCTCGGTTACCGCCGGAACCGAGGCGGCGCGATCGGCAATCAGCACGCGGATCAGGTTGGTAAACGCCTCGTGGTCGGCGTCGCGATACGCTTCGAACAGGTTGACACGGACGCCGGGCGCGCGGTGGGCGTTCACGCGTCGAAGGGCCATGTAGGCCTTGCCGGCCGTGTCCGCGTCGAGCCGGCCGATCGTCTCGATGGCGAGTTTTTCAACGCGTTCGCTCGTCGCGGCGTGGGCGATGATGTGATTCAGCGCGGTTTCGCGTCGGTCAAGTTCGTCGCTGTGCAGGCCGGCGATTTGGTAGCGGTCGTAGACGATCGGGACAGCCCAAGCCGACAGGATCAAAGCCGTCACGAATGCGAAGAGCAGCGTGATGGGCCCGCGGCTTCGCAGGCGACTCAAAACAGTGGGCGGGCGGCTCACGAATCAAAGCTTAGAGCCTGACACGATTGGGTCCGTGGTGGATCAACTCGGCGTGTCGGCCTGCAGGTCGAGATACGCCAATTCCTGCTCGGTAAGTTTGAGTGACAAGGCGGGCATCGAGGTGGTCACTTCCATCAGTCGACGGGGGCCGATCAATGCGAAGCTGGGGAACGCCTGATTCAGCACGTACGCTGCGGCGATGTTGATCGCATTGACTTTGTAGTGGTCGGCGAGTTCGAAGGCGCGTTCGCGACGCTTTGCGTTGTCTTCGCTGATGAATGGGCCGTCGGCTTCCCAGGCGGTCTGCATCCCCATGGAATCGCGGGAGACGAAGTAGCCGCGGGCTTGGCTGGACCAAGCGAAGTTGGCGAGTTGATGATCGGTCAGGTACTTCACACTGTCGGGGTCGGACGCGGCGACGCATCCGTTCCAGACGGGCTTGACCATGCGGGCGAGCGAGAAGTTGTTGGATAACGCGGACATCTTGTGCTTGCCATTTTTTTCAGCGTAGGCATTGGCTTCGGCGATGCGCTCAAGCGACCAATTGCTTCCGCCGAACACGCCGATCCTGCCGGCCTCGACCAAGTCGTGCAGCACGTCGATGAACTCGCCCGCGGGGATGTCGGGATTATCGCGGTGCATGAGATAGACGTCTGCCCGATCGGTCTGCAGGTTGTTCAGCGAGATATCGAGCTGCCAAGTGAGGTGTTGTGGAGCGTTGAACGGCGTGTGGATGCCTTTGGCGATCACGACTGTCTCGTCGCGGACGCCACGTGATTGAATCCACTGGCCTAATAGTTTTTCCTGAAGCCCGCCGCCGTAGATGTGGGCGGTATCGAATGCGTTGCCGCCGAGTTCCCAGTAGTGGTCAAACATCACGGCCGCGTGCGAGAAGCTCTGCTGGTTGTCGCAGCCCATGATGAGCTTGGCGATGGGCTTGTCGAGGCCTTGCACCTTGCCGTATTGCATCGGCGCGTCCTTGGCCTTGACCAGCGGCCGGCGGTGGATCGGCGACGCAAACCCTGCCGGCGTTTCCTGCGGGTAGGTCAAGCCGATCTGTTTCCGCCAAGCGTCGAGCGTACCGGCCTGGCCGAGCGAATCGTCCCAAGACATGTGCTCACATTCGGTTTGCCCGTCCGCGATCGCGGTGGCCGCGGCGAGCGCTTCGTAGCCGAAGGCAGAGTAGTCGGCCTCAACGGTATGGGTCACGGGGTCTTCGCCGTTGCGGTGGACTTCGATCGTGGAGGTGACCGCGTTCTCCCGGTCGTTGAGCCAGGGATCCGCGATCACGATTCGGCCTTCGCTGCCGTAGATGACGGCGGCGTTATCGAGTTGCACACGAATACCGGTGGCTACTTCCGCGACGAAGCCGGACGCGAACCGTAGCGTCGCGGCGGCGTGCTCATCGATCCCGGTTTCACCGAGATGGCCGACGCCGCGGACGTCGACCGGATCGGCAAAAGGTTGATCGGTGATCGCGCCAGCGATTGCGCGGGCGTACTCGACGCCATAGCCGCCAACGTCGAGGATGGCGCCGCCGGCGAGGTCTTTATTGAATAAGCGGTGGTCCGGTTCGAACCACGCGCCGCCGAACCCGAAGCTCACATCCATCATGCGGGCTTGCCCGATGACATCATCTTTGAGCAGTTCAACGAGTCGGTGCAGCTGCGGGTGGCAGCGGTCTTTGAAGGCTTCGAGAAAAAACGTGCCGTTCACGCGTGCCGCCTCGGTCATCGCCATGACTTCCGGACGGTTGAGGCCGGCGGGTTTTTCGACGAAGACGTGCTTACCCGCGTTCGCCGCGGCGATCGCCCAGCGTGCGTGGAACGGGTGCGGCGTGGCGATGTACACGGCATGCACGGCGTTGTCGGCGAGCAGCGCGTCGTAGCCCGCGTGAATCGTCGGCGACTCGAGTTTCAGTTCATCGGCGAAGGCTTGCGCCCGCTCGGCGGACCGTGAACCCAGCGCGACGACGCGGCCGGCCTGGGCCTGTGCGACGCCGTGGGCGAAGGCTTTGGCGATGGTACCCGGGCCGAGGATGCCCCATTGAACGTCGGATGCTTTCATGGCAGAACTCTACTGTCGGAAAGAATCGGAATGCGGGAGGCCGAAATAAAAACCCCGGCGTCGGCCGGGGCGTTTGGGAGAGCGTCGATCTGGGTGCGGCGTCGTCTGCGCTCAGCCCTTGTTCCACGTTACGCTGCCATACACCGCGTTGTCGCCTAGTTCCTCGGCGATACGGATCAGCTGGTTGTATTTCGCGTTGCGGTCGGAGCGGCAGGGGGCACCGGTCTTGATCTGCCCGCAATTGGTTGCGACGGCGAGGTCGGCAATCGTGGCGTCTTCGGTTTCGCCCGAGCGGTGCGACATCACTGCGTTGAACTTATTGCGGATCGCCAGATTGACCGCATCGAACGTTTCGCTGAGCGTGCCGATCTGGTTGACTTTCACAAGGATCGCGTTGGCCGAGCCTTCGTCGATACCGCGCTGCAGGAACTTGGCGTTCGTCACGAACAGGTCGTCGCCCACGAGCTGTACGGTGTCGCCGACCTTGTCCGTCAGCGTCTTCCAGCCGGCCCAGTCGTTCTCCGCCAGGCCGTCCTCGATGCTGCGGATCGGGTACTTCTTGCACCAGTCCGCCCACATGCCCGCCATATCGTCGCTGCTGATGATCTCCTGCGTGGAACTGAAGAACTTGTAGCCCTGCTTGCCGTCCTTCTCGGCTTCGTTCCAAAGCTCACTGGTCGCGGGGTCGAGCGCGACGAAAATCTGTTCGCCCCACTTGTAGCCGGACTTATCGACGGCTTCTTCGATGATTTGCAGCGCCTCTTCGTTGCTCTTGAGGTTCGGCGCGAAGCCGCCTTCGTCACCGACCGCGGTGCTTAGCCCCTTGTCGTGTAGGACGCCTTTCAATGCGTGGTAGATCTCGACGCCCGCCCGCATCGCGTCGCCGAAGTTGTCGAAGCCCCACGGCTGGATCATGAACTCCTGGAAGTCCACAGTGTTGTCCGCGTGCTTGCCGCCGTTGAGGATGTTGAGCATCGGCACGGGCAAGACCTTCGCGGCGCTGCCGCCGAGGTAGCGATACAGCGGTTGCTGGGTCGCCGCCGCCCCCGCATGCGCTGCGGCCATCGACACCGCCAGGATCGCATTGGCGCCGAGCTTAGATTTATTATCGGTCCCGTCGAGCTGAAGCATCGCATCGTCGATCGCTTCCTGATCGCGGACGTCGAAGCCCAGCAACGCGTCGGCGATGCCTTCGTTGACGTTTTCGACCGCGGCCTCAACCGACTTGCCGACGTAGTAATCCTTTTTCCCGTCGCGGAGTTCCACGGCTTCGTTTTCCCCGGTCGATGCGCCCGAAGGCACCATCGCGCGGCCGGTCGTCCCATCCACAAGCGAAACCTCCGCCTCGACGGTCGGGTTGCCGCGGGAGTCCAGCACCTGTCGGGCGTGCACATCTTCGATCACAAAGCTCATTACCGTGGTCCTCTGAGGAGGTGGGCGTGGGGTTCGTCTCGGCGTTCGCCGGGGCGTGGAGTTTAGTGAAAAGTAAAAGATCTGTTCGTCGCGAACTTGGCTTGCTCCTGTTGCTCAACGGTTGAAGACCCCAAGCATCTAGTTGATTCGAAAACGACAAGAACCGGGTGGCTTGCACCCGCGTCTGTCGAACGATCCAATTGGTGCCGAGCTGGCCGCGCCTGCTGGGTCAACCATGACCGGGCCAAGGCTTGAGTGTCGGCCAGATCAAAGCCCGATGCATAGGCTGGCATTCGCCTCCAAGCGCGAAATAGATAACCGGATCAGTCGTCCAGGCTTCCCTTGGAAGGCGGCAACGAAGAGTCTTTTAACAACAACGTAAATAAGCGGGGCCTTGCACTTCCGTTGCAATCCACGACGGATTGGCCGGCTCAGTTTGGGCAGAAGTGTGAACAGGGTTCCGCCTCATGATTTCACCTGTTTGAGAACGCTTGTTGAAGGATCGAGAGCCCAATATTGTGTTTTCCTTGACAATGCAACAAGTTGCTGAATACGTTTTGCCATCGAAAGGGGTGGAGTACATGCGATCTGTAGTTCGTTTTGATCACCTCGGATCACTAACCGCATCCCGTTCCCACGCTGCATCTTGACGGACGTTTCCTGATCTTTCTCCTGTCGGCTCTCACGATCTTTTGACCTGAACGCGAATCGTTCATGGTGCTCTCGAAATCACTTGCACGGAGTTTTATATCTATGTCCAAGCGACCAACCCATGCCTCGATTCGATCGTTCTTGGCCGAACGGATGTTCCAGTCCCAGCCCTTGGCTGACACGCTTCCCGAAGCTATGGATTTACAGCCCACGGGAGACCCGGCATCGCACATTGCCCGGTTCGAATCCCTTGAGCAGCGCATCCTTATGGCGGCGGACCCCATGACCTGGTCAAACGTCGCGATCGGCGGCGGCTCTTACGTCACCAACGTCGAGATTCACCCGCAAGACAGCAACCTCTGGTACGCAAGCACCGACATCGGCGGTATCTGGCGGTGGGACAACAACGACCAACGCCTTGAACCGCTTCTTGATCATTTCCCTAAAGATCAGTCAGACCTTTACGGCGTGACCGGTCTGGCCGTCGACCCCAACGACACCGGAACCGTCGCCGCCACCCTTGGTAAATATAATCAGCCGTGGTCCGATGGCTTCGAAGATCAGGGCCTGTATCTCTCATACAACCAAGGCGATACCTGGTCGAAGGTCGGCCCCACGCTTCAGCAAGATGCCAACATCATTGCCGGCGTCGGCGAAGCCCGCTTCGGAACCCGCGTGGTGTTCGATCCTTCGAACCCGCGCTACATCATCGTCGGCAGCACCGGTGACGGTACCTACGTCATCGACCGCGGCGGCAACCTCGAAGACGGCGGCGACGACAGTTGGTCCAAAATCAATTCGCTGCCCGACGGCACGCGCACCCAGGCGATCGTTTTCGATCCCACCAACGCCAACAACATCTACGTCGCGATCCGTGATGACGGCATCTACCGAACTTCCGGCGGTCGATACGGCACGTTCAATCGCATCGCCAATTCCCCGAGCAACGTCACCGACATGGAACTCAGTGGCGACGGCGCCCACCTCGTCGTCGCAACCAACACCGGCATCCGTCGGCTCGACGACGCCCGCTTCGGCACGAGTTGGACCACGAACAACTTCGGCACGGTCAGCAACCCTCTGGTCACCACCGTCGAAGTCGATCCCAGCAACGGCGACGTGTTCTACGCCATGAACACATGGGACGGCGCATTCCCCACGCTCTCACGCTCCACCGACGCGGGCGTGAGCTGGAACAACCTGGGCAATCAAAACATCAACCAGCAACTCGACTGGCACCTGAGCTTCTGGCCGGGGTTCAACGTTTCGGATATTGAGGTCGATCCCAACAACTCGGAACGGATGTTCATTGCCGACTACTTCAGCATCTGGGAAACCCAGGACATCAACCCCGGGGGCACCACCCAGTGGTCCAACGAGAAGGCCGTCGGCCACGAAGAGGTGGTCATCCTCAGCGTCAAAGCCGCGCCCGCGGGAGCAGGTGCCAAGGTCTACACCGGCTTCACCGACGTCGGCTCGGTCCGGCACACCGACCTCAACACCCGGCCCACCAACACCACGCTCAGCCTCGGCCTCGGCGGACTCAACGATGTCACCGGCATCGCCACCTCGAACGCCGATCCCACCCGCGTCTACGTCGCCGGTTGGAACAAGGAAGACGGCGGCAATGCCACGATCGGCGTCTCGTACAACAGCGGCCAGTCCTACACCCCGGTCTCGGGTTGGAACAACACCTGGGGCTGGGCCCGCATCGCCGCCGCCGGCGACGACGCCAACAACCTCGTCGCCACCACCAGCGCCGGCGGCCTGCGCTACTCCAACAATGCCGGGGCCAGTTGGCAGCAAGGCAGCGGACTCCCCAGCACCCCCGGCGATCTGGGCACCAGCGCGCTCTACGACCTCCGCAAAACCCTCACCGCCGACGGCATCGCCAATGACACCTTCTTCGTCTACCGGCCGCAACGCGCCGCCGGCGACTATGCCAACGGCGAAATCTATCGCTCCGACAACGGCGGCCAGAGCTGGTTCCGCACCAGCACCGACGTGCCCGGATCGTTTGAAGCCGACCTGCAATTCAAGGCCCGTGATGGCGCCGCCGGCGACCTCTGGCTCGCCTCCGGCAACGGTCCGCTCAAGCGCTCCTCCGACGGCGGTTACAACTGGAACAACGTCGCAGGATTCACCGAAGCCACCATGGTCGCTTTCGGTCAAAACAAAGCCGGGGGCTCGGGCTCAGCCATCTATGTGCTGGGTAAACGCACCGGCGACAGCGTCTTCAAGTACTACGGCTCCACCGACGGGGGCTCGTCCTGGCAACGTGTGAATAACGACGAAGCGGCTATCGGCAACGAGCCCCAAACCATGGACGCCAGCAAAACCGAATACGGCGTGCTCTACGTCGGCTCGAACGGCCGCGGTCTCTTCAAGGGCGAAGTGAACTACTCCGGCGGCACGATCATCGGCGATTCCGGCGGCTCAAACAACAACAACAACCCCTCGAACGAACTTGAAAACGCTGGCTTCTCCAACGGCTTAAACAACTGGTCCAACTGGGGCAACACCTCCGCGCAATCCGGCGGGGTCAGCGGCAACGCTGCCCGCACCGGCACCGCGGCCGGCGGCCTTGGCCAATCCGTCGCCTACAACGGCGGCGATGTCAACTGGTCGGTGCAGGCACGCAACACCGGCAGCGCCTTCGCCACCGTCGGCGTCCAATTCATCGACGACACCAACGGCTGGACCGTGCTCTCCAGTTCCGAACAGCAGGTCACCGGCTCGACCTATCAAACCTACGGGCAAACCGGGCTTTCCGCGCCCTCGGGCACCACCCGCGTCCAAATCTTCCTTTGGAAAAATGCCGGCGGCGAAACGTTCCTCGACGACACCGAACTCTCCTTCGGCACCGCCACCAACAACAACAGCGGCAACAACCTCGTCGCCAACGGCACCTTCGACAGCAACCTCACCAACTGGAACGCCTTCGCCGGTGGCGGCGCTGTCGCCAGCTTGGGGATCGATTCCGGCAATGCCTTGGGCAGCGGCAACGCGTTCAAAGCCGGTATCACCAACGGCGGCACCGCCGCTTGGAACGTCTCGCTCGAACAGACCAACCTCGCCCTGACCGTCGGGCAAACCTACACCTTCACCTTCAAGGCCCGAAGCAGCGCCAACGCCAACATCAATGTGTTCTTCGAGAACAACGACGGCGGCAACTGGACCGCCTTTGACAACCAACTCTGGGGCCAGTCCATTAGCACCTCCACCCAAACCTATTCTCTGACCTTCACGGCTACCCGTGCGTCCGCGACCCTCAAAATGCAACTGGG
>JBCCDN010000039.1:0-23427 GCA_039030755.1 Planctomycetota bacterium | reverse complement strand
GGGGGCCGGGGGCCGAGACGGCCGAGCGGGGGCGGATCGAATTCCGAATTTATTCGGATGATCGAATCTGAAATTTTAGCGGTGGCTCATCGGCGTGCAACCTGGGCGACAGCTTTAACGGCCTCGCATCTCAAGGTTTTTTAAAAAACCGACCTCGCACGAAGCCCCAGCCGACCATGACCACCGACCACGCCTACGCCTACGCCGCCGAAGAAGCCTCGACCGAGTTTGGCTGACTTGAGTAAAACCTTCCCGACCTCGATCCCGACAACCTCGACATCAAAACGGCCGACCCGCTGTTCTGCAGCGGCATCACCGCGTTCACGCCCTTCATACAGCACGAAACCAACGCCCTCTCTCGCGTCGCCGTCACCCGCAAGATGCAGGACTTCTGCGCCCGCCACGCCCTCGCCCCGGTCACCGAAACCTTCAAGATGGCTGAGATCAACGACGCCTTCGAGAAGCTCAAGAACGGTAGCCCACGCTACCGCCTCGTGCTCGAACCCTGAGCTTTCCGCGCGGGATCGAAAACTTCACCGATGAATCCAACGCAAAGTCCCGGCCGAGTCTCGTGAGCCCGGGCTTTCATGGTATCGATGTGTTTTCGGTTCAGCGGTAGTAAAGACCGGGGACCTCGGCTTGGCGTCCCTCCATCTTGACCCTGATGTCGCGCTTGTAGAACGTGTCATGCAGGTCGCCGTGCCGCGCATCGTTGTACGTCAAGTACAGCGAACGCCGGGGTCGGTGCGTATCGTTCTTGCCGCTGCGGTGCGGCGTGAGCGCGTGGAAGATCACGACATCGCCCGCCTTGGTCTCGGCGCGGAAGGCGTCCTCATCGCGGATCACCGCCGCCTCTTGGTCGGTCATGTCACGCATCTCGCCCTCGGCGCTGAGCAGGCGGTCGTGGTAGCCCGGGAAGACTTCGATGCAGCCGTTCTCAGCGTCAGCGTCGTCGATGCTGATTGCTACGCTCAGCAGCGCGTCGATCGGCAGGTCGTAGCCCTGCCACCAACTCGCGTCCTGGTGCATCGCGTAGCCCTGCACGCCCGGAGCCTTGAAGATCAGCTTGTCCTTGAACACCAGGGCCGGGCCGCCGTAGATCGCGTGCAGCACGTCGGTCAACCGCGGATCGTTTACGAGCTTGCGGAACAGCGGCGAGAGGTCCAGCACGGGGTCGATCCGCTCGGGGATGCCCAACGACCGGCTCGCGCTCTTGGTGAACTGCGTGCGATGGTTTTCGGGCTCGACCAAGTCCAACGACAGAAGCCGCCAACACTCTTTGCTTGCGGCAATCACTTCGCCGGCATTGAAACAGCCACGCAGGACGACGTAACCGTCGCGGTGGTACGCCTCGGCGGCGGCGGCGGGATCAAGCGTGGGGGCGTCGGGGACAGCGGTCGATGAGGCGTCGGGCATGGTGAATTCTCCGAAGAAGGGGAAAAGCGGAACAGGGTGAAGCGTCGGCGACCCCGAAGCACTGGGCCAACGGAGCGAACGCATTGCCAATATTGTGGACAATTTATAAAATATTGACACAAGTTATTTCAAAACATAAGCTTACATTAAAACATCATTGACGCAATTCAACCCTTTCATGGATTTTCACAACCCGGACCCCCGACATGGCGATTCAATCCATCTCGCGTGCACTGGAATTAATGGACGCTGTCGCCTCGGCAGAACGGGGCCTGACGGTCGCGGAAGGCGCCAAAGCCGTCGGACTCAAGCGGACAACCGTCCACAACCTGCTCCAAGCGCTGGCAGAGCACGGCGTCGTGAGCGCTTCGGGCCGACCCGCCCGCTATCGGTTGGGGCCGACCCCCGCCAAGTGGATCGAAGCCGAACACGGAAACGGCTTCTGGGGCCGGGCCCGCCGAGCCTTGGCCGATACCTACGACCGTGAACCGCGACTCGGTTGGGTCTTGAGCGCGTTGACCGACGGCGATATCCGCCGCAAACTCCAACGCCCGGCACAGAACCCGATCGTCGCCGCATGCCCCGACACCGGCCCCTGCCACCCCTACGCCTCCGCGCTCACGCTGGCTTACCAGGCCTGGTGCGACCCCGACGCGATGCTCGAGTTCCGGCTGCGCTACCGGTTCAATGAATTCGGTATCGCCCTATGGGAAAAGCCCGAAGCGCTGGACGCCTTTCTCGCCGCGGGCCGCGAACGCGGCGTGGTCGTCCCCGGGTTCCGATTTATTGGCAGCGAACGACGCGCCGCCATTCCCGTACGCGATGCCGAGGGACGCATGATCGCTCAGCTCGCCTGCTACGCCCTTGACGACAACGCGGCCGTCTCCGAAATTGAGATGATCGAAGAACTCCACCGAGTCGCCGATGCGACGCGTGCGTGAACGCTCGCTCTGCATGCCCCGCCGATTCAACCCCCCGCCGCTCACCGGCCGATAACCAGAGCATGGCCGAAGTCCTCGACCAAAATGAAGTCGACGCCCTGCTGTCGGCCGTCGAGTCCGACGAGCAAACCGGCTCGGCGATGGACGACGGGACGCAGGTCTTCTCCCGACGCCTCGGCGGCCTGGTCACCACCGATATCGAGGTCCGCCACTACGACTTCAAACGCCCCGAGCGCGTCTCGAAGGACCAGATGCGGGCGCTCGAGCATCTGCACGAAGCCTTCTCCCGCAACTTCGGCGCGTCACTCTCGGGCTTCCTGCGCACCATCATCGAAGTCAAAGTCGCCAACATCGAGCAGATGACCTTCAGCGAGTTCACGCACTCGCTGCCCAACCCGACCTGCTTCAACCTCGTCGCCTGCCCGCCGCTCGAAGGCCAGATGTGTTTGGAGATCAGCCCGCTGATCATCTACCCGGTCATCGATCGCCTGCTCGGCGGATCCAACGCCGACCTATTCATCCCCCAACGCCCGCTGACCGCCATCGAAGCCCGCTTGGTCGGCAAGATCATCGACCGCGCGATGCAATGCATGCGCGAGTCGTGGACGAACATCGTCGATGCCGAGTTCCAACTCAAGGAAACCGAAAGCAATCCCGCACTCGTGCAGATCGTCGCGCCCAACGAGGTCGTCGTCGTCGTCGGCTTCGAGCTCAAGATGGGCAGCCGAGCGGGCACCATGAGTCTCTGCATTCCCTATGCCGTGATTGAACCCGTCATCGAAAAGCTCAGCAACCAAACCTGGGCGGCGTACCGCAAGAAGGCCAAGGACGAGAAGCTGCACAAGCGGCTCACCGGCCACCTCGATTCCGCGAAGCTCCGCGTCTCCGCGGTGCTCGCCGAGACCAAGCTCAGCGTCTCGGACCTCGCCCATCTCGAAGTCGGCGACGTCATCCTCACCGAAAAACCCGCGACCGCCCCGCTGTCCCTCGACGTCGGCGACCGCCGCAAGTTCATCGGCAGCCTCGGGCAATACAAGGGCAAGCGCGCGTTCAAGGTAAGACGGCCGATCACGCCGAAGGACCGGGTTTAGGCGGCGTCGGAAGCCGACACCTCGGGGTCGTCCGGGCGTTCGATGTCTCGCGGATCACAAATGAGCGTGAGCTCGTCGCGCTTTGCTTTCTCCGTCAAGTTGCGACTGGCTTCGGCAAAAGCGGCGTCCGCTTGATCGAGCGCGAATTCCTTCGCTTGCGTCACCTCGATTGATCGTTCAGGTTCTTTCATGGGTCGGCCATTTCTCAAGCAACTGCGGGGGCTTGCGGTATGAATTGTACAACCGCCAAGCGTCCACGCGAGATTTGTAAAGCTGGTAAAAGTTCTGGAGACCAAGGTCAAACCGTCGCCGAATCACGTCCTGCGGGATGTTGTGGCCGCCGCGTCTTACACGCTCGGCCACCCGCTCTACGGCGACATCCGCAGAGGGCAGGGATAGAAATGCCAATTCCACGACGTATCCCGCCTGCCGCCAGCGTTCGATTCGCCGCAAATAAACCCGCCCGCTGAGCGTCGTCTCCACCGCGAAGCTTTCGCGCTCCGCAACGCAGCGATCGACTTCTTCCAGCATGAGCCGCCCCGCCCGCACCGCGGCGGCTTCGACGTTGAACGGCGAGAGTCCCGCGGCGATGTTGTCGGCGTTGAGGAACCGCTCGATCTTCGCGTACTTCGGCAGGAACACGTTGGCGAACGTGGTTTTGCCCGCGCCGTTGGGGCCGGCGATGATGATTGCACGCGGCGATGGCATCGCCCCAGTATGACGGCTCGCGAAATCCTTTCGTCGTCAGACCGTGCGCACGGATGCGTTTCGGGATCGACGCGCGATCTAAAATCCAGCTCGGACGGCGGATCGAACGCCGGCCGCGTGGCGAGGACCCGGAGCAAGCGGTCCGCGAAGAGGGCATCACGCCGAGTCAGCGCTGCCGACGACGAACGTCGGGTTCCGCGAAAGGCCTCTCATGCCCTCGGGATCGGCCGCCTCTGATTCTTCGGAAAGTCGAGACGCGGGGCCGGGGCAGAAGCCGCCACGGGACGTGGGGCGACGGGTGGACGCAGGGCGTCGTTCACCGGACCTCGGTCGGCGAGTTCCGTCGGCGTTCTTTGGTAAGTGAAGCAGGAACGTGGTATTGCCCGCCGGATCAATCGGCGGGCTCGCGGGGCGGCTCGTGGGTCCAGCCGCCTCGCGGACGAAACATCTTGTAATGCGTGGGCCGCAACCCCATCCGTTCGTAAAGCCGCTGCGCGGGGTTGTTGATCAAGACCTGCAACTCGAGGTCCAACTGGTGCTCATCGGCGTAACGACACACGTCTTCGAGGATGCAGCCGCCCAACCCCCGACCGCGGAACGCCCGCAACAAACCGATGTCGTGCAGGTGAAGCGACGTCCGTTCGAGCGCGAACTCAAGCCAGCCGGCGTTCTCCCCATCGACTTCCACCGCCAGGCGATTCCTCCAGCTTCGGTCGAAGAACCCTCGCATCGCCGCCTCGTCGTCGCCGAAGATCGGAACGACATAACGGCGCAACGCCTCCTGGCCAGCGGACCACATCCACGATTCGTCTTCGTCGCGGACCGGACGCAAGCGGTACCGGCCGTGGGATGGACAGGGGTCGATCATGCGGAGGAGCCTAACCCGACGCACAGTCGATGAGCTCACGCAAACCTCCATGACTCACGAGGTAAAGCGGATTCATGACCTTGGTGCCAATCGCGAAAGTATCGGCACCCGCTTGGCGGTAATCTTCGATGTCCTTGGGCTCGCGGATGCCGCCACCGCCGGTAATCTCGATCGTGTCACCGTATTGATGTCGCAGGTCGGATATACACGCAAGCGCGACGGGTTTCAGCGGGGCCCCCGACAACCCGCCGGCGGGCACGGGCAGCGTGTTGCACGCATGGAATCGAGTCAGCCCCGCGTCGATCGCCGCGCGGACCATGTCGGCGTAACGCACCGGTGGCAGCTTCACGATCACAGGCACGCCTTGTGTTTGTTCCACCTCGGCCGAGGCTAAGAACAAGGACGCGGGCCACGAAACGTCGCCCACGTTCGGGCAACTCATATTGAGTTCGACGCCGAGCGGCTTGAGGTCGGCACAGCGCTGCAGCAGATCCAGCCACTGGGTTTCGTCGAAGCCGTGAATACTGATGAGCTTGTCCGTCGGGTCGAGTTTTCCGTCGGCGTGTTTGCGTTCAACCCAACCCAGCCCGGGATTGCGTAAACCGATGCGATTGACCCACGCCTTGAGCCGGGGGTAATAACGAACCGTCTTGACGATCTGAGCGACCCGCCCGCCCCGGGCCATGCTGGTGAACGTGCCGAGCGTCGCGGTGCAGCCTTTCGGCTGAACATAGTTGCCGAACGGCGCGGAGATGATCGTGGGACGCCAACGTGACCCGGCCGACAGCGAGGCCTGCGTCGTCGCCGCAACGGTCGATTCGTGTTGCGTCACTTCCGGAGTCGGGTGCACGGCCGGAGTATAAAGCCGGGATGCTCGCGGGCTTTTCGCCGATGTCGAGGTGCCGCCATGCGGTCAAGCGTGGCTTGGATGTCGTGGCCCCACCGGTGATCGCCTCGGCTTTGGCGGAGACGGTGGCGTGGCAAGCGGACGGCAAGGGGAAATATTGTCCGCGGTGCGGCGCGACGCTTGGTGCCGAGGCTCCGACAAAACAGCCCAAGGGTTTGGGTTGCCCAAGCTGTGCGAAGCAAACACTCCCGTGGCGTGACGTGACTCGGCTCGCGCCGTACGGCGATCCGATGTCGGGTTGGATCCGCGCGATGAAGTTTCGTCATCGCTTTGTCTGGGCGGGATGGTTTGGTGAACAACTGGCCGAAGCGATGTCGGATCACGATTGGGCCAGCGATCGCGACGTGTGGGTGACGGGCGTGCCGATGCCGTGGCGTCGAAGATGGTGGCGAGGGTTCAATCAGGCCGAGCGGATGGGCCGGGCGTTGGCGGAGGCAAGAGGTTGGCGTTACGCCGAATTGTTGTACCGCACGCGTTGCCCAGCCCCGCAAACGCAGGTCGCGCCGTCGTACCGGGCGGCGAACGTGAGCGCGAGTTTCGGTGCCGAGGACGTTGATTTGTCGGGTGTGCGGGTGGTGTTGGTGGACGACGTGCTGACCAGCGGCGCGACGCTGCGGGGATGTGTTCGGACGCTGCAGTCGCGGGGTGTGGCAGAGGTGGCCGTGGCCGTCGCGGCGGTCGCGGATCCGAAACAGCACGACGCAACGATTTGACGTGACACTCGATCCATTCCCCGCGTTCACGATGCGAGTATGTTTGGCTCGATGCAAAGCCTGCCCGGTCAACTCAGCCCGGCCGTCCTGTTGGTCGCGATGTTGGTGGGCTGTGTGACGAGCCCCGACGCTCAGTGGACTTCGACGCACACGACCCCGCCGGACTTTGCCTTGGCGTTGACCATCACCGCAACCGACGCCGCCCCGCGTGCTAAGCACCGCCGTCCCGCCCACTATGTTCTCGAGCCTGACGGTACGTTCCGCGCCGCCCTTGGCCCGGGGGCCCAGAACGGCCTGCTCCCCCCGGTCACCGCCCGGCTCGATCCGGTGGAAATCGATGAAATCTGGCAACTTACCGCCCCGCTGCTGCCGCCGTCACCGATCGCCACGACCGCTATGGCTGACGAATTAGAGATCCAGACCACCGTCACCGCCCATCGCCGCACCACGCGTTGGCAATTCCAACCCCAGGCGGGCGATCCACTACTCCGTCGTCTGGCCGAACTCCGCGGCGATCGTCCGGACCGCCCTTGATTCAACTCTTGGGCTTTCCTATGATTCTCGGTTCGGCGGAACGTACGACAACTTGTTTCGATGCGCAGCCCACCCTTTTTCACCGACCATTATCCCATGATTGAAGCTCTCAAAGACGACACCGTGATCCACGCGTTGGGCGGCCGCTTCAAGTTTACTTCGCTCGTCCAGCATCGGATCCGCGAGTTGATGGACGGCGCCCGCCCGCTGGTCGATCGTCGCGGCCCCGATGGCAAGATGAGGAGCGACTTCGAGGTTGCCGTTGCGGAAGTCGTCGAAGCCAAGATCACCTGGGCCATTGACGGTCAAGCCCCCGAGCCCGTGCCCGCCGCCGTCGCGGCCGCCGAGGCCGAGGCAGAAGCCGCCGAAGAAGCGTCGGCCTGACGCTTCGCATGCGTCACCACCATGTCTGACTCGCCCCTGCTTGATCGCCGAATACTCCTCGGCGTCGGCGGTGGCATCGCCGCCTACAAAATCGCCCCGCTCGTCTCGCGACTCGTGCAAAGCGGGGCAGACGTCCGGGTCATCATGACCGACGCGGCGACGCGTTTCATCACGCCGCTGACGCTTCAATCGCTTTCCGGACACCCCGTGCTCACGAGCATGTGGGACCACGACGATCGGCCGGATTCGCAACATGTCGCCCTCGCGCGGTGGTGCGAACTCTTCGTAATCGCGCCAGGCAGCGCCGACCTAATCGCCAAGCTTGCCGCCGGGTTGACGCCGGACCTTGTGTCGCTCACCGCGTGTGCGCTGCCTATCGAGACCGAGCTGCTGCTCGCCCCCGCCATGAACGCTGACATGTGGGCCAACCCGATCGTGCAACGCAACCTTGAGACGCTCCGCGAGGCCTTGCCAAATCTGCTCGAAGTTGGGCCCGACGAAGGCTGGCAAGCCTGCCGCACATCCGGCGGCGGACGCATGGCTGAGCCCGAGGCCATTTACAAAACCATCGCTGACGCCCTTCAACAAATCTCTTGACCCAAATTCATCATCTCTGCATCCGTCGCCGCGCGGGCCACGAAAGCCATTGCATAGTCGACCCCTGCGGAACGTCTGCAATTGGTCGCCATCCTTCCCCCTTGCGGAGCCGACGAGATGAACCATACGCCCCCATATGCGATCCCCGCGCAGACCCATTGCTCGGCCCGCCGAGCGTTCGGAGCACCGTTCTGGGTCACCGTCCTCGCGATTCTTACAACGGGCTTTGTGACGCTAGGCTGCACCACCGGCGGCAACTTTCCTGAACCTTATGTCGAAGGCGAAGTCCTGCGTTCGGGGTTATCGATCCCGCCGGGCCAAACGTTCGTACTTGGCGGCGGGCAACCGGCAGGATTTATGGTGCAGGTTTATAACGAGGGCACGGTGCCAGTCATCCTTACCGGCGAACCGGTTGGCGCTCAAGCGAAAACCCTAACCGTTGACCCCAAGAGCCAAGCCGAAGCCAATTTTGAGCCCGGCCAAACCGCGCTGATGACCAATACTTCTGGCGACCAGTCCGCCAAGCTCAACGTCACGATCACGTCGCTGCAACCCGGCCAAACGCTCGGGATGCGTTACGTCGATCGCTAACCGATCTTTGCTCCCCGCGACGCTCAACGTAACGATGCGTTGAGCGTCATTTCCACCTTGTGCCCGAACCGCACGCGATTGTCGATCCAGCGGAGCCACGTCGGGGTGAATGCGTAGAAGCGTTGCTTCTCGACGGCGGCGCGCAGCTGCGGGTTGCTGGCGAGGAACGCGAACTTGGCGGTGTACTGTTCGAACGCCTGCGGGGGGGCGTCGCGGGGTTCGAGGGCGGACGCCACGCCACGCATCTGCAAACCATGGATGTTCTCGGCCCGGTCGTCGTGGGCGTAGGCCGTGAGTGCGACACGGGGCTCGCTTTGCAGATTTTCGCTGTGGACCGAGTTGGGCGATGAGACCCAAAGCAATCGAAAATCCGCGTCGCTCGCGTACTGCACGTTCGCCGCACAAGGGGCACCTTGGGCATCGACCGTGGCCAGCGTCGCGGTGCGGCACGTCGCGAGAAACAGCGAAACTTCCTGGTCGAACGCGAGCCGGTCGGGCGTGGTCATGCGGTGAGTTTATGCCGCCTCAAACCGCAGCTTGGCTCAAGATCCGTTCGAGCGCCGCCTCGACGTTGTCGCGGCTGTTGAACGCCGATAGCCGGAAGTACCCTTCGCCCGCCGCGCCGAAGCCTGCGCCGGGCGTTCCCACGACGTGCGCTTCGTTCAGCAGACGATCGAAGAAGTCCCAGCTGCCTTGCCCATCCGGCGTCTTCAGCCACAGGTACGGCGCGTTCGTGCCGCCAAACACGGTGTAGCCCGCGTCGATCAGCCCGGTCCGCAATCGCGCGGCGTTTGCGAGATAGAAATCGACCAACCCACGTACCTGCGCTTGACCGGCATCGGTATACACCGCCTCGGCCCCGCGCTGCACGACATAGGACACGTTGTTGAACTTCGTCGCTTGCCGCCGCTGCCACAACGCGTGCATCGAGACCTCGTGGCCCGCCGCGTCTTGCCCCATCAGGTCTTTCGGCACCACCGTGTACGCGCAACGCGTCCCGGTAAAGCCTGCGTTCTTACTGAAGCTGCGAAACTCGATCGCGCATTCGCGGGCGCCTTCGATCTCGAAGATCGAATGCGGCAGCGTCGCGTCGGTGAGATACGCCTCGTAAGCCGCGTCGAACAGAATCAGGCTGTTGTGGTCCAGCGCATAATCGACCCAGGCCTGGAGCTGGGCCGTGGTCGCTGTCGCCCCCGTGGGATTATTCGGGAAGCACAGGTAGATCACGTCCACCTTGCCCGTAGGAATCTCGGCGCTGAACCCGTTGGCTTCGGTCAACGGCAGGTACGTGATGCCTTCGTAGCCGCCCTCTGAAAGCGCATCGCCGGTGTTACCCGCCATCACGTTCGTATCGACATACACCGGGTACACCGGGTCGGTCACCGCGATCGAATTGCCCGGTCCCAAGATGTCCAAGATGTTCGCCGCGTCGCACTTGCTCGCGTCGCTGACGAACACCTCGTCGGCCGACACGTCGCAGCCGCGCGACCTGAATTCGTGTTCGACGATCGCGTCGCGCAACCACGGGTAGCCCTGATCGGGGCCGTAGCCTTGGAAGGTGTCGCGTTGCCCCTGGTCGTGGACCGCTTTGATCATCGCGACGCGGCAGGCCTCGGGCAACGGCTCGGTGACATCGCCAATGCCGAGCTTGATCACGTCGGCTTCGGGATGCTGCTCTTGGAAAACGCGGACGCGTCGACCGATCTCGGGAAAGAGATAGCCGGATTCAAGTGTGAGGAAGTGGTCGTTGATCCGAGGCATACGTCAAGGGGCTCCGGGGGGCGGGCTCGCGGAAACGTGCCACTTTATCCAGTGCCGCGGACAAGACGTACAAACCGATGACGAAGAACAAACAAAAAACCATGCGGGGTGGATCGCTCTCAAACGTGGCCGTGGTGCTTGGCCGTGTGCTCAAAACGATCGCTGCAACCCCCGCAGCAACCAGATCGAGCATCAAACATATTCCGCCGCGAAGGCACGCGCCGCTTCCAGCGCTTCGGGCAACTTGTTGGCGTCCTTGCCCCCAGCCTGAGCCATGTCGGCCCGGCCTCCACCGCCGCCGCCAACTATAGGGGAAATCCCGCGAATCCCGCGAATCCAATCCCCCGCTTTGAGCCCCGCAGCAATTTTTTCATCGGGCACCGACGCGAGCAACGCCACTTTCCCGCCAAAAGATGCGGCTAACAGCATCGCGGCGGCCGGTTTCTTCTTGCGAATCACATCCATCGCGGTCCGTAAAGTTTTTCCATCCGCGCCCGCAATTTCTTCCACGACCAGCGAATCGTCGGCCGAATCCGCGATTTCCCGGGCCCGATCCACCACCGCCCGCTCGGTCTGGTTGCCGGCGGCTTTGCGGGCCTGCTTCACGCGTTCATTTAACTCCCCCAGCTTTAAGCGCAACGCCGACTTATGTCGCAGCGGCAGCGTGGCGGCCTCAACCTCCTTGATCACCACGTCCACCATCGCTGGCAACGCATCGGCCGACGCATCCGCCAACGCATCAAGCTTCTGGAGCAGCCGCTCGCCTTCATCGCTCGCTTGCCGCGCGGCCTCACCCGTGAGCGCGGTGACGCGGCGCACGCCTTTGCTCACCGATTCCTGGCTGACGATCGTGAACGTGCCGGCCTGCCCGGTCGCGCCCAAATGCGTGCCGCCGCAGAACTCAACCGAGACATTCGCCCAGCCGGCGTTGTCGGGTTGCTCGAGCATCGCACCGGGATCGGCCCCGATCGAGACGATGCGCACCGTGGGCGGATACTTCTCACCGAAGACGGCGCGGAGACCGTGGATCCGCATCGCCTGCTCTTGCGGGGCGAACGCGGTGAACACCGGAAGGTTGGCGGCGATGTCGGCGTTGACTTGGTCCTCGACCGCGGCGAGCTGCTCGTCGGTGAGCGCGTGGTTATGAGCAAAGTCGAAACGCGTCTTCTCGTCGTCGACCAGCGAGCCACGCTGGGCGGCATCTTCGTTGACGTGGTCACGCAAGGCACGGTTCATGACGTGCGTAACCGTGTGGTTGGCTTCGATGGCCTTGCGGCGTTCGAGGTCCACGGCGAGCGCAACCGACACATCACCCGTGGCGTTCTCCAACGTGCCGGCCGAGACCTTGCCGAGATGTACGTGCACCTCGCCGACCTTGATGCAGTCGGTCACTTGAACGCGCACCATTTCTCCGCCGGTCGCGCTGGTGGAGTTGCGGACGATCATGGAGCCGGTGTCGCCGACCTGGCCGCCCTGCTCGGCGTAGAACGGGGTCATCTGCAGGACGACCGCGACCTCGTCGCCGGGCTTGGCTTGCGGTGCCGACCCGTAGGCCTCGCCTTGTTTCACAAAGAGATGCAGGCGGTTGTTCTGCGGCGGGCACTCGCTGGTTTCGTAGCCGGTGAAATTGGTGCCCGCGTACCAGCCGGCGTCTAAGCCCTTCTGCACCTGCTCGATCAGCGACGCTTTCGCATCCGCCCCACCGCCGGTCCCGCGCGACTTCTCACGGGCTTCTTCCATCAGTTGCTCGAAGCCCGCAACGTCAACGGACATCCCGCGTTCCTCGGCCATGAGCTGCGTCAGACTGATCGGGAAGCCGTAGGTGTCGTGGAGTTGGAAGGCGTCTTGCGCCGCGATCGCTTTGCCACCGCGTTCAGCGGCTTCGTCAAACAAAACAATCCCACGATCAAGCGTCTTACTGAAGCTCTCTTCCTCATCACGGATTTCTTCCGCAACCGCGTCGGGATTGCTCTTGAGTTCAGGGAACGCGCCGCCCATCGTGTCGACCACGGCGGGGACGAGTTTGTAGAAGAACGGCTCGTTCACGCCGAGCGTTTGTCGGCCGTAGCGCACCGCGCGACGCAGGATCGAACGCAGCACGTAGTCCCGGCCTTCGTTGCCGCAGTGGGCGCCGTCGGTGAGTGCGAACGCGAGCGTGCGGATGTGGTCGGCGATGACGCGGTACGCGACGTTGATCGGGTCGGTGAGGTGGTCGCCGCTGCCGCCGGGGACGTAGGCGCGGGCGGCGGTGACGTTTTGGATGGCCGTGAAGATCGGGGCGAAGACGTCGGTGTCGTAGTTGCTGTCTTTGCTTTGCAGGACGCGGACGATGCGCTCGAAGCCCATGCCCGTGTCGACGTGTTTGGCGGGAAGGTTTTCGAGTTCTCCAGATGTCATGCGGTTGAACTGAATGAAGACGAGGTTCCAGATTTCGATGACATCGGGATCGTCTTGGTTCACCAACGGGCCGCCGGATTTGTCGGGCTTGCCGTCGTAGTGGAGTTCGGAACAGGGGCCGCAGGGGCCGGTGTCGCCCATTTCCCAGAAGTTGTCTTTTTTGTTGCCGGGATGGATGCGTTCGGGCGGGAGGTATTTCTCCCAGAGCTTTTTGGCTTCGAGGTCGGGCTCGAGGCCTTCGCTTTCGTCGCCTTCGAAGTACGTGGCGTGTAAACGTTCGGGGTCTAAGCCCCAAACCACGGTCAATAATTCCCACGCCCAGTCGATCGCTTCTTCTTTGAAATAGTCGCCGAAGGACCAGTTGCCGAGCATCTCGAAGAAGGTGTGGTGGTAGGTGTCTTTGCCAACGTCGTCGAGGTCGTTGTGTTTACCGCCGGCACGGATGCATTTCTGAGTGTTGGCGGCACGCGGCGGCGTCGGTGGTTGCTCGGTGCCTAGGAAGTAGGGCTTGAACTGGTTCATGCCCGCGTTGGCGAACAGCAGCGTCGGGTCGTCGTGGGGGACGACGGGCGAGGACGGGACGTTGGCGTGGCCGTGCTTGTCGACGAAGAAGTCGATGAACTGTTGGCGGATGTCGTTAGCGGAAGCGGTCATGGTGGTTGGGCTTGGAGTTTGGAGCGAGCCGGGGAGTATAAGTGTCGTGGGTCCGCTCTCCGCGCGGGAAGCGTGCGGGCGTTCTAGTGTGGTGGGGATTCGATCAGGAGACGCCGCTATGGAAGACATGCACGTGCCCGAGCCGCTTCGGGGATTGCCGCACATCGTGGTGTTGGGGGCCGGTTTTGCGGGGCTGACGTTTTGCCAGTCGTTCCGGGGGAACGCGCGCGTCACGGTCGTGGACAAGCAGAACCACCACTTGTTCCAGCCGCTGCTGTATCAGGTCGCGATGGCGGGACTCTCGGCGCCGGACATCGCGGAGCCGGTGCGGTCGATCTTCCGCAACCGGGACAAGGTGGTGTCGCTGATGGGCGAGGCACGATCGATCGACCTCAAGCGACGCGAGGTGAACTTTGGTGAGCGATCCTTGAAGTACGACTACTTGGTATGCGCGATGGGCGGCGTCAAGAGCTATTTCGGCAACGAGCATTGGGAGCAGCACGCGCCGGGCCTGAAGACGTTGGACGACGCGATGCGGATTCGTCGGCGGGTGCTGAGCAGTTTTGAGAAGGCCGAGACCGCCATCGATCCGCAGGAACAGAAGATGCTGATGACGATCGTGGTCGTTGGCGGCGGGCCGACGGGCGTGGAGTTGGCGGGCTCCATGGCGGAGTTGGCGCGGCGGGTGTTCCGCAAAGACTTCCGGCGGATCAACCCGGCCGAGGCGCGGGTGATCCTCGTGCATTCCAAGGACCGTATTTTGCAGGAGTTCCCCGACGACTTGAGCGCGTCGGCGAAGGAGCAGCTCGAATCGCTGGGCGTGGAGATTATTTTCAGCGACCGCGTCGTGGAGGTTCAGCCCGACCATGTGATGCTCAAAAGCGGGCAGCGGATCGATACGCGGAACGTGCTGTGGGGCGCGGGCGTGAAGGCCAACCCGATTACGCAGAGCGTCGCGGATGGGTGCGGGATCGAGCTGTCGCGCGGCGGGCGGGTGCCGGTGGACGCAGATTTGTCGCTGGCGTCGCGCGGTCACCCCGAGGTGTTTTTCGTCGGTGACATCGCGGCGATCACGGACAAGGACGGCGAGCCCGTGCCCGGCGTCGCGCCCGCGGCGATCCAAATGGGCAAGCACGTCGCCAAGCTCATCGAGGCCCGGCTCGAACGTCAGATCGCCCGCAGCGAAGGCGACGAAACCAACGAGCCGTTCGAGTACTGGGACAAGGGCATGATGGCAACGATTGGCCGGAAGCGGGCGGTCGCGTGGACGGGCGATCTGCCGCTGATCCGCGGTTGGAAGATGAAGGGCTTCATGGCGTGGATGGCGTGGATGTTCGTGCACATCGCCTACCTCGTGGGGTTCCGCAATCGGCTGGCGGTCATGGGCTCGTGGATCTACGCGTATGTCATGTTCCGCCGCGGTGCGCGGATCATCGTGTCGCCCATCGGCTCGGCCGCTCCCCGGAAAGCCCCCGGGAAGAAGATCGACCCAGTGGGCTGATTGCCACACGCATCGCGTCACCGATCTAGACTGCACTTCACGGACGCCCTCGCTTTGTTCACCCGGCCGATCAGGACGACGCCATGCCCGCGGTGTGTTTCTACTTCCAACTGCATCAACCCGACCGCTTGCGACGGTATTCCGTGTTCGACGCGGCGTCGGATTATTTCGACGACACGAACAATGCGGCGATCCTCCGCAAGGTCGCGAGCAAGTCCTACCTACCGGGGCTGCGTCGGCTGCACGACCTGGCCATCCGCACGGGCGGCGACTTCCGCCTGTCGCTTTCAGTGACCGGCTCGCTGATCGAGCAATGCCGACGCTGGTCGCCGGAGGTCATCGAGTGGCTCCAAAAACTCGCGGAAACCGGCTGCGTCGAGTTTCTCACCGAGACCTCGCATCACAGCCTGGCTCACCTGTTCAGCGACGATGAATTCGATGCGCAGGTTGCGCTGCACCATGAACTCATGGACGATTTGTTTGGCCAACGGCCCAGCGTGTTCCGAAACACCGAACTGATTTACAACGACGCCCTCGCGACGCGGCTACTCAAAGATGGGCGGTTCTTAGGCGTGCTTTGCGAAGGCGCGGATTCGATTTTGCAGGGTCGAACCGCGAATCACGTGTATCGCTCGGGGGCGGCGCCGGGGATGTCGGTGCTGCTGAAAAATCACCGGCTCAGCGACGACATCGCGTTTCGTTTTTCGGACCCGGGTTGGCCGGGTTATCCGTTGACGGCTGAGAAATACGCGGGCTGGGTCGCGGACGAGCCGGGCGATGTGGTCGGGTTGTTCATGGATTTCGAGACGTTCGGCGAGCATCAGTGGGAACCGACGGGGATTTTTGATTTCCTCTCGGGGCTGCCCCGGGCGCTGATCGAGGTGGGCGTGCCGATGCTGACCCCGTCGGAAGTGTTGGACGAGTTTGATCCGCAAGGGTCGGTGGAGAGCAAGTCGGTGGTCAGTTGGGCAGATACCGAGCGGGACGCGTCGGCGTGGCTGGGGAACGCGATGCAGACCAACGCCGCGGGCGAGCTGTACAAACTCGAGGCGGCCGTCAAGCGAGCGTTGGTGTCATCCGGCGACACGGAGCGTGGCGAGGGCGAGGCGCTTCTGCGTGATTGGCGGAAGCTCACGACGTCGGACCACTTCTACTACATGTGCACCAAGTTCTATGCCGACGGCGAGGTGCACAAGTATTTCAGCCCGTACGCGTCGCCGTATGACGCATACATCAATTTCATGAACGTGCTGGATCACCTGCGGACTCGGGCTGAGCCGGCGGCAATGGTGTAACGCATCACGCTGCTTGGGCGGGGGCGGCTGCGTCGGTCTGGAGTAATGCGTTCAGGGCGGACGCGAGTTGACGCGGGAGCACGGGTTCGGCCAGGCATTGCACCGCCCGGCCGTTCATCGCGCTGTCTTCAAGCGTGAGGTTGCCCTTGGGCGACACGAGCAGCAGGGGCAACCGGCTCACCCCCTGCTCGAACTCCCAGCCGCGCAGTTTGCCGGTGAGCGGATCACGATCGCGGACGTTGGTCAGTCGGACGATGGCGACGTTGGGTTTGATCTCGGCGGCAACCCCGAATTGGCGGGCGAGCACGGCAAACGGATCGTTCTTTGCGTCGTTGCCGATGAACACGATGCCGAGGGTTTGGCGAACCCCCGCGTCCAGCGTGGCCAACCAAGGCGGATCGGTGGGCAGCGCTTCGCTGACCAGCTTGCTGAACGCGGCGACGTCTTGATCGAGCTGCTTACGGCAGGCTTCAAGGCTGGCGGCGAGCTTGGCGCCGTCGAGTTTGAGCGCGGCGGCGTGATGCTCGAGGCCTTGCAGCGGGTCGGCGATGGGGTCGCCGGTGCCTAGGGCGGCGGCGTAGCGGTCGGCGATGGCAAGCGTGATGGTTTCCTGAAAGTGCTTGCCGGCGAGGTTCCGGGCTTCGATCAGCGGAAACTGGTGGCAGCCGATGGCGGTCGCGAGTGCCGGCGCGAGCTTGAGGCTACGCAGCAACTTCTCCATCAGCTGCCCGTGGTGATCGAGCATCATCTGGTTCTCGACCGCCGTGAGCGGAAGGCCGAGCGCCACAGCGGCTTCGCACGCTTCGGCGTATCCGTCGGTCAGCGTGAAGGCCATCACCTGCCGTCCGAGATCGTGAAGCCAACCCGCGGTCCGGGCGGCTTGCACCGACTCGGCCGACCCGCCCGTAAGACGCGCGACTTCGCCGGCGATGAGCGCGACCGCATGGGCATGACGCCAAGTCGCACGGCGATCCAAGTTGCAGCGGGCGAGCGTTTGGCTAAAGGCTTCGCAGGCCTCGACCAGCGGTGTGTCCTCCTGGGCTTGGGAAAGGATCGCGGCCACGCCGGCTTTCCCGATCCGATCGATCGCCACCGATAACGACGCGACGGGCTGACGCTGACCGGCCGACGCGGCGCCCGCGGCGGCGAGGACGCGCAGAGTGAGCGCGCCGTCTCGGGCGATAGCGCGGCAAAGTTCCGCCGGTGATGCGGCCTCCGAGGTGAGGGCTTGCTGGACGTGCGTCGTGACCTTCGCGTCCAGCGGGAGCATCACGCCACGGGCGGTGGCTTCATCGACCGCATCGCGATTCACCACCGGGCTGAGGGTTTTGAGCAAGCCGACTTCGTCGATCTGGGTTGCTGGCCCTTGCGCGGTAGGAGCCGGCGGAGGCGAGGACTTGGAGGGCGTTTGCGTTGCTGCGCGGACGACGGGCGGCGGCGTGGACGCCGGCTTGGGCGTCAGCGTTGCAGGCTGAGGCGTCGGTGTGGCCGTACAAGCCGCCGACACGGGGGCGAGTTCGTGGCACCGCGCCAGGAAGGTTTGGCGATCAAACGTCTCGATCGCCACGGCAGCGCCCGGTCCGGTAGCGAGCAACGATTCCACGGCGGCGGCCTGGGATGCGTCGTGCAGAAGCAAGAGCGGCCGACGTTTATCGGACGATGACCAAAGCCCCACGATGCCGGCGAAGCCCGTCGCGACATCCGCCTCGGCGCTAAGAATTAGCAGACACGGTGCCACCCCGGCCACCAACTCCGTCGCCTCGTTCAGGTCGGCCGCGGCAAACACCAAATAGCCCGCAGACTCCAAGAGTCCGGCCAATAGCTCACGGACCAACACCACCGGTTCGACAACAACAACACTTTCCATCAAATCGCTCCCACTCCCCCATGAGGTGAGACCCCCCAGGCAGTCGCGACGTCGCGTGCCCTGCGGCATTAGAATTATCGGTAAATTCCCTTAAGGAGTTGCCGCAAAACGATAAAAATGGGGAATCTTTGCGCGACGCTCATCATCGAGAGCTGGTTTTTCTCGAATCGTCTGCTTTCCACGCCCTCAGGTCCATGGATTCAAAATGATGGTTTTCTTGAACGATGCGAGCCTCTAGACTGGTCCTTGGGTGAGTCTGTCCACCCATAACCTTTACCGCGCTGTCGCGCTAATTACGGAGTGAGTTCGATGAATCCGAGAGAGTTAACGTTGATGTCCCGCGCGGCCGGGTCGCGCACCGCCCTATCCACCGCCACCCTACTCGCCGCCTGCGTCCTCGGCTCCGCGACCGCTCAGACCTTTTGGGACGTGAACGGCGACGGCGACTTCGGCCTTGCCGGCAACTGGGACACCGGCCTCATCCCCGCCAACGTCGACGTCGTCATCGCCAACCCGACCGCCCCCGGCTCGGGCGTCGACGTCAGCAACTCGGGCACGCGGACGATCCTCGATCTCGACCTCGACGATTCGGGCACCGCTGACCTCAACCGCCTGCTGCTCAACAGCGGCACGTTCACGATCAACGGGACCGACCTGGACAACGACGGCGAAGTCGTCATCAACGCCGGCTCCACGCTCCGTCTTGCCGCCACCACCATCTCGGGCGACGGCCTCATCCGCCTCGCCGGCGGCACCCTCAGCGACAACGCAGGCGCTCAAGACATCCAAACCCAGCAGGCCGGCCATACCATCGCCGGCTTCGGCAACCTTGGCAACAACTCGCTGGGCCTCGTCAATGAAGCCGGCGGGCTGATCTCCGCCGATGTCACCGGCCAAGTCCTCACCTGGAACCCCGGCGCGACCAACGGCAACGCCAACGCCGGCACGGCCCAAGCCACCAACGGCGGCATCCTGCAACTCACCGGCACCGGCGGCGGCGACTTCGTCAACACCGGCGGCACGATCGCCGCCAACGGCGCGGACTCCGCCGTCGAATACACCACCAACACCAGCCTCATCGGCGGCACCCTCACCGCCACCGCCGGCGGCGTGCACCGCACCGTGGAAGGGCAAAACATCTTCTTCCGGGGCGTCACCGTCGCCGCCGGCACGCCCCTGAACGTCGGTAACAACACCGACCTCGAGCACTTCGACAGCCTCAACAACCAAGGCATCATCACATTGACCCCCGGGGCCAGCAACGCACGCCTCGGCTTCAACAACACCACCACCCTCACCGGCGGCGGCACCATCAACCTCAACTCCACGGCCGGCACCGGACAGGCCCAGATCTTCGACGGCAACGGCGGCGTCCAAACCGTCTGGACCAACGCCGACAACACCATTCAGGGCTCCGGCAACGTCGGCGTCAACACCCTCGGCATCGTCAACGCCGCCAACGGCGTCATCCAGGCCAACGTCACCGGCGAAACTCTCACCCTCGACCCCGGCGTCACCCACGGCATGGTCAACCAGGGCAGTCTCATCGCCGCCAACGGCGCGACGCTGTTCCTGAGCGGCAGTGGGGGCGGCGACTTCACCAGCCAGGCCGGGGCAAGCATCACCGTCGACGCCGGCTCGACCCTCATCTCCAGCGGCTCGTTCACCAACGAGAACGGCTCGAGCCTCGATATCGCCGGGACGCTCAATATCACGGGCGGCACGTTCGCGAACAACGACGACTTCAACCCGGCGGGCTCGAACGTGGGTACGGTCAGCAACACGGGTACCTTCACCCAGGGCAGCGAAAGCACCCTCACCTTTGACGTTAACAGCGCTTCCGACTTCGACCAGATCATCGGCACCGGCACTTTCAACCTCGCCGGCGGCATCGACGTCAACCTCAACTTCACGCCAGACTTCTACGAATCGATCGAGCTGATTAGCGACACCAGCGGCAACAACATCAACGGCTTCTTTGACGAGGTGTTGTTCGACCCGATCATCGGCGTCGGCGAAGCGTTGGCGATCACCCGACGCGTCAACGCATTCGACCAGGGCAACGCCGTCCTGCTCACCCGAGCCCTTCCCGGCGACGCCAACCTCAACGGCCAAATCGAACAGGGCGACCTCAACGCGGTCCTGAACAACTGGGGCGAGGCCGGCACGTGGAGCACCGGCGATATGAGCGGCAACGGCGTCGTGGAGCAGGCCGACCTGAACCTCGTACTCAACAACTGGGGCGACACGTTCAACGCCCCCGACTTCACCGGCTTTGCCGTCCCCGAACCCTCGGCCCTCGTGAGCCTGATCGGCCTCGCCGCGCTGCGACGCCGGCCACGGCGGGCTACGCTGGCGACATGCCACTGACCATCACCTACCTCGGCCACAGCGGTTTCCTCTTCGATGACGGGCACGACCGGGGACGCCTCTGCGTCGATCCGTTCCTCACCGGCAACCCCAAGGCCAAGCACACCCCCGACGACATCGACTGCGATTACCTCGCCTTCACCCACGGCCACGCCGACCACTTCAACCCCGGCGGCTGGTCCATCGCGCGACGCTGCCAAGCCACCTGCATTGCGAATTTTGAAATCGGCGAATACCTCGACGACCAGGTGGGGCTCGAAGACTGCTTGGCCGGCAACCCCGGCGGCTCGGTGCCTACGGATTTCGGCCACGTCGCATTCACGCCCGCCGTCCACAGCAGCAGCTACGAAGGCACCTATCTGGGCGTCGCCTGCGGTTTCGTGATCCACTTTGAACGCGTCGGCCGCTCCGGCGTCACGATCTATCACGCCGGGGATACCGCCCTGTTCAGCGATATGCAGATGATCGGGGAACTCGCTCACCCCGACGTCGCGCTGCTGCCCGCCGGCGGCCGGCTCACGATGTCCGCCAAGCTCGCCGGCAAAGCCGCCGAACTCATCGCCCCCAAGCTCGCCGTGCCGATGCACTGGGGAACCTTTGATACGCACGCCCAGGAGGTTCGCGACTTCCAACCGGCGGGCATTGAAACCAAAGTTGTGGAACCGGGCGAGGCCTGGCAAATCGGCGATTGACGCCGACGCGATCGGTTAGGCGGCCGACCGTTTTGCGGTCCGAGGAACAAAAACCCGCACCGCGTTTCGGCCGGACTTCTTGGCGGCATAGACGCCGTTGTCCGCGGCCTTCACGAGCTGCTCGGGCGACTTGAAGAAGCCACCTTCTTGACACGCCACGCCAATGCTCGCGGTGATGTGCAACTCTTCGCCTTCGTCGGACTCGATGGGCGCCGCTTCGATCGCACACCGGGCGGACTCGGCCAACTTCGCCGCTTCCTTGCGATCCAGCCGCGGAAGAATGATCGCAAACTCTTCGCCGCCGTAGCGACAAACAAGCCCCTGTTCACCGAACACGCTCTTCAGCGTCGCCGCCAGCGTGACCAGCACGCGGTCACCCGTGGGGTGGCCGTAGGTGTCATTGAATTTCTTGAAGTGATCCGCGTCGAGGAACGCCACGCTGATCGGTGCCTCGGTCTTCTCGCAGGCTTCGTACTGATCCGCGAGAAACTCGTTGAACTTCCGCCGATTGGCGGCCTGCGTCAGCGTGTCGGTGTACACGTCCTCGGTGAGCTGCGCGTTCTGTTTCTCGAGTTCGACGCTTTCCTGCACCGCTTCCATCGAGATCGCCAGCAGCGCCTCGTTCGCCTGTGCAAGAATCGCATCGGGGTTCCCCATGTCGGCGGTGGGCAACTCGAACAGCCGTTTCATTTCCTGTGCCTGCTTATGGATCTCGCCGAGCATCGCCTCCGCCTCGTCCGGCTCCCACCCGAACCAAGCCTCGGAACGACGACGGAACCCGTCAAGCATCTGCGCTTTGGCCTTGTCGTCGCCCCAGTCGGCGGCCATAAATACCTCCGCCGCACGGCCACCCAACGCCACGCAACGCGCCAGCTTTTTACTCGGCAAATCCGCCGGCTCGGGGTCAAGGTGGAACCGGATCGCCGACACGAGCAATTCGGGAAGCTTCCAAGACTCCGCCAACGCTGCGCCAATCTCCGCGTGATCGCCTTCGAACGCTTCGACCTCGGCCTCGACCTGCGCGTAATGCCCTCCGGTAACGTTGTCGAGTAGATCGTCATACTCCGCCCCAAGCGTCTGGATCATCGCAAGCATGCCCATGTCTTGAAGCAACCCGCCCAGAAATGCCTCTTCGGCTTCGGGCAAACCGAGCTTCTCGGCAAACTGCTTCGCGGCCGTCGCACTGAGCAGGCTCCGCTTCCAGAACGCCAATAAGTCACCACCTTCGCTGCCATTATCTTTCAGATTGTTCACCAACGAGAAACCAAGCGCGAGCGTCTTCACGGCCTTTAAACCCAAGACAACCAGCGCGTGGCTGACCGTCGAAATCGAATACGCCTGACCGTAAAAGCTTGAGTTCACGGTTTTGAGAATCTTGCTCGATAGGGCAGGATCGTTCTGAATGGTCGCGGCGATCTGCTTGATATCGGCGTCGTCGCGCTTGACCAGTTCAATGACTTCCAGCGCGATGGCCGGCAGAGACGGCAATCGCTTTGAACTCAAAACGCGGTCCAGAAATTCCTGATTCATCGTTGTTTACTTTCCGCTCTTCGACCTTGAGGCCGATAAAAATACGGGTCGAGCTTCAATTGACAACCGCACCCACGGTTATCCGTAAGGGATAAATCGGCCTTTGGTTCCGAAGGATTCAGGCGAACCCCAGGTAAACCCAAGCTTTCAGGGAAACACCCACCGGCCAGTGGGCCGGTGGGTGCTTTGGTTGGATCAAATCGATTATGCAACGAGCGACGTTTGGGTTTTCGGACCCTTGCGTTGGACGTTATTCGCCGCCATTGCCCGCGCCCGCAGCTTCGGGCTCGGCGGTCGATTCGTCTTCGCCGCATTCCTCTTTGGGCAGGTCTTCCGCATTGAACGACAGGTGCTCCTTGTCTTCGAGCTTCGTCACCTTGACGACCTGACCCTCGCGGAATTCGTCGCGGAGGATCGATTCGGACAGCGGGTCTTCGACATACTGCTCGATCGCACGACGCAGCGGACGAGCCCCGAAGTCGGGGTTGTAGCCCTTCTCGATCAGGAAGTCCTTCGCGGCCTGATCGACCTGCAGGGCCATGTTCCGTTCGTCGAGGCGGCTGAACACTTTTTTGAGCTCGAACTCAACGATGCCGACCAAATTCTCCCG